>CALLKY010000163.1 GCA_938083135.1 uncultured Alphaproteobacteria bacterium | reverse complement strand
GGCGTCCCTAGCCAGCACTTTCACCTCTATCTCAAAGAGTGCGAATGGCGCTTCAATCACAGGCCCACCGAAAACCTCTTGAAAGTATTACGCAAGTGGGCAAACCTCTGAACCGAAACCCTTAGATAGGCCAGCCCCTTAGCTAATATAGGGATAAGATGCCAGAGCCTTCATTTGGCTGATGTCGGGCTCTGGAACCATAAGCATTCCTAACAGCCGCCGTTCATACAGCCGTCGGTGCCATCTTCTATAGAATGGTAGGGCGCGGCGTGCTTGCGCATGCCGCGGTGCAGGCGGCATAACCATTGGTAACAAAACCAATGGACGCCCTTATGACCCAGCCTCGCTACACCGCCGCTAACTTGATTGATTTCACCGCCAGCCTGTTCACCGCCGCCGGTATGCCGCGCGACCGGGCTGAAGTCGTTGGCAAGTACCTCGTGGAAGGGGATCTTATGGGGCATGACACCCATGGGATGGCGCAGGCGCCGGGGTATTTGAATAATCTGCTGGAAGGGAAAATGCCGGCCGCGGGCGAGATTGATGTTATTTCTGACAAGACCGTCGCCAGTGTGTGGGACGGGCAGTATCTCTCTGGCGTGTGGCTGACATGGAAGGCCGTTGATGAAGCGAGCCGCCGGGCCAAGGAACATGGGCTGGCGGCGATTTCGATCCGCCGCTCCCATCATATCGCCTGCTTGGCGGCATTCCTGGAAATCGCGACGGATCAAGGCTTGGCTGTCCTGCTGGTCTGCTCGGACCCATCGGTGAAAGCCGTGGCACCATTTGGCGCGACGGAGCCACTGTTCACACCAAACCCCATCGCATTCGGCTACCCGACCAGTGGCGATCCGGTGCTGATCGATATCTCCGCGTCTGGCACCACCATGGGCCTTGCGATGCGGGCCAAGGGCGAAGGCGGGCGCTTGCCAGGCGAATGGCTGATCGGCGCGGATGGCAAGGCGACGGATGATCCAGAAGCGCTGTTCACAGATCCCCCCGGTGCATTCCTGCCACTCGGCGGAATGGATCGTGGCCATAAAGGCTTCGGCCTTGGGTTGATGGCGGAAGCCCTCACATCCGGCCTGAACGGATTTGGCCGCTCACAAGCGCCAACGCAATGGGGCGCATCGGTCTATGTGCAGGTGATTGATCCTGAAGCGTTCGGCGGCCGTGAGGCGTTCGAGCATGAAACCGGGTTCCTGGCAGAAGCCTGCCGCGCCGCCCGCCCGATCCCCGGCACAACGGGCGCGCGGATGCCCGGCGATGGTGCGCTTAGCCGCAAACGCGCCGCATTGGCCGATGGCGTGCTGCTGCATCCGTCCATTCTGCCCAGCTTGACGCCGCTGGCTGAGAAGCTCGGTGTCGCACTACCGGAGGCCCAATAAAATGCCTGAGGAAATCCTGGTTGAGCGCCCAGCCCCCCATATCGTCCGCCTTGTCATCAACCGCGCGGAGAAGCTGAACGCGCTAACCAAGCCCATGTGGAAGCAGCTTGGCGACATCGCGACAGACCTGGCCAAAGACGATGATATCCGCTGCTTGATGCTGCGGGGTGCTGGCGAAAAAGCCTTTGGGCCGGGCAACGATATCTCTGAGTTCGCGAATGAGCGCAGCAATGTCGCGCAGGCCCGCAGCTATGGCCGGATCATGCATGACACGTTGACAGCACTTCGGGACTTCCCGGCACCCACGGTGGCACAAATCCACGGAATTTGCGTTGGCGGCGGCATGGAGATCGCGGGTTGCTGTGATATCCGCATTGCGGGCGCTGGCAGCCGCTTTGGCGCACCTATCAAGAACCTCGGCCTCGTCATGGCTTATGGTGAGTTGGAAGCGCTAGTCGGCCTCGTTGGCCCGGCTGCAGCAAAGGAAATTTTGTTCGAAGGCCGGGTGTTTGGTGCGGAGGAAGCGCTGGCCAAGGGTGTGCTCACGCGCATCGTGGCGGATGAAGACGTGGTGGATGCCGCCATGCAGTCCGCCAAAACCATCGCGGCGGGCGCGCCCATGGTTGCCCGCTGGCACAAGCGCTTCATCAAGCGCCTTGGTGATCCGGCACCGCTAACGGCTGCGGAATATGATGAAGGCTTCCAATGCTTCGGCACGGAAGATTTCCAAACCGGCTACAAAGCGTTCTTGGCCAAGGAAACGCCGGAGTTCAAAAACCGATGACCTCCACGCCTGTTCAATACCAGATGGCCGATGGCGTCATCCTACGCGGTGATGCTTATGGCTCGACAGATGGCCCACCCGTTCTGCTGCTGCATGGCGGCGGGCAAACGCGGCATGCCTGGGGTGGGGCAGCAACAGCGCTTGCAGGTGCAGACTTCTACGCCGTCGCCATTGATCAGCGCGGCCATGGCGATAGTGATTGGGCGCCGGGCAATGACTATACGATCACAAATTTCGCCACGGACATGCGCACCGTTGCAGAAACCTTCGCGACGCCGCCGGCATCCGTTGGCGCGTCGCTTGGTGGCTTGGCAACGCTGCTCGGCTGCGGTGAGGCCGATGATCCAGCAGCTATTGCCCGCGCTGTCGTGCTGGTCGATATCACGCCAACTGTAGAGCGTGCTGGCGTCGAGAGAATCGTCAATTTCATGCAAGAGCGCATGATTGAAGGCTTTGCGAACCTGGATGAAGTGGCGGACTACGTTGCCGCATATCTGCCAGACAGGCCCCGCCCCAAATCCACTGCGGGCCTGGAGAAAAACCTCCGCCAGCGCGATGGCCGCTGGTACTGGCATTGGGACCCGGGCTTCATGACGGATATCGATGCCCGTATGGATGACCGAGACCCTGAACGCCTGAAAGCCGCCACGCGCCGCCTGTCCATGCCAGCATTGCTGGTGCGCGGCGGCAAATCGGACCTGGTGACGCCGCAGACGGCCCGGGAATTCGTTGATCTGGCACCCAGGGGCCAGTTTGTAGATGTTGGCGGCGCGGGCCATATGGTGGCGGGTGATAAGAATGACGTATTTATCGATGCGGTGATGGGCTTTCTGGGCGAGTCTGGCGGCGTAGTTTGACGGCAGAAGCACCCCCCAAACCCGGCAGTATGCTGTCTGGGCACTTGATGGGTCTGTTCGTCGCCATCACATTTGGGTCTGCCTATCCTGTCGGGAAACCGCTGATCTCCGCGGTGGATCCTGTGTCCTTCTCCTGTTTTCGCTATCTGGTAGCGGGCGCGCTGATGCTGCTGCTGGCGCACGGCACAGGGCGCCAGATATCTATCAGCCGGAAAGACCTCCTGGCGCTGACAGGGCTTGGGGTGCTTGGGTATACTTTATTTCAAGGCATTTGGGCGATCGCCCTTGATATGACAACGCCATCGAAGGCAGTCATTCTGGTGGCGACGGCGCCAATTTTCGGGGCGTTCTTTGCCCGCATTGCCGGACAGGCGGTCGGGCGGATGATCTGGGTCGGTGCTGGCGTTGCGTTCCTGGGCGTGTATCTCGTCGTCAATAATGGCCTCATACCGCAGGGTATGGCGGGCGGCGACCAATTTATCGGCGACATGCTGTTCGTGTTCATTGCAGCCGTGTGGTCGCTCTTCGGCTTGCTCTCCCGGCCCTACGTCATGCGCCTTGGCGCTTGGACGACGACGGGCTGGGCAGCACTGCTGGGCGCAATCATCCTCATGCCATTTGGCTGGGAGGGGATGACAGATGGCGGCTGGGGCCAGATCGACTGGACCCTCGGCTTCGCATTCCTACATTTGGCGCTGGTCGTCGGCTGCCTTGGCAATGCGGCATGGTCCGGCGGGCTTGGTCGTCTCGGTCTGCCGAAGATGGTGCTGTATCTCTACCTGTCGCCTGTCGTGGGGGCCGGAATTTCGGCCGTATGGCTGGGTGACTGGCTGAGCCCCGTTCAGATTGCGGGTGCCGCCCTGGTGATAGGGGGTGTGGCACTTGGGCAGTCTGGTGGGATCAGCCTGAAACGCCGAAGCCCTGAAAAGCGTCTGCGAACGTCTCCTTAAGTGCCATGTCGACCTCTGGCATGGTCACGTAATGGCCAAGCGCTGCAAGCGAGGTCACGCCGAAATCCTGGATGCCGCAGGGGATGATGCCGCCGTAGTGTTCAAGATTGGGCTCAATGTTCAAGCTCATGCCATGCAACGTCACCCAGCGCCGCACGCGGACGCCAATGGCACCGATCTTCGCTTCATTGCCGCCGCCAAGATCAACCCAAATACCGATGCGGCCTTCCCGCCGTTCACCCTTAACGGCGAAGCGGGCGAGGGTGAGAATGGCCCATTCCTCCAGCGCATGCACATAGCCGCGCACGTCTGGCCCCTTGCCGCCACTGCGGGCCTTAAGGTCCATCATCACATAGGCGATGCGCTGGCCTGGGCCATGATATGTATGCTTGCCGCCGCGCCCGGTTTCAAACACCGGAAAGCGATCTGGTGTCAGAAGTTCGGACGCGTCGGCGCTGGATCCCGCCGTATAAAGCGGATCGTGTTCTGTCAGCCACACCAGTTCGCTGGCGGTGCCGCCTCGAATATCAGCGACCCTGGCTTCCATCCCGGAGACTGCGTCGGGGTAGGGGATGCGGCTATCATCAATCCGCCATTCGGGATTTTGGATAGATTGAAAGTTTTTTTGCCGCATTTCTGCGTTGTTAGACATCACACTGCTTGATCCCGGTTCTAACATCTGGTAGCGGTTCGCACCTCGTTCGATTGAGGCTTTCAATTGAACATAAGCGGTCGTGGCGGAATTGGTAGACGCGCAGCGTTGAGGTCGCTGTGGGATAATATCCCGTGGAAGTTCGAGTCTTCTCGACCGCACCAAAGACTTTTCCGAAGGAAAAGGCACAGAGTTCGAGGTCAGTCTGGTTTGGCTGCATCAAAGACTTTTCCGAAGGAAAAGGCGCAGAGTTCGGGGTCAGTCGGGTTGGCTGCGCCATTTTTAGAGAAAATATCCAGCGCCTTTTGGCGCGTCCGGTATGGTGGGGGTCAAGATGGCGTCCGAGAACACCACCGCTGATCCGGTTGAAACGCGCCCCGTCGTTGATGACGACCTGGGCGTTACATCAGACTTTGTCGCAGACGTTGTTGAACGGCTTGAAGCTGGCGATACGGCATGGCTGCGCGACTCAGCCTCCGATATGTGGGCCGCTGACGTTGCGGATCTGATCGAGGCGCTTGATCCCGACCGCCGCGAAGAATACGTCCAAACCGTCAAGGATGTCGTTGACCCGGAGACTTATAACGAGGTCGATGACGACATTCGTGAAGCGATCCTGGAGCAGCTTGAGCCAGAGGAACTGGCGGCCGCTGTCCAGCAGCTGGATAGTGATGACGCGCTCGACATCGTCGCCGATCTGGATGAAGCACAGCGGGAGGACTTGCTCGCCCGCTTGCCGGACGCTGACAGTGTTCTGATCCGGCGCGGCCTGCAGTATTCCGAATATTCCGCCGGTCGCTTGATGCAGCGGGAATTGCTGGCGATCCCAGCATTCTGGACCGTTGGCGATACCATCGATTTCATGCGCTCCAGCCCTGATCTGCCGGATGAATTCTACGATATCTATGTTGTTGATCCGCGCCATCGGCCTTTGGGCTCCCTGGCGCTTTCCCGGTTGCTGCGCAGCCGCCGCGGCGTGCATATCCAAGATATTATGGATGACGAGGTAACGCCTGTTCCGGTCGATATGGACCAGGAAGAACTGGCGGATATGTTCCGGCGGAAAGATACAGTCTCTGTTCCCGTCACGGACGAAACAGGCCGCCTGATCGGCGTTGTGACGATTGACGATATCGTTGACGTTATCGATGAAGAGCACGAAGACGACATGATGCGCATGGGTGGTCTCTCCGGGGATGATCTGTATCGCGCCGCTATGGAAACGGCGAAATCGCGCTTCCCGTGGCTGATGACCAATCTGGTGACGGCCGTGCTGGCATCCTTGGTCATCGCGCAGTTCGACGCGACAATTCAGCAGATTGTGGCGCTTGCCGTGTTAATGCCGATCGTTGCCTCCATGGGCGGCAATGCTGGAACACAAACGCTAACCGTTGTTGTGCGCGCGCTCGCAACCCGAGAGTTGAGCCGTGGCAACGCGCTCCGCCTGGTCGGCAAGGAAGTGATTGTGGGTGCTGCGAACGGTTTTCTGTTCGCGGTACTGGCTGGCGGTATGGCGTGGGTTTGGTTCGGGGATAAAGCGCTTGGCGGTGTGATCGGCGCTGCAATGATCTTGAATATGATTTCCGCTGGCCTGTTTGGTGCTGCCATCCCGGTCGTGCTTGAACGTATGAAGATTGATCCCGCCATCGCGTCTACGGTGCTGTTGACGACGGTAACGGATGTGGTTGGATTCCTGGCGTTTCTTGGCCTAGCTGCGGCGGTGCTTTATGAGTGATGAAGCTGTGATCCGGCCAAGCCGGGCCGAAGATGGCGATGGCCTGTCCCGTCTGATCGCCCGCTGCTGGGCAGATTATCCGGGCTCCGTTTATGACCGTCACGGTGAGATGGCTGTACTGGATGATATCCAGGCCTATTACGAGGCGATGGGTGGCATTCATTGGTGCGTTATCCGGGACGATAGGATCGTCGGATGCCTGGGTGCGGCACCGATCGAGGCTGATGTCGGCATCGCTTGGGAGATGACGAAGATGTACGTCTCGCCCTTGCAGCGCCGGTCTGGATTCGCCAGCCTTCTGGTCGGGTTGGCGGAAGAACACGCGGGCGAACGCGGTGCGGGACAGATGATCCTGTGGACCGATACACGCTTCCAAACGGCGCATCGGTTTTATGAGCGCCTTGGCTATCAAAGCGATGGCCGCACCCGGGCGATAGATGACCTTTCCCGCTCGGTCGAGTACTTCTATTCCAAGCGGCTTAAACCGGCTCTATAGTCGGCGTCGAACCTCAATTCAGGAGAAATCTTATGTCTGACGATCCCGTCGTCATTGTCGGTATGTCCCGCACGCCCATGGGCAGCTTCAACGGTGTCCTTTCGGACGCGAGTGGCCCAGACTTGGGTGCGGCTGCAATTAAAGCTGCGTTGGAGCGGTCTGGCGTTGCATCTGCAGATGTGGATGAAGTGATCATGGGCTGCGTGCTGCCGCACGGTCAGCGCCAAGGCCCGGCCCGTCAGGCAGCGATCTTCGCTGGCATTCCAGATGCGGCTGGTGCGACAACGATCAACAAGCTTTGCGGTTCCGGCATGAAAGCCACCATGCAAGGCCATGACGCGCTGATCGCCGGCTCCGTTGATGTCGCCGTCACCGGCGGTTTCGAAAGCATGACGAACATTCCCTACATGGTGCCAAAAGCACGCCAGGGCATGCGCATGGGCCATGGCGAATTCCTGGACGCAATGTTCTGGGACGGCCTGGAAGATGCATACGAAAAAGGCCAGCTTATGGGCCATTTTGCTGAAGCTACGGCTCAGCATTTCCAGTTCACCCGTGAGCAGCAGGATGACTATGCCATCCGCAGCCTTCAGCGCGCCAAAGCCGCGAATGAGGACGGTAGCTTTAAGGATGAGATGAGCCCGTTCACGGTAAAAACCCGCCGGGGCGAAACCGTCGTCTCCCAGGATGAGCAGCCGTTCAGCGCTGATATCTCAAAGATCCCAGGCCTCCGCCCTGCCTTTGCCAAAGATGGCACGGTGACACCGGCGAACTCATCTTCCATCAGTGACGGCGCTGCCGCCCTGGTGCTGATGCGCCGCTCAGAAGCCGAGCGCCGGGGGCTGACGCCGCTGGCGACCATTGTCGGTCACACAACCCACAGCCAAGAGCCGCGCTGGTTCACGACCGCTCCTATCGGTGCCATGCAGAAGCTCTATGACAAGACGGGCTGGAACAAGGACGACGTTGGCTTGTATGAGATCAATGAGGCTTTCGCTGTCGTTCCTATGGCCGCGATGCGGGAATTTGACCTGCCTGCGGACAAAGTGAACATCCACGGCGGCGCTTGCGCACTTGGCCATCCGGTTGGCGCATCCGGCGGTCGGATTATCGCAGCTCTCATCACGGCCATGCAGAAGCATGACGTGCAAAAAGGCGTCGCGGCGATCTGCATTGGCGGCGGCGAAGCAACGGCTGTCGCCATTGAGCGCGCGGCCTAAAATCTAACTTCGCAGCGTTACGGCGCCCCCAGTAGGACCGGAAATTCTGGTCCGCTGAGGGCGTCGCCGTGCTGTAGCGAGACACCAGGGAAGGGCGGGGATGTGACCTTGTCCTGATGGCGCACGAATGTCGCGTCTTCACCGACCAGCCGAAGCGAGAATGCGCGGCGTTGGGTGGATGGGCTGTCGTTTGCTGGCGCGCCATGGACGACGCGGAAATCAAACGCGACGGCATCACCAGGGCTGACGGCCCAGCCCATGATGTTATGGGCCGCGCGGTGGCTGTCGTAATCGGGCAATACAAGCAGGCCATCGCCTTCATTCAGCGCTTGGCCGTTGAAGCGTTGCGGCTGGTATTCAGCGCCTGTCAGGTGTGACCCGCCGATGAATTCCAATGTGCGTTCGCGCGGAATTTCATCCAGCGGAATCCAAAGGCTGAGGGTTTTCTCTGCCTGGACGCTGTAATAGGGCGCGTCCTGGTGCCAGGGTGTGGTGACGTCTGTCGCGGCTTCTTTCACCAGAACATGCTCATGGAACAATTGCACGCGACCGGCATCCATCAATGCGGCACCGATTTCGGCCGCATTCGAATTGAAGATGAAGTCCCGGTAGCCTGGAATGCGGGTCCAGTTGCAGTAGTCGGTCATGAACCGCCCGCCGCCGTTCTCGCCGGTGTAGAACCGTCCATCAGGGCCAGGATTAGCGACGTTGAAATCAACCGCTTCCCGCAGAACATCCACCCAGTCTGCGAATACGCCCCGCAGCACTGTCGCACCATTGGTTTGGAAATCTGCGATAGCCTGGGCGTCAATCAGAGCGGTCATGCTTTATTCGCCTTCATAGTCATAATCGCGTTTTGCGGCTTCTTTGGTGATCAATCCAGCGCGGATATCGTGCGCGATAGCGGCCGTATCGCGTTCTGCTGCGTCGCCAACGCCGCCGCCGCCCGGCATCTCGATGATCAGGCGTTCACCGGCTGGGATTGTCTGGAAGCCTTTGTTGCGCATAAGCGTTCCGGACTTACCGAGACTGAGCCGCCCATTGGCCCCATTGCCACCACCGGCCCGCCCGCGCGGCGGATAGTGGACGCGTTCGAATGTAGCGAAAATGCCGAAGGGTGCGTCTTCCCGGTTCTCGACCTCCATCACCTGGCCAAGGCCACCGCGATGCTTGCCAGCGCCGCCAGAATCCGTGCGGAATTCCTTCCGCCACACCACAATGGGCGTGATCGCTTCCGTCGCCTCCACCGGCACATTGCGCACGCCGCTTGGGTAAGGTGTTGCGGACAATCCGTCCTGCGCGGGCCGTGCGCCGGCACCACCTGAATGGAAGGAATTCACCATGAACGCCGTCTGGTGGCCAACGCCTGCGGTACCCATGCCATGACCAGCGCCAAGTTTAACGGTCCAAAGGTTGGATGTGCCTTCTGCCGGGACAACGCCCGGCATTGCCTGGTCGATACAGCCGAACACCACATCTGGCAGCATATGGCCGATGGTTGAGCGTGCGACGACTGCGGCAGGGTGCGGGGCGTTGACGATGGTGTTTTCAGGTGCCGTCACAATGATGGCGTCCAGGGTGCCGGCATTGTTCGGAATATTAGGGGCCGCGACGCATTTCACACCAAACGATGTGTAGGCTTCCGTGTAGCACATGGGGCAGTTGATGCCCCGGTCCACAACGCCGGATGATCCATCAAAATCCACCAGAATTTCGCCGTCGCCAATGGTGAGTGTGGCGACCAGATCAATCGGCGTCTCATAGCCGTCAATCCGCATGGAGGCCGTCCATGTGCCTTTCGGCATCTTGTTGATTGCATCCGCCATGCCCTGGCGGCTTTCGGTGATGATGTGATGGCCAAGGGCGTCGAGGTTATTCAGGCCATATTCGGCCATCATCGCCAGCAGGCGGGTGGCACCGGTCTCATTGCAGGCGGCAAGGGCGTAGATGTCGCCTTCCACCTGAATCGGCTCACGGACATTGGCACGGACCAGTTTCAGCAGCCATTCCTCCATCACACCTTTGCGCATCAGCGGCAGCAGCGGGATATAGAGGCCCTCATGATAGACCTGCCGCCCGTCTGGCGATTGGCCGATCCCGCCGATATCCACCAAATGGCTGGTGCAGGCGAATAGCGCGACCATCTTGCCGTCCTTGTAACATGGCGACACAACGGTCAGGTCGTGCAGATGGCCGGTTCCCATCCAGGGGTCATTGGTGATGTAGCTGTCGCCTTCGCTCATCGTGTCCACGGGGAATTCGCGGATGAAATGCACAACAGCACGGGCCATGGAATTAATGTGGCCGGGTGTGCCAGTGACGGCCTGGGCCAGCATTTTGCCGTCCAGATCGAACACACCAGCGGACACATCCCCGGCCTCCCGGGTTGAAGTGGAGAAGGCCGTGCGGACGAGTGTCTGCGCCTGCTCTTCGACCACGGACAAAAGCCGGTCCCACATGACCTGCAGGCGAATACGCTCCATCACATCTTGATTGGCGTTTGCGGGCATGGATCAGCCCTCCTTCCGGGTCAAAACAATATGGCCGCCGCCGTTAACGCGGGCGGCGAAGCCGGGCGGCACGACCGTGGTCGTCTCGTCCTCAACAATGAGCGCGGGGCCTTGTAGCCCAGCGCCAATGTTCAGGCTGGTGCGGGTGTAGATCGCGGCTTCGTGCGCTGTCCCCGTTGCTGGGTCGAACACTTGGCGATTGCCAATTGGGTCAGGCGCTGCAGCGTCGCCAACAGCGGCCAGCGCTGCAACGGTGTCTTGCTCTGTCGCCAGCGCCAGGGTCCAGGTAATCGCCTCGACCTCCAGCTTCGGGATAATTCTGCCGAAGAGGGCTGCATATTCCCGCTCGAAGGCGGATTTCAACATATCTGCATCATCCCTGCCGTAATGGTCGGCGGGCAGCGGTACAGCGATCTCATGGCCTTGGCCGCGATAGCGCATATAAGCGACGCGGCGTTCAACGAGTGGCGCATTATCCCCTGCACCCAATTGCACAACGGCTTCTGCCTCGCTGCGCATTTCAACGAACAGCGCATTCAGGCCGTCCGCATCGAATGGGCTGAGGGTGATGAGCTTTGAACGGGCGACTTCATAGGCAATGGGGGCCGCCAGGAACCCGAAAGCACTGCCGACGCCAGCACCCTTTGGCACAATCACACGGGGAATACCCAGCTTCTGAGCAAGCCGGGCTGCGTGCAGCGGGGCAGCGCCGCCAAAGGCGATCATCGCGCGGCCTTCGGTGTCCTTGCCGTTTTCAACCGCATGAACACGGGCGGCATTGGCCATGTTTTCGTCTACGATTTCGCCAACGCCGGCTGCAGCGGCCAATGCATCCAGGCCAAGCGCTTCGCCGACAGCGTGGGATACGGCGGTTTCGGCCGCAGCACCATCCAACGCCATCTTGCCGCCAGCAAAGTTAGCGGGATCGATCCGGCCCATGACGATATCTGCGTCCGTCACCGTCGCGTCCTTGCCACCTTGGCTATAGGCGGCTGGACCAGGGGCAGCGCCTGCGCTGTCTGGGCCAACAGTGATCCGGCGCAAATCATCAACCCGCGCGATGGAACCACCACCGGCGCCAATTTCCACCATGTCGATAACAGGAATGCGCAATGGCAGGCCACTACCCTTCAGGAACCGGTAAGCCCGGGCAACTTCAAATGAGCGCGCATATTGCGGGGCCATGTCGTCTATGAGTGTGAGCTTGGCGGTCGTGCCGCCCATATCAAATGCCAGCGCCTTAGGCTCGCCGTTCTCAGCCGCCATCCGCGCCGCCAGGATGGCACCACCCGCCGGGCCGCTTTCCACCAAGCGAATTGGCTGCCGCATCGCTGTATCAACGGTGACGACGCCGCCGGAGGACATCATCAGCAAGAGCGGGCAACTCATACCCGCATCCTGCAGGCCGGTTTCCAAACGCCGCAGATACCCCGCCATCAATGGCTGCACATAGGCGTTGGCAAGTGCTGTCGATGTCCGCTCATATTCTCTGATTTCGGGGCAGACTTCATGGCTGAGCGTAATGGACACGCCGGGCAAAAGTTCGGTCAGGATAGCGCCCGCGCGGCGCTCATGGTCCGGATTCACATAGGAATGCAGGAAAGTGACCGCGACGGCTTCAACGTCATCCGCCTTCAGTTGGCTCGCGACTGCACGCACCGCGTCTTCATCCAGATCCAGCAATACTGACCCGTCAGACGCCATGCGCTCCGGCACTTCCAGCCGTCGCCAGCGTGGAGCCAGTGGTTCTGGGCGCTCCATATACAGATCATATTGGTCGAAGCGGTGCTCATAGGCGATTTCTACCGCGTCTCTGAACCCTTGCGTCGTAACCAGGGCAGTCTTGGCACCTTTGCGCTCAATAATCGCGTTGGTGGCCAAAGTCGTGCCGTGGATGACGAGGCCGACATCTTTCGGCGCGAACCCGCTGGCGCTCAATATTTCATCGACCCCCTGCATCACGGCCCGCTCTGGCGCGTCGGGCGTCGTCAGCAATTTGTGGGAATGGGGGCCTGATGGGGTTTCAAGGGCCAGGTCAGTAAATGTGCCGCCAATATCTACTGCAAGTCGGATATCTGCCGTCATGATGCGCTTTCGCCTTGGATTTCCTACATAGGAATGGAACCACTCCAAGGCGCACTTGTCCATGTTTCACGGGGCTGGCGTGAATTGGCCGGATTCTGAACACATTTGAGGTCATTCTAGGGTATACCGAGGGCATTGAGAGGGCATGATTGATGACGCAGAAAGTCGCTTTGGTCGATGACGACCGTAATATCCTAACGTCCGTTTCCATGGCGCTAGAGGCCGAAGGCTTCGGCGTGGACACATATACTGATGGCGAGCAGGCGCTTCGTGGCATTGGCCAAACGCCGGTCGATCTTGCCGTGCTGGATATCAAGATGCCACGCATGGATGGAATGGAATTGCTGCAAAAGCTGCGCGCTCGCTCAGCCTCGCTGCCAGTTATTTTCCTCACATCGAAGGATGATGAGGTGGATGAAGTGCTGGGTCTTAGGCTTGGAGCTGATGATTATATCCGCAAGCCATTCTCGCAGCGCTTGCTGATCGAACGGATCCGCACGCTGTTGCGTCGCGTAGAGCTTGAGGATCAGACAGCGCAGTCTGGTGCGGAGCAGTTCACGCGCGGTGATCTGGTGATGGATGGGGCGCGGCATCTCTGCGCCTGGAAGGGCAAGCATGTCACGCTGACAGTGACGGAATTCTTGCTGCTCAAGGCGCTGGCGATCCGCCCCGGATTCGTTAAAACCCGCGACCAGCTCATGGATGCAGCCTATGGTGACAGCATCTATGTGGATGACCGGACCATCGATAGCCACATCAAGCGTCTGCGCAAAAAGCTGCGCCAGAGCGATTCGGAGTTTTCCGAGATCGAAACGCTCTACGGCGTTGGCTACCGTTATAAGGCTGAGTAGTCAGGCGTGATGGCGGGGGGGCCGCTACAGGGGGAGGCCCGGCCTGGCGCTGCTGCCGCCAAGAAGCCGAACCGACCGGCAAAGAACCGGTCTGCGCGCCCGCGCCGACGGCGCCGGCGATTCTTCTCGCCGTTGGCCAGGGGCATGCTACTGGTCAATTTGATCGGCCCGGCGATGTTGGTCATCGGTCTTCTGTATCTTGAAGACTATGAAACGCGGCTGATTGATAGCGAGATCGACATTCTGGAAGCCCAGGCAACGCTGATCGCACAAGCACTTGGCGAAACCGCCAGCGTTGAGGATACCGAGCCCCGCCACTTTAATATCGCGATGGACCCGGAGCTTGCGCGTCGTCTTGTGAATCGCGTGGCAACGCCTGAGGGCCCGCGCATCCGCCTGTTTTTGCCAGATAGCACGCTGCTGCTTGATAGCCGCAGGGTCGTTGGCAAGGGGGGGCTGATCCACATAGAGGCGCTGCCGCCGCCGGACCAAACAAGCGGTGGCGAGCGGGCGTTCAATGCGGTCTATAATTTCATAGCACCAGGTTGGGAACGGTTTATCCGCCGTCGCCCGCTTTATCTGGAGCGTGAAGATCAATCGGCTCAAGATTATTGGGAAACGTCCGCCGCTGTTGCTGGTGAGACGGGCGGCGGCGTGCGGCGGATGGCGGATGGGCGGCTGATCGTCAGTGCTGCGGCACCCGCCCAGCGGTTCAAGAAGGTCATTGGTGCCGTAATGCTATCCCGCCCGGCGGACCGCGTGTCCGAGGCCGTGCGGTCTGTCCGCTTTGATATTCTGCAGATTTTCGCACTTGCCGTTGCGATCACGTCTGTCGCGACACTCTATCTCGCGGGCGCCATTGCCAGGCCGCTTCACGTACTCGCACAGGCGGCGGACCGGGTGCGTGGGCGCACGGTGCTCGACCAACCGATCCCGGATTTATCAAAACGCCGGGATGAAATTGGCGACCTCTCGACAGCGCTCCGGGATATGACGGACGCAATCCGCCAGCGCATGGCCGCGACGGAACGGTTCGCGGCCGATGTCGCCCATGAAATCAAGAACCCGCTGACATCATTGAAAAGTGCGGTAGAGACTGTTGCCCGTGTGGATGATGATGAGCGCCGCAATCGCTTACTCGCCGTTATTCAACATGATGTGCAGCGGCTCGACCGGCTGATCAGCGATATCTCTGACGCATCAAGGCTGGATTCAGAACTGGCGCGGGAGCATGCCGAGCCTGTTGATCTGGCCCATATGATCCGCATCTTTATCGACATCGAAACGGCTTCGCTTGATGATGGCGATGAAACCGCCCCCCGTCTCCGGCTCGAGTTGACGCCCGGGGTGGCGGCAGATGGCGTTGGCGCGTTCACGGAAGGCGTAGAAGTGCGGCTGGGCCAAGTGTTCCGGAACCTCTTGGCAAACGCGCGATCGTTTAGCCCGCCGGGTGGCAGAATTGATGTCAGCATTGCGCGCCAGGATGGTCTGACGCCGGATGATGATGTTTTGCTGGTCGTTACTGTGTCAGACGAAGGGCCTGGCCTACCGCCGGGCAAGGAAGAAGCGATCTTTGACCGTTTCTATTCAGAGCGTCCTGCGTCAGAGGCTTTTGGCAGCCATTCCGGCCTTGGCTTGTCTATATCTCGGCAAATTGTTTCAGCTCATGGTGGCACAATCCGGGCAGAGAATCGCTTAGGTCCTGGCGGTGATGTGATCGGCGCGCGGTTTGTCGTAATGCTGCCTGCGCTGAACGGTGCTGTATCTGCCTGACACACAGGCTTAACCTATCTGTGATTCAAAATGGGTTGTCTTTGGAGTCCGCCCGAACGATATTCAGCATCTTGGAGGAATGCCCTAATGGCTGATGGTCCTGCCGATATTTCGACAATTCCTAAAGTTGGCCGACCGAATGTTGTGATCGTCACGGGCATTTCTGGCGCTGGCAAATCTACGGCGCTTAGGGCGCTGGAAGATGCGGGCTTTGTTGCGGTTGATAATCCACCGCTTACCCTTGCATCCGCGCTGATTGCAGATGGCTCTGATGGTCCAGGCCTCGCCATCGGTGTTGATATTCGAAGCCATGGATTTTCAGTTCAAGCTGTTGTGGACCTGTTGGAGGAATACCCTGGCGCGCGCCTGGTGTTCCTCGATTGTGAAGTCGGTGCTGCGATCCGTCGCTTCACCGAAACCCGCCGTCGGCATCCAATTGCAGACGCGGCCTCTCCTGCCCAGGCGATCCGGCAGGAAAAAGCGATCCTGGACCCACTGCGTATCCACGCCGAGCGCTTGATCGATACGACCCTGCTGTCTGCCAGGGACCTCCGGCGGCTGGTGCAGGCGGCGTTCAGTGCAGGCGGTGTGCCGCACCTTTCTGTAGCTATTGATAGTTTCTCTTTCGCCAAGCGCAGCCCGTGCGGTGCGGATTTGGTGTTTGATGTGCGCTTCCTGGCGAACCCGCATTACCAGGATGACCTCCGCCCGTTGACCGGCCTTGATCGGCGCGTCAATGAATTCGTTGAATCTGATCCCAGCTATGATCCTTTCATGAAAAAGCTAGAGGATATGGTGGCGTTTCTGCTGCCGCTTTATGAGCATGAGGGCAAGAGTTATTTGACCGTTGGCATTGGCTGCACGGGCGGGCGCCATCGGTCTGTCACGGTGGCTGAGCATCTTGGAAAACTGTTGACGGAACGCGGATGGCCAGTTCAGATCACCCATCGGGAGATTGAACGGAGAGCGGACGTGAACCCACTTGAAGCCGCGTCATGATCGGTGTCGTTGTTGTCAGCCACGGGCGATTGGCCCACGAGCTGCTGAGCGCGGCGGAACATGTGGTTGGCCAGATGGATCAGGCCGAAGCCATCGCCATTGGCCCAAAAGATGATCCGGCAAGCTGCCGGAAAGACATTCAGGCGGCAGTCCAGCGGGTGGATAGTGGTAAGGGCGTTGTTTTGCTGACAGATATGTTCGGCGGCACACCGTCAAACCTTGCGATCTCTATTATGGAAAGTGCACCGGTTGAAGTGATCGCCGGTGCAAATTTACCCATGCTGGTGAAACTGGCCCAGACACGCAGTCGTATGGCGCTAAAAGAGGCCGCATTGGCTGCTGAAGAAGCCGGCCATAAATATATCCGCATGGCCAGTCGCGTTCTGGATGACGTTTCCTAATGAACGCTGATGTCGAGGCGGAGGTTGAGCCGGACTTTGAGCCTAGCGCTGGGGCCATCCGCCAAGCAGTTTCGATCTGCAATGCGCGCGGCCTGCATGCCCGCCCGTCTGCAGCAATTTCAAAGCTTGTTGGGAATTTTGACGCCCACGTCACGATCAGCGCATCCGGTGAAGTGGCCGAAGCAGACTCGATCATGGATTTGTTGATGCTGGGGGCAGGGCCAGGCTCTCGGGTCGTCCTCGCGGCGGAGGGCATTGAGGCGGCGGAGGCAGTCGCAGCGCTGGCAGCTTTTATCGAGCGTGGGTTCGACGAGACGCCTCGGTCAGGCGGGGACTAGGGTCAGGACCCTGGGCCTAAGAGAACAGTTATCGGCCCGCACCTGCAGCGCGTTTATGCCGGTACATTGCCTGGTCAGCTGCGAGCAGTGCCTGGCTCGGTTCTTCCTTGCCGCTGAACGTATATTGGCCGTGTGCTACAGCGACTTTGATTTCTTTGCCGTTCCAGATCGCGGGTTGATCGTTGATGGCGGCCGCCAATTCTTCGGTCTTGCGCAATGCGGCGTCCTCGTCGGCCTGGGCCAATACAACGCCAAATTCATCGCCGCCAAGCCTGCCGACCACATCTGAATGGCGGACGTGCTCTAGAGCAGATTCCCATCATTCTGGTTCATAGCCTGCAGCTGTGAAGTAGCTCCTGCAGTCGTTTGGCGTGAGGTCGTCGATGGCGTCTCGGATGGCGTCCCAGAGATCTGGGAGATTACGGGCGGCGGCTTTTCTG
>CALLKY010000162.1 GCA_938083135.1 uncultured Alphaproteobacteria bacterium | reverse complement strand
TGGCCCTGTAGCACCTCGACCTGGCGCAGCTTCGCCACGATCTCTTCAGGTTTATCTCGCTTGCCTGCCATATTCTGATCCTCCTTCGATGGGATAAATACTATCCCAGTGGGTGGACCACTTCAGTGGGGCTGCTCCATTAGCCAGCGAGGCGTTCTGGTTGGCGAAATGACCCGATCTGATCCGAATATGCTCTAATCGGCCACGGTGGAGCTGACATTCTGGACGGCGGGTTGGGGAACGATCGTATCTTTGGCAATTCCGGCGGCGACGTGTTGACGGGCGGCGACGGCGACGATCTGTTGCACGCCAGAACCGGCAATGATCGCTACACTGGCGGCGCTGGCTTCGACAAAATTTACGATGGCGACGTTTTCGGCGATTCCGATGATTTCATCGTGGCGCCGGGCATGGACACAGACGTTGTTCAAGGCTTCCAGAATGGCCGCGACGAAATTGATGTGTCAGCCTTCGGCTTCACGCAAATCTCGGACTTGAGCGGTATGCTGCAACAAATTAACGGCCATGCCGTCTTCGACTTCGCGCCGGGTGACCCGCTGATCCTGATCGGCGTTAACACCGGCTTGATTGACGCGTCAGACTTTATCTTCGCCAGCTAACTGAGCGCCCTGCCAAAGGCCTGAAGTTGCCAAGTGAAGCTTGGCAGTCGTAGCATTCGGCCGGCCCGGCAGGCTTTTGCGCAAGCAAATGCCGAGAGGGCGTTTGAGTGGTTTCTGCCTGGGCGGACTGTAGTGCAGCCTGTAATCGGCGCTTAGCCAGTGCGACAGACCGGCTCTGCCTGTAGATCTTGCTGGCCTGCGGGAGGATTGCGAATTAGGTATATTCCAGCAACGCTTTCCCGCGTGGAAGCCTATTGGCAGGAATGGAGACTTTTATGCGGGCTTACGTTGCCATCGGCGCAAACCTGGGTGATCGATTGACAACTTTGCGTGCAGCGGTTGATGCGCTTGCAAAGGCAGAGAACCTCTCAGTGCACGCGATCTCTCCCCTCTATGAGACTGCCCCAGTTGGCGGGCCAGAGGATCAACCCAGCTATCTGAATGCCGTCATTCAGGCTGAGACGGAGCTGTCCGCACATGACCTCCTGGACTTTCTGTTGTCCGTAGAGCGGGAGAACAACCGGACCCGTGATGTCCGGTGGGGTCCGCGGACCCTAGACCTGGATATTCTCTTCTATGGGGACTTAGTAACTGCAGATAGCAGATTAGAGGTGCCTCATCCGCGCCTCCATCAGCGGCGGTTCGTGTTGCAGCCGCTAGCGGATCTTGCGCCAGAATTAACGCATCCGGTCTTGGGCAAAACTGTCGCTGAATTATTGGCAGGTCTGCCGGATGATGACATTGATGATATCGTTGTGTTCATGGATGAATGGAGTGCGGCCCCTTGTCTTTAATATCGCCTGACTTTTTGTTGCCGATTTGGGAAGAACACCGGGACGCCATCACCGCACCCGTGCGCGCATTCGACTTCCCGGCTTTTGGGCAGAGTTTTACTGACCAAGCTTACCAGATGGGCGTTATCAACCTCTCGAAGGATAGCGCCTACCGGGAAAGCCTTTCACTGTCCGTCGAGCAAGCGGTTCGACGTGGTAAGCGCATGGCGTTGGATGGGTGCAGCATCATCGATATTGGCGCTGAATCGACAGGCGTCGGAACGGCCCGGGTGAATGCAGACGGACAAAACTCAATCCTGCTGCCGGTCATTCGTGCACTCGCCGCAGAGAAAATTTTGGTGTCTGTGGATACCTATCTGCCAGATGTGGTTGAGGCGAGCCTGGAAGCAGGCGCTGGCGTCGTCAACTTGACCGGGCGGAATGATGACCCTGCATTCTACCGCATGATCGCGAAGCATGATGCTGGCGTGATCCTATGTTACACGCCCGGTGCGCATGGCCGGTCAGAGGTTGATCCACCAACGCGGGACGAGTTAATCGAAGCGCAAATGGACTATCTTCGTCGCGCTGCAGAAATTGCTGCCGCTGCCGGGGTAGAGCGCATTTGGGTCGATCCGGGCATGGGTATTGGCTATTACCACGCGTTGCCAGATGGACCCCGCCGCATCCGCCACCAGGTGGAGAATACGTTGCAGGCCTTCCGTTTCCGCGCGCTCGGCTGGCCCGTATGCATCACCATGGCGTCCCCTGTTGCAATGTTCGGGGAGGAAGTGCGGTCGGCTGAGACGTGCTTCGCAACGCTTGCGATGCTGAGCAAGGTAAACCTCATCCGTTCCCATGAGGCGGGGAGAGTGCAGCCGGTGCTGGACACCCAGGATATTCGCCTGGACCTCCCATGACGAAAATTGCGCTGGTAACTGGCGGCGGCCTACGGATAGGCAGGGCAGTCGCCAGGGCGCTGGCAGGTGCGGGTTATGCAGTCGCCATTCACTATAATAACTCTAAGGACAGCGCTGCGGCCTTGGCGGCCGAGATTACAGCTGCTGGCGGCAAGGCCCGGACCTTAGGCCAAGACTTGGCGGATATACCCGGGTCGCAAGCGCTTGTTGGTCGTGCGGCGGAGCTGATGGGCGGGCCTGTATCTCTGCTCATCAACTCAGCGTCCCTCTATTTAGCTGAAAGTCTGGATGATCTGACCCCAGAACAATGGCAGCTCATGACGAATGTGAATGCGGCAGCGCCTATTTTCCTGATGCAGGCTTTTGCCCGTCAGGCACCCACTGGGTCAGCTGTTGTGAACATGTTGGATACACAGCTTAGAGCGCCATCATCCCGCACCTTCAGTTATTTCTGCGCCAAGGCGGCCTTGGAAACAGCGACGAAAGTGGCGGCTTTAGAATTGGCCCCCAAAATTCGGGTAAACGGTGTCGCACCTGGCCTTGTTCTGCCGAGCGGAGACCAGACCGAGGAAGTGTTCGCAGAACGCCAGGCATTGACCCCGTTGGGCGAAGGTTTAGGCGCAGACGATATTGCGAATGCCGTGCTTTATCTTGCCAGCGCGCGCCATGTGACCGGCGAAATTATAACCGTCGATAGTGGTCAGCATATGATTGGCTTTAGTAACGCTGACCTGCCTTGGCGGTCACACTAAAAACCATCGACAGTCGCAAGAATGCCTGCCGAACTTAAACCTGTTCCGCATTCTGCATTGCAATTTGCAAAGCAGAATGCTGCGCAAAACAGATTTAGTGCGGTCTTCAACAAAATTACCAACCAAGCTTTCGATGCATTTTACGCAAAAAGCCTTGGAAGTCCTGCATTTCTGGGATTGCAGCCCTGGCTTAGAGCGGATTGAGCGGCAATTGAATCATTAGGGATTCCGTTTGGCGTTATTTTGTGATTCATCATGAGGGCTGGTGAAGGAGGCCAGCCTGCATGGCCAAAGCCCTCTCTGTCGATCTTCGCCGTCGCGTCGTAGAT
>CALLKY010000161.1 GCA_938083135.1 uncultured Alphaproteobacteria bacterium | reverse complement strand
CTCAGAAAAGCCGCCGCCCGTAATCTCCCAGATCTCTGGGACGCCATCCGAGACGCCATCGACGACCTCACGCCAAACGACTGCAGGAGCTACTTCACAGCTGCAGGCTATGAACCAGAATGATGGGAATCTGCTCTAGCCCAGAGCATGCGGTTATCGCCGCGAAATGCATCCGGGATAACCTTGGTCATGGCGCAGGATCGGCAAAACCCCGCGCCCTCCGCTTCAGCAGCCCAATTACACCTGATTTCTGTGCGGTTTGCGCATGCAGGCACATTCACCTTGAAACCATGCTGAACTGGATCGAACATCAATTCAGCCCCGCAGACGCAGGTCATGTTCGAAAAGAAAGCAATGGCATTGCAGGCAGGGCAGGAAAACAGGCGCATAGGTCGTCTCCAGAAAGATACAGTAACCGAACGGTGTTTCCTGACCGAACGTTCGCAGGCAAACGGTCTGGAGCTATTTGGTTTCGTCTTCCTCAGCCGCGCGCTTAATTGATGCCTCGACCAGACGAAAGGCTTCGTCGGCCTCTGCCCAGCCTTGGACTTTCACCCATTTATCTTTCTCCAGGTCTTTGTAGTGCTGGAAAAAATGCTTGATCTGGTCGAGCAGAATTTGCGGCAGGTCCCGGAATGACGATACGCCGGAAAAATACGGGTGCAGCGCATCAACCGGCACTGCCAAGATTTTCTCATCCATGCCAGCTTCATCTTCAAGGATCAGCGCCCCGATTGGCCTGACACGCACGACGGCACCCGGAATGACCGGGTTCCGCCCAGCAACCAGCACATCCACCGGATCACCATCTTCAGCCAATGTATGCGGCACAAAGCCGTAATTGCAGGGGTAGTACATGGCAGTGTGGAGGAAACGGTCAACGAACAGCGCGCCGGACGCCTTATCGACCTCATACTTCACTGGTTCGCCGCCAATTGGAATTTCAATGATCACATTCAAATCCCAAGGCGGGTTTTGCCCTGGCGGTATGGCGTTCACATTCATATCCTGAATTCCTCAACGGATGGCGGTTGGCGCGTTCTATATCATCTAACCAAAGGCTAAACAGGGTGTTGAGGCCTGAAATCCGCCTAATTAACGGAGAAACACTATGACCGAAGATGCCGTGTATGACCGCCAGAACTTTGGGAATTCCGTTGGGTTTGGGCGTCGACCTGCATTGCTGATCGTGGATTTTCAGGTGGGCTTTGCCGATCCAGATGTGTTCGGCGGCGGCAATGTTCAGGATGCCGTTAACGCCACACGCCCCTTACTGGAAGGCATGCGGGAGATTGGCGCGCCAGTAGCCTATACCCGCGCCGTATTCGATGCCGAGGCCGGGGATGGCGGCACATTCGCCATGAAAGTCCCGGGGCTATACCAATTGGCAGATGATGCGCCGATCAGCCAGATCGTGCCAGAACTGGCACCAGTGGAGGGTGATCTCGTCCTCCGCAAAATCGGACCCTCCGCATTCTTTTCAACGCCGTTGATGAGTTGGCTGGCGAAACGGTCCGTCGATACGTTGATCGTCACCGGTGCAACGACATCCGGCTGCGTCCGTGCCAGCGTCGTCGATAGCTGCTCCTATGCGCTCCGCACTGTGGTCGCAGCGGATTGTTGCGGCGATAGAGCAATTGAACCCCACGAAGCGAACTTGTTCGACATGGGCCAGAAATACGCGGACCTGATGAGCGGTGCCGAAGCACTTGCTAAAGCCCGCGCTGCTGTCGCTGCAAATGCGCCTTAGGGCCAGCTACTCTTCCAGTGAGGATGCGGCACCCGTGACGCGCGTTTGGCGCATCCGGCGGCGATGCTTGTCGGCGTCATAACCGCTACCACGGTGCAAAAGGCAACGGTTGTCCCAGATAACCAAATCTGCAGGACTCCAGGCGTGAGCGTAGATGTTCTCTGGCTTCGCAGCATGATCCACCAACCGGTCTAGCAATGCCCGGCTTTCGCTCGCCTCCATGCCTTCGACCTCCCGAACATGGGAGCCGATGAATAGGTTCTTGGCGTCCGCGCGCGCATTCCGCCGTACAAGCTTCTGGCGTACGGGCGGTAAGGATTTAGAGAGCGCTGGAGATACTGCGTCTGGCGACACTTTGGAGCGCGAATACGTATAATCGTGGATCGTGATCAGCGGATCTAGCGCTGCTTGTTCTGCCGCCGGCAATCGCCCATAGGCAGCGCGGGTGCTGACAAACTCTGTCAGGCCACCTTCGCTTGGCGTCTCATAGGCGCACATGATGGAGAGCGCAGCCGGCACAGCCTTAAACGAAGCGTCCGTGTGCCACATATTGTTTCCGGTCAGGAACTTAGTCTTGCGGTGATCATTGCCAAGCTTGGAGCCATCTGGCTGCACATTGCCAATGGTACCGAAATACTCAATGCGACCTTCCTCACCCAGCGCTACGTGGCTTGGTTCGGGTGGGCCGAGGCTCTGTGTAAGGGCCAATTGAATATCATCGTCGGCAGGTTGATCTGGGAAATGGACGAAGGAATATTCGTCAATCAACGCCCAAATCTTTTCCGCCAGCTCAGACCCTGGCGGCTGGCGCAGGTCTATGCCAGTGACACGGACGCCGAAATCCGCGTGAAGGGGTTCGCAATGCAAAGCGGCCATGGTGATTCTCTCGCGCACATCTGGGGATGCGCAATTGAACCATCATGGCCGCAAAAACCCAATACGCAGGGTTTGCGAAGATTTTCGGCAGCTAGTCCGCTTGGAAATAGGCGTTCGCAGCGGATCGATCGACAGCCTTGCCGATCAGCGGTTCTGGTGCACGCGGTGCCATGGTGGCGGCCTGCATCCAGAAGCGTTCAAGGTCAGTCAGTGCGCCAGTAGCAGCATCGATCTGCTCGACGGTGACGCGGCTGTCTTCCAGCATGGATTTATGGCGCTCAAACATGGCGTCCATCCGGTCCCAAAGCGCCTGGCCTTTCTCGGACAGGCGAACGCGGACGGAGCGGCGGTCATGTTCGGAGCGTTCCTGTGTCAGATAGCCGTGTTCGACCATCTTTTTTACGTTGTAGGAAACGTTGGAGCCAAGGTAATAGCCGCGCTGCGTCAGCTCGCCGACGGTCAGCTCGTCTTGGCCGATATTGAAGAGGATCAACGCCTGAACGTTGTTGATATCGCGGATGCGCTGGCCGTCCAGTTCCGCCTTCACGACGTCAAGAAACTGGCGGTGCAGGCGTTCGATCAGCGAGATAGCGCTTAGATATGCGTTTAACATCGGTTTCGGTCCCAGATGGATAATCTATGCAAGCGCGTCCTGCGCTTTGCTCAAGGGCCAAACTATGGGGCTACGCTTAACAAAGCCTGAAATCGGGGCCAGAATCTCATTGGCCCAAATGGCCTAATCAGAATGCGTCCAGGCGAAGGTGGCTACAGTGTGACCGTGATTCAGCGGACCATGGCCGCGCCCAAGCCCCGGTGCGGTCAGGATCGCTTCCCGCACATAGGCAATGCCGCGCCCAACCGCATCCCGCAGCGACATTCCGTCTGCCACGCCGGTCGCAATCGCAGACGCTAATGTGCAGCCGGTGCCGTGGGTGTGACGGCTGGCGATCCGGTCATTGACGAAATCAGTCACCCCATCTTGCTCGATCAGAAGGTCCCGCACGGTATCCCCTTCCAGGTGTCCGCCCTTCAACAGAACCGCCTTGGCACCGAGTACGCGAATAGCGGCAATGGCGCTATTCTGGTCCTCTACCGTTTCAATCACACGATCCGTGAGTGCGCCCGCTTCCGGCAGGTTCGGCGTCATCACCGTTGCGAGGCGCGGCATCAGCGAGCGGTAGGCGTCAATCGCATCGGGCTCTAGCAGCGGTGCGCCGCCCTTGGCGACCATGACCGGGTCCAGCACGACCGGAACGTCAGCGGCATAGGTCTCAAGCGCATTAGCAACGGCTTCAATGACCGGCACGCTGTGCAGCATCCCAATTTTCACGCAATCGGCACCAATATCATCCAATACGAGCCGCATCTGTTCGGTAATGAATTCCGGCGGTGGTGCATGCACGCCAAACACGCCCTCGGTGTTCTGCGCCGTTAGTGCCGTAATGGCCGTCATGCCATACCCGCCAAGCGCTATAACGGTTTTGAGATCAGCCTGGATACCGGCCCCGCCGCCGGAATCAGACCCAGCGACGATCAATACGCGACCAAGCATCAATTCAAGCCTTCTGCGTTGCCGCGATTATGCCAACGAGTTCATCGACGACATTGGAGACGATGGCAGGGTCATCACCCTCAGCCATGACGCGGATCAGCGGCTCTGTGCCAGACTTGCGGATCAGCAGCCTGCCGACTTCCTGAAGCCGACCCTCAGCCTCTTCCACGGCTTTCTGAACGGATGCCATCTCTAGCGGCATCGCACCCTCATAGCGCACATTCTTGAGCACCTGCGGCATAGGCTCAA
The DNA here is from genome assembly GCA_938083135.1 of uncultured Alphaproteobacteria bacterium. Classification (GTDB taxonomy): domain Bacteria; phylum Pseudomonadota; class Alphaproteobacteria; order Bin95; family Bin95; genus VMCJ01. Next base: position 27,026 of record CALLKY010000161.1, on the reverse strand, counting down.
ACCGATGCAGCACCTCACTTGCAGGCTTATCGGCCGTTGTGATCGCAGCGGCAGCCTGCAAGCCAGCGATCAGGCCATCACCTGTCGTGGTGAAGTCGCTCAACACGATATGGCCAGACTGCTCGCCGCCAACATTGAAGCCATGGGCTCGCATATGTTCAACAACATAGCGGTCGCCGACCTGGGTGCGCGCGAGGGTGAGCCCGCGGCGTTCCAGGTAGCGTTCAAGGCCAAGATTGGACATCTGTGTCGCGACAACCCCGCCGCCCCGCAGGCGCCCCTCAGCCATCGCACCCTCTGCGATCACGGCCAGCAATTGGTCACCATCCACAATGCCGCCTTTTTCATCCACCAGCTGGACCCGGTCCGCGTCACCGTCCAGCGCAACGCCAAGGTCAGCCCGGTGCGTGAGCACGGCTTCCCGCAGTGCCTCAGGATGGGTAGCACCGCAACGGTCATTGATATTGACGCCATTGGGCGAGACGCCAATGGAAATCACTTCCGCCCCAAGCTCCCAGAGCGCGGCAGGTGCTGCGCGGTATCCAGCGCCATGGGCGCAATCCACGACAATGCGCATGCCGCTCAACGACAAGCCACGCGGGAATGCGCCTTTTGCATATTCAACATAGCGGCCGGTTGAATCATCCGGGCGACGGGCACGCCCAAGCCGGTCTGCTGACGGCAAGACGGCAGAATGGCGTTTCAGCCGGTCCTCAATTTCTGCTTCAATCTCGTCTGAGAGCTTGTAACCGTCTGGCCCGAAAAGCTTCACGCCGTTGTCTTGGTAGGCATTGTGGGAAGCTGAAATAACAACACCCAGGTCCGCCCGCAGTGAGCGCGTCATCATGGCGATTGCTGGTGTGGGGATTGGGCCTGTCAGAACGACATCCATGCCCATTGCCGTAAACCCGGCAACCATCGCCGCTTCCAACATATAACCGGAAAGCCGTGTATCCTTGCCGATGACGACAGTGTTGTGTCCGCCAGGACGGGAGAAAACACTGGCGGCAGCCATGGCCAATTTCAGCACGGTCTCTGCCGTCATAGGCTCCTGGTTCGCTTGCCCGCGAACGCCGTCAGTCCCAAAAAAATCACGACTCATTCGTTTTCCACCTATACATCACGCGCCAAAGATCGCCCGATTTCTGCCCCTATTTCTGCAGAGTATACCTGATTAATTCTGAACAAACCTACGCAACCGACACCCCTATCCCGAGGCTCGCCAGCATAGAAGCCTGCAGCAGGTAACGCCGCCGCTTTGCCGGGTCTGCCTGCGTTTCCCGCAACATGGCGCGAAACGCCGCCTGTTCTGCCGGGTCATTGGTTTCAAGGTTGCGCTTATTGGCGATGGTGATGCGGTTCACATAATCGAGCGCCACAGGCCTTCGCTCCGCCTCATAGTCGTCAAGCAGCACGGGTGCGGCCCCGCCAGCGATCACCTGGACGAGCTTTTCGCCCAGATTGAACGCGTCATGGATGCCGCCATTCATCCCCATGCCACCCAGCGGATTATTGATATGTGCCGCGTCACCCGCGAGGAATCCGCGGCCCTCCCGGTATCTGGGGGCCACCCTTTGGTGCACACGATAAAGCGTTGTGTGCGCCACCTCATAGGGCTCATCTCGCGGCAACACTTGGCACAGCCTAGCCTGAACTGAGTCTGGCGCGAAGATATCCGCTTCGTCATCACCATCCTTAGTGGGAACCATGACCCGCCAAAAATCTGGCGCGCGCAGCAGGAAGAACCAATCTTCTGCTTCCGCAAAATAGTTCACCAGGCAGAGGTTCTTGAAATGCTCCTCGAACGGAAACGGCGTGCTGATCACCAGAAAAGCTTCCGGCCAGGTGAAGCCTTCAAACGGGATGCCAAGCGCTTCACGGACCACACTGCGCGCGCCATCAGCGCCAACGAGCCACCCGCCGCGCACAGTTTCCCCATTCGCGAGGCGGACCGTCACGCCATCTTCATCCTGCATGGCCGATTCGACCGCAGCATCGAAACGCACATCCACTGAAGGTGCCGCATCGATATAGTCCAGAAGCGCGAAGTTCAGCTTGTACTGTTCACATTGCAGCCTGAAGGGCCAGGTTGTTACATCCCGCAATTCGCCGAAATCAAACTCGCCAAGGATACCTTCGCTGCGGGTTCGGTACTGAAATGTCGGCGCGATCAGGCCTTGTTCCAGCAGCTTTTGGGTAGCCCCAAAGCGATCCAGCATATCAAGCGTGGGTGGGTGGAAGGTTGAGGCGCGGAGGTTTGTCGGTAGCGCCGGTTCTGCTTCCAGCACCGTCGCTTCCAGGCCAGCTTCCGCCAGGCAGGCTGCGATTGTTAGCCCGGCAGGGCCAGCGCCAACGATTAGAACCCGGTCACTCTGTCCCTGGCTTTCCGGCACAATCGCAATCAGTTCGCGAAACGTGCGTCACGGATTTCGTAGTGACCATCACCGAACGCGCCGAACATTTCTTTGATCTGCGGATGACGGCATGGGCCGCCATCCTCATCGGATAGAAGGTTCTGCTCCGAAACGTAGGCGACATAGGTCGTCTCCTCGTTCTCCGCATATAAATGGTAGTAGGGCTGATCTTTGGTCGGGCGCAGGTCTGGCGGAATGGACAGCCACCATTCTTCCGAATTGGCGAATACCGGATCAACGTCAAAAATGACGCCGCGGAACGCGTAGCGCTTGTGGCGGACCACGTCGCCAATGCTGAAGTGGGCCATGCGGGGGCTCATCAGCTTTCCCTCAATCCAAACTACGGTTTACGCAGAGACCCGCCAATCCAGCAGGTAGCTGATGCGCACAATACGGCGTTCGATAGCCGAGAGTCATCTAGCAATGCAAGCGCGGCGTTTTTATGACGTTTCAAGTCGCGAACAACTTGTCGCGCGAGTCGCACACTGTTACGTAACATCTTATGGCAAACGACATCCTTATCGCACCCTCACTGCTCGCTGCAGATTTTGCAAACCTGGGCGCTGACGCCGCCGCTGTTGCGGACGCTGGCGCGGATTGGCTGCATCTGGACGTGATGGATGGCCGGTTCGTGCCCAACATCACCTTTGGGCCGATGGTAGTGAAAGCGCTGCGTAAACACAGCGACAAGCCATTCGACGCGCATTTGATGATCGAGCCCGTGGATATGTTTGCGCCTGAATTTATTCAAGCCGGTGCTGATTGGGTAACGATCCACCCCGAATCCGGTGCCCATGCGCATCGCTCAATCGGCCACATTAAGTCTCTCGGCAAAAAGGCTGGGATTGCCCTTAATCCAGGGACGCCCGTCGAAGCGATCGACAATGTGATGGATATGGTTGATCTGGTGCTGGTGATGACTGTGAACCCAGGCTTTGGAGGACAATCCTTCATTCAAAGCCAGGTCGCCAAGATCGCAGCGGTGCATGAACGCATCAAAGCATCGGGCCGAGATATCCGGCTTGAAGTCGATGGTGGCGTGACCCCTGCCACAGCTGGCGCAGTTGCAGCGGCTGGTGCCGATGTACTGGTTGCAGGAACGGCAGTCTTCAAAGATGGCCGCGACGGCCTTGCCCGCAATATCCAAGCGATCCGTGATGCGGCAGAAGTCGGCCGCGCGGACGCTGCTGCGTGACGGCGGGGTCTGCATGATGGGAGCGGTCGCGCGCCGAAATCTATTGCCTCGTGTCGCCATACCTGCTGCACAGCGCTTTCAGTGGATCCACACGCTCGCGGACCTTTTTCAGACCATCCCCGACGTTCCAGAAGAGCCACAAGTACATCTCAAAGACCCGTGGCCCGGCAATGCCGCCCGCGCAGACTCTATCATCGCCAATGAAGCAGAGCTGATTGCAGCCCTAGATCCCGCTCCACGTGACCCTGAATTGGCGCGAGACGCCGTTCGCCGTGCCAGGGCGCAGTCATTTGGGTGGCTGCGGGATTTACGCTCACTGGGCGGGGATGCTTCACGACGGACAGCACGGCGGGTCACGTCCGCATGGATTGAGACCAACCGACGCTCCGATCCTGTTGGTTGGCGTGTTGATGTCGTGGGCGAACGGTTAGCCGCATGGATTGGCGCGTATGATTTTTTCGCTGCCAGTGCGGGTGCTGAGTTCCGCACGGAATTCATGGAGCAGGCCGCAGTCCAAGCCGCTTGGCTTCGGCGACGCATTGACGCCGCCCCACCCGGCCCCGGTCGGTTTGCAGCCCTTGCCGGATTAGCGGCAGCAGCCGCGGCCCTGGGCGAAAGTGACGCTGTATTTCAGCAAATCGACGCTTCTCTCAAGCGCGCCATCCGGGATGAGATTGGCAGTGATGGCGTTATCGCCGGGGCGACGCCGCTGGATCAGCTTGACGCCCTTATGCGCCTGCTAGACCTGCGCGCCGCTGCAGCCGCAGTCGGTCGCGCCCCTTCGCCCGCCAGTGCAGATGCAGCGCAAGCGATTGCAGCACCGCTCGCAGCCTGGCGACTGGGCGACGGTGGGTTGGCGACCTTCGGTGGTGGTGAAGGTGATCCCTGGACTGTGGATTTGGCGCTCGCGGTATCGGGCTGGCGCGGGCGCGCGCCGCTGGACATGCCAGATGCCGGATATGCACGAAGCTTGGCGGGCCGGGCGATCCTGGCAGCAGACAAATTCGGCGCTTTGGAGTTTTCCCACGGTGCTGATCGGCTCTTCACCAGCATTGGTGCCCAATCGGACGCACCGCCAAGCCGCTTCGCAGTGCCTGGCGTATCCGCATTTTCCGCTCCTTCAAACGGGCTGGCCAAGCTGGTTGACGCAGACCCTATCCAGCGCGAACAGGGCGATGGTGCCACGCTGCTTACTTTCCAATGGCGTTGTCAGAAACCAGATGCACGCTGGCAGCGACGCGTATTCCTTTCCGGTGATGGCAAGGATTTACGCGGCGAAGACGCTGCCGTTGCCAGCCCTAACAGTCCAGCAATGCTTGCGTTCCACTTGCACACTGGATCAGATGCGATTGCGCTTGATGACGGCGGCATTCTGATCCGCGCGCGCTCCGGCCAGGGCTGGCGGTTCCGTTCTGACCGCCCCGCACGGCTTGCAGCGGAACCCTATCGCGGCCGCCCTGGTCAACCAGCAGCATCTGCGCGGATAGAACTCCCGCTGACAGTCGGGCCCTCTGGCACCGAACAAGTGCGCTGGAGCTTGCGCATGGAACCGCAACGGGGCTGACTTTTCCCCAGGCGGAGGCGTCTGGGACGTTCCGCCGCCCCTGGAATCGCTCAGCCTTCAATTGACTCCGAAGCGCTGCGGTCGAATACAATCCGGCCAATCGCACACCTGAATTCAATGGATGCGGGCGCTGAATCCTTAGGCTTCCTGGCCTCTATGCAGCCCCGTGCAAGGAGTCGCCTTCGATGGCTATGTCGCTCGATCTGCCGCCCGCGCCCGATAAGGTCAAAGTCAAACGGGCGCTGTTGTCCGTGTCCGATAAGACCGGGATTGTTGAGTTCGGCCAATTTCTAGCAAGCCAGGGCGTGGAAGTGCTTTCCACCGGCGGCACGCGCAAAGCGCTGATGGATGCGGGCGTAAATGCAATTGAAGTGGCCGAAGTCACGGGCTCACCCGAAATGCTGGATGGCCGCGTAAAAACACTACATCCCCGCATTCATGGCGGCCTGCTGGGCGTGCGCGGCCTGGAAAGCCACCGCGCTGCAATGGCAGAGCACGGCGTGCCGGAGATCGACCTGCTGGTTGTCAATCTGTACCCGTTCGAAGAAACGGTTGCTGCGGGTGCCGGCGCCCAAACCGTGGTTGAGAATATTGATATCGGCGGGCCTGCGATGATCCGCGCCGCCGCCAAGAACCACGGCTATGTCACTGTCGCGACAGCGCCAGAAGATTTGGCCGCCATTCAGGCGGACATGGAAGCAAATGCTGGCGCTGTCACGCTAACGCTGCGCCAACGACTTGCTGGCCAAGCCTATGCCCGCACAGCGGCTTATGACGCGCGCATCGCTGGATGGTTCGCTGCAGAACGTGATGAAGCCCTGCCTGCGACGCTGCCGCTCGCCGGAACCCAGGGTGAGACGCTGCGCTATGGTGAAAACCCGCACCAGCAGGCCGCATTCTACCGGATGCCCGATGCCCGCGGCCAAATCCGGCCTGGTGTTGCCACCGCCATGCAGCTGCAAGGTAAGGCACTGTCCTACAACAACCTGAATGACACAGATGCTGCGTTTGAATTGGCGGCGGAATTCGATGATCCGACAATTGCAATCATCAAGCACGCCAATCCCTGCGGTGTTGCGACAGCCGCATCGCTGGAAGCGGCATGGCATCAGGCGCTGAAGTGCGATCCTGTCAGCGCGTTCGGCGGCGTTATCGCCATGAATCGTGCTTTGGATGTAGCGACAGCGGCTGAAATCGGCAAACTCTTCGCCGAAGTTATCATCGCACCGAGTGTTGACGAAGATGCAGCCGCTCTCCTCGCAAAGAAGAAGAACCTGCGCGTGCTAAGCGCTGGTGCCATGCCAGATCCGGCAACCATGGGCCTTGCCTTCAAAAACTTGGCGGGCGGTTTATTGGCTCAAAGCCGGGATGCCGGGCGTGTTACCTTGGAGACACTGAAAACCGTCACCAAGCGCGCACCGACAGATGACGAACTTCGTGACCTGCTCTTCGCTTTCCGCGTTGCAAAACACGTTAAATCGAACGCGATTGTCTATGTGAAGGACGCTGCAACAGTTGGTGTCGGCGCTGGCCAGATGAGCCGGGTCGACAGTGCCCGCACTGCAGCTCGCAAAGCCATGGATGCAGCAGAAGCCGCCGGTGAGACTGAGGCCCTGACGAAGGGTTCCGTCGTCGCATCAGACGCGTTCTTCCCCTTTGCCGATGGCCTGCTTGCTGCTGCTGAAGCAGGTGCCACCGCCGTCATCCAACCCGGCGGCTCCATCCGCGACGATGAAGTCATCGCCGCCGCCGACGAAGCCGGCCTCGCCATGGTCTTCACCGGCATGCGCCACTTCCGGCATTAGTGGCTAGGGCAATTCCCGCAATCAATATGATAGAGCGCCGGGCTGCGTGGCCAAGCGACACACGGCGCTCTAGCGCCTGTACCAAGCCCGCGAACTTCCCCCCTCCCCCTGCCCTCTCCCCCCAATGGGTGGCGAGGATTCTACACAGAAAGCTCTCGTGAGGGCCCCCTCGCCCTCCAACGGAGGGAGAGGGCAGGGGGAGGGTGGAAGATAGCGGCTTAGAGAAAGCGGCAGTCACGGAGAAACTGCTTATTGCTTCCGTACAATCAGGCAGGCTCCTTAAGCCGCATTCGCCGCGATGGCGCCGATGGCTAGGCCGCCCTCACCGATGGACACGCGTACGGTTTGGCCGTCCAGGATATCGCCTGCCAGGATTTTACTGGCGAGCGCATTCTGGAGTTCCCGCTGGATTACGCGCTTCAAGGGACGCGCGCCGTATACGGGATCGTAGCCCTGTTCCGCCAACCATTCACGGGCAGCGTTATCCAGGTTCAGACGGATGTTCCGGTCTTCCAGCAACGCATCAAGACGCGTCAACTGGATATCGACGATGGAGGCCATATCAGCCCGCGCCAGGCGACGGAACAGCAGCACCTCATCCAACCGGTTCAGGAATTCTGGCCGGAATGCCGCCCGGACAGAGCCCATCACCCGCTCCCGCGCATCCGTCATATCGGCACCATCAGGCAAGCTCGCCAAATGTTCGGAGCCGAGGTTCGACGTCAGGATAATCAGCGTGTTGCGGAAATCGACCGTGCGGCCCTGGCCATCTGTTAAGCGGCCATCATCCAGCACTTGCAGCAGGACGTTAAACACGTCCGGATGCGCCTTCTCGACCTCATCAAACAGAATGACCTGATAGGGCCGCCGCCGGACGACTTCAGTCAAAGCGCCGCCTTGATCATAGCCCACATAGCCCGGCGGTGCACCAATCAAGCGAGAGACCGCGTGCTTCTCCATGTATTCCGACATATCGATGCGCGTGATCGCCTGCTCATCGTCAAACAGGAATTCCGCCAGTGACTTCGCAAGTTCTGTCTTACCCACGCCCGTTGGCCCCAGGAACAGGAACGAGCCGATTGGACGGTTCGGGTCCTGCAACCCAGCACGGGCGCGGCGGACGGCTTCGGAGACAGCCGTGACGGCTTCCTCCTGGCCAATGACGCGCTTGGCGATATGGCTTTCCATTGCCAGCAGCTTTTCACGCTCGCCCGCCAGCATTTTCTCCACGGGAATGCCAGTCCAGCGGGAGACGATGCCAGCGATATGCTCATCGGTCACGGCTTCGCTCAACATGGCGGCTTCGCTTGAGTCTTCGGCTGCTGCCAGCTTCCGCTCAAGCTCTGGGATCACGCCATATGCCAATTCACCGGCACGACCCAGATTGCCGTCACGCTGCGCTGCATCTAGTTCAGACCGCGCATGGTCCAGCTGCTCCTTCACCTTATTGGCGGAGGACAGGCGTTCTTTTTCGGCCTGCCATACAGATGTCGCTTCTGCTGACTGCCTTTCCAGATCGCCCAATTCAGCCTCAATCTTGCCGAGGCGATCTTTGGAGGCCTCATCGGTCTCCTTTTTCAGCGCTTCACGTTCAATTTTCAGCTGGATGATACGGCGATCAAGCTCATCGATGGCTTCCGGCTTCGAATCTACCTGCATTTTCAGGCGGCTCGCGGCTTCATCGACAAGATCAATCGCCTTATCCGGCAAGAACCGGTCCGTGATGTAGCGGTTGGACAGCGTGGCGGCGGCTACAATCGCACCGTCCGAAATTCGCACGCCATGATGCAGCTCATACTTTTCTTTAAGGCCGCGCAGGATCGATATCGCGTCTTCCACCGTCGGCTCGGCGATAAATACTGGTTGGAAACGGCGGGCGAGTGCAGCGTCCTTCTCCACGTGCTGGCGGTATTCATCAAGCGTCGTGGCACCGATGCAATGCAGTTCACCGCGCGCCAGGGCCGGTTTCAGCATGTTGGACGCATCCATCGCCCCGTCAGCCTTACCTGCGCCGATCAGCGTGTGCATTTCGTCGATGAACAGGATGACCTGACCTTCGGCAGTTTCAATCTCCTGCAGCACGGCTTTCAGGCGTTCCTCAAACTCACCGCGATATTTCGCACCAGCGACAAGGGCACCCAAATCCAATGCCAGAAGACGCTTGGATTTAATGCCTTCCGGCACATCACCATTGATGATGCGCATGGCGAGGCCTTCGGCGATGGCGGTTTTGCCAACGCCAGGTTCGCCAATCAGCACCGGGTTATTCTTGGTCCGGCGGGACAGAACCTGGATCGTGCGGCGGATTTCTTCATCGCGCCCGATCACGGGGTCAATCTTGCCATCTCGGGCTGCCTGCGTCAGGTCACGCGCATATTTGTTGAGTGCTTCATAGCCATCCTCCGCCCCTGCACTGTCAGCAGTGCGGCCTTTTCGGAGGTCCTGGATGGCTTTATCCAGCCGCTCTGGCTCCACGCCAGCATCCTTCAGAATGCCCGATGTATCGGCCTTCTGGGTTGATGCCAAAGCGGCAAGCGCGCGCTCTACCGTGACAAAGCTGTCACCAGCCTTCTTCGCAGCCTCTTCCGCCGCATCCGTAACTTTGGCGAATTCGGGGGACATATAGACCTGGCCCGCACCGTCGCCTTCAACGCTTGGCAATTTAGCAAGCGCAGCCTCTGTCGCGGCATAGGCCTTCTTGGCGTCGCCGCCAGCGGATGCGATCAGGTTAGCCGCAAGGCCTTCCTCGTCGTCCAGAAATACTTTGAGTAAATGCGCTGGTACCAGCCGTTGATGGCCGGAGCGGAGCGCTAAGCCCTGGGCGGATTGCAGGAACCCGCGCAAGCGATCCGTATAGGATTCCACGTTCATATGACTTCTCCATCGTTAGCAACCGGCAAAAGAAGGCCCCACTTCGCGGCAACCTCCGTCCCTCACGTTTGAGGACCGGCCCTGTACACAAATATGGTGTTGCATTTTCGTCACACAAGGGGGTGGATTTGCCTTAGGTGCCAAAGCTAACTCGGCCTGCATCACACCACCCTTTACCCAACGTTCAGTAAAGATCAGCAGGCGAAGGAATCTTGACAAAGGTGGCAATCTTGGCCACCCCTTTGACATACCCGACCTATAAATTTGTCAGGATCACTTTTATGCCCGCCAACCATGCCCGCAATGTCGCACTTACGCCCGAACTCAATGCGTTCGTTGATGACCTTGTGGCATCCGGTTCATACGCCAATGCGAGTGAGGTCATGCGTGCCGGATTACGTGCGTTGAAACACACCCATACGCTGGATCAGATCAGCGACCGGATCAGTACCGCACTCGATCAACTTGATCGCGGCGACGGCGTCACCGGCACCCCGGACGCAGTGCTAAATACCGTCCTCGACGCTGCGCGAAGCAGGCATACCGGATGAAACGGCTTGTCTACGCACCAGCTGCGCTTGCCAGTCTAGAAGACATCTTTGCATGGACAATTGCGAACTTTGGCGATGTACAAGCACAACAATACACAGACCAACTCATTGGTCGGCTAACACTTTTGGCCGCGGGCCAGGGGCCAAAGCCACGGCCTTGCGCTCAATTGGTCCGAACCAACCGAAAGGTTGCAGGTCTCTGCTTTTACCGCGAAGGTCAGCACTACCTTATTCTACGTGAGACCAGCGACACGCTTGAACTGGTTGAAGCCTTCCATGGTCGTATGAATATCGAGGCCCGCCTCCGAGACCTTCAACAGCCAGACGAGCGACCCGATTGAACGCGCTGCAAACTGATGTCGGCCAAACGGCAGATTGTTGCGCTAGAGGTGTTGCCATCAATGTTTGTTTCGCGTTAACTACGGCTAGTGGATGATCCACGTCTGATGTCTTGAGCGAATGGAAGCCTGTGTTGTCTTGTTTGACGAACACCCGCTTGATCTGCAGCCCGGCCCTTGCGGCGCCGGCGCTTCCGCTCGACCTACTTCTACGACTTACTCGCCCCTGAGCGGGTTGTTTTAGGCATATCAAAGCCTAGCAGCGTTCAGGGGACAGAGATCAATTTTGCGCCGGCTGAGCCGCAGCGCACCTAAACAGACAGATTTTCAGAAGAGACCAATCCAATGAGCAAGCAAGACCAAGTCATTATCTTTGACACCACCATGCGCGATGGCGAGCAATCCCCGGGCGCGTCCATGAACCTGGAAGAAAAGCTGCGCATCGCTGAAATCCTGGAGGCCATGCGCGTCGATGTGATCGAAGCAGGCTTCGCCATCGCTTCTGAAGGTGACTTTGAAGCGATCAACGAAGTTTCCAAAATCATCCGCGAGAGCACAATTTGCAGCCTCTCCCGGTCTGGCCGCGAAGACATCGAACGCTCCGCTGAAGCGCTGAAGCCTGCTGAACGCAAGCGCATTCACACATTCATCGCCGTTTCGCCCATCCACATGGAACACAAGCTGCTGATGAAGCCGGAAGATGTGCATGCCGCCGTCATCGACAGTGTGACCCATGCCCGGAACTTCTGCGACGATGTAGAATGGTCCGGTGAGGATGCGACCCGCGCTGACCGGGATTTCCTGTTCAAATGCATCGAATCGGCCATTAAGGCTGGTGCGACCACGGTGAATATCCCCGATACGGTCGGCTATACTGTACCCGCCGAATACCGGGACCTGATCACGGATATCATGAACAGCGTGCCGAATATCGATAAAGCGCGCGTTTCTGTACATTGCCATAACGACTTAGGCTTGGCTGTCGCCAATTCCCTGGCCGCATTGGATGCGGGTGCCAGGCAGATCGAATGCACGATCAATGGCTTGGGTGAACGCGCGGGCAATTGCTCGCTGGAAGAAATTGTCATGGCGCTGAAGACCCGGTCTGACGCGATGCCATACACAACGGGTGTCGACACGACGCAGATCATGAAAGCATCCCGCATGGTTTCCACCGTCACTGGATTCGCAGTGCAGCCGAACAAAGCCATCGTCGGTGCCAACGCCTTCGCCCACGAAGCTGGCATCCACCAAGACGGCATGCTGAAAAACAAGTCCACCTACGAGATCATGCTGCCAGAGGACGTTGGTTTGGTTGAATCCAAGCTGGTGATGGGCAAGCATTCCGGTCGCCATGCCTTCCGCGAAAAGCTGAAGGAAATGGGCTATGAAATGGGTCAGAATGCGTTGAATGATGCATTCCGCCGCTTCAAAGCCGTCGCCGACCAGAAAAAGGACGTGTTCGACGAAGATATCATCGCCCTGGTGGATGATGAAATCCTGCGCGAGCATGAGCGCGTTCAGTTCGTGTCCTTGCGCGTCGTCGCCGGGTCTGAAGGACCGCAGCAAGCGAGCCTGAAGCTGGACATTGACGGCGAAGTCAAACAAGCCGAAGCAACGGGCAATGGACCCGTAGACGCCATCTTCAATGGCATCCGCGAGCTGTTCCCCCATGACGCTACCCTGCAATTGTACCAGGTCCATGCCGTGACGCACGGGACCGATGCACAAGCCGAAGTCACGGTGCGTTTGGAAGAAGACGGCAAGACTGTGAACGGCCAAGGGGCTGACCCAGATACCATGGTTGCCTCTGCCCGCGCCTATGTTCATGCCTTGAATAAGCTGATGACAAAGCGTGAGAAAACGGCTCCGGCGGCACTCTCCGCCTAACCCATCGCGCTTAAACCCAGAGAGGCGCCTTTTCGCAGCCTCAAACCGGGTCTATAACGACGCGCCCTCGCTGCCCTGAAGGGATGGCGGGGGCGTTGTTTTTATATGGCGGATTTATAGCCAATGCTCGCACGCCTTTTCGGCCTCGTGTCCTCTGATCTCGCGATTGATTTGGGCACCGCCAACACGCTGGTCTACGCACCGCACCAGGGCATCGTCCTGGACGAACCTTCTGTCGTGGCCATGGTCACGGTGCATGGGGATAGGAAAGTGCTGGCCGTCGGCGCTGAAGCCAAGGATATGCTTGGGAAAACGCCCGGTAATATTGAAGCCATCCGACCCTTGCGCGACGGTGTAATCGCGGACTTCGAAATCGCTGAAGAGATGATCAAGCGCTTCATCCAAAAAGCGCAGAACCGGCGGTTCTTTGCGGCCCCTCGCGTCATCGTGTGCGTGCCATCTGGTGCCACCGAAGTTGAACGTCGCGCCATTATGGAATCGGCAGAAGCCGCGGGTGCCCGCCGGGTTAGCCTAATCGAAGAGCCTATGGCCGCTGCTATTGGTGCTGGCATGCCAGTGACGGAACCAACAGGTTCCATGATCGTTGATATCGGCGGTGGGACAACGGAAGTCGCTATATTGGCACTGTCTGGCATCGTATACGCCCGCAGCGTGCGCATCGGCGGCGACGCCATGGATGATGCCATCATCGCCAGTGTGCGCCGACGCCATAATCTGCTGATCGGCGAACGCACAGCGGAGCGCATCAAGAAAGAAATTGGGTCCGCTGTTGTTGCGACCGGCCCTGAGGAAATGCGCCTTGCGATTCGAGGCCGCGACTTGATGAACGGGGTCCCGCGCGAAATCACGATTTCTGAAGGCGAAATCGCTGAATGCTTGGCTGAGCCCATTCAAGCCATCACAGATGCCTGCCGCGCGGCACTTGAGAATACTGCCCCCGAACTGGCTGCAGATATCGTGGACAAAGGCATCGTCCTGACAGGCGGCGGCGCGCTGCTGCGGAACTTAGATGTAGCACTTGGCGAGGCAACAGGCCTGCCGGTCACCGTCGCAGAAAATCCGCTTTATTGCGTCGTCATCGGCACCGGAAAATGCCTCGAAGAAGGCAGCGCATTAGCTGGCGTATTGCTAGAATAAGAAACTAGGGCGGCTTGGCGCTGCAGAATTACTATCCGACCGCAAGCGCCCTCTCACCCTGCCCCTCTCCCCCGGTGGGGGTGTCGGCTGCGGGAACCGTTCTTGGAGGAACCAGACTCCCCAAATGGCGCGCAGACCGGACCTTATCCCGATCGATGACCTCGTCGATGCGTCACGCCCAATCAAGGCGTTGCTGCGCCGGTTTGCCTATCTGCTTCTCATCGGCGTTGCAGTAACGCTGATCCTTATCGGTAAAATCGAAACCGTTCTAATTGAACGCGTCCGCGCTAACTTCTCTGATGTTGTAGCCCCGGTTCTGGAATTGCTTTCAGAGCCCGTCCGGCTTGCCCGCACAGGTGCAGAGCATGTGGTCGACCTCGCCGATCTGATTGAGGAAAACGAGCGCCTCACCCAAGAAAATGCGCGGCTCCTGCAATGGCGCATTTTTGCCAAGAAACTTGAGACAGAGAACCAATCCCTGAAGGGTCTGCTGCGCTTTGAGCCCGGCCCGAAAGCCCGCTTTATTTCCGCCCGCGCCATTGCTGATGTTGGCGGCGCTTTCGCCCGTGCGATCTTGCTGAATGTTGGCGAGAGCAAAGGCGTACGCGTTGGCTTGCCCGTGATGACAGGCGAGGGCTTGGTTGGCCGCGTCGTGCATGTGGGCGCGCGCACGTCCCGCGTGTTGCTGCTAACGGACATTAACGCCCGCACACCCGTCGTGATCGGCGATCCGCCTGTGCGCGCCATCCTGGCCGGTGACAACCGCGACAACCCAACGCTCAAATTCATTGATGGGGATGTGGTCTTAGAGGCCGGTGCGTTGATCGTCACCTCCGGCCATGGCGGGGTCTTTCCACCTGGCCTGCCCGTCGGCGTTATCGCTGGCGAGGTTGAGGGCCGCATTCTGGCACAAACGTTTGTTGATTGGCGGAACCTGGCTTATGTGCGCCTCGTCGATTTTGGACCAGCCGAACAGCCCATCGACACGCTCAATCAACCGCCAGTGCGCCAGCCGCCTACCAACGTGCAGCCATGAACCAGGCGACATTTGAGACCAAAACCCATCTTCGCCCCTGGTTCGCTTTCGCGGTCGGGGTCGGCTTCACGGCAGCGCTGACAGTGCTGGCAGCCGCCCCTTGGCCGATCGTAATTGTGGGCCTGGCGCCCCCTGCTATCGCCCATGCAGCGATCTTTGATCTGGCACTTCGTCGACCGGAAGCCATGCCGATCATTGGCGCCTTTATCATCGGCATCCTGCTGGATGTTGTCGCTGGGCCTATTTTTGGCCTTGGCGCGATCACAGCACTTGGCGCGCATTTTGCTGCGACAACCCAGCGGCGCTTTTTAGCACCCCGTGGCCTGGCTCATGCCTGGATCGGGTTGGTCGCGACGGCCCTAGCACTTGGCGCTGGCTCGTGGCTTGTGGCCTCGCTGTACTACATTCATGTGCAGCCGCTTGGCCCCAGCTTGGCGCAGGTCGCGTTGACGGCTGCGCTCTATCCGCCTGTGGCTATTTTGCTTAGAATTGTCCGCTCTGCTGCTGGCCTTAGGAACCGCAGGGCATGAACAATGGCCTGAACAGGAAATTGGCATGAGTTCGCCGCAGGAAGATCGCCGCCGCTTTGGCCGCCGCGCATTTTTGTTGGCGGCTGGCAAAGGCTTGCTGTTCGCTGGGCTAAGCGCGCGCATGTATCAGCTCCAGGTGATCCACGGCGACAAATATGAGACGTTGGCAGAAGACAACCGCATTAACGTAAAGTATTTCGCACCCCGTCGCGGCGTCATCTTCGATAGGTTTGGTCGTCCTTTAGCGGAAAACAAGCGCAGTTACCGTGTGCTGATTACGCCCGAAGCGGCGAGAGACTTGAATGCAGCGCTCGACCGCCTGCACGCCATCGTGCCCATCTCGCCGGAAGAGCGCGAACGCATCCTTCGGCAAGCCAAGCGCAACGCGAAATTCATCCCAATCGCGACCCATGATCAGCTGGATTGGGATGCCATCGCCCGCGTGGCCGCCCACACGCCTGAACTGCCGGGCGTGGATGTGGTTGAGACCAGCCGCCGCGTATATCCAGAAGCGGAAGCCTCTGCCCATGTGGTGGGCTATGTCGGTCCGGTGGCGAAAGAAGACCTGACAGGTGATCCGATCCTGGGCCTGCCAGACCTTCGTATCGGCAAAGGCGGTGTCGAGCGATCACATGATCTGGCGCTACGCGGGCGTGCGGCAGAAGCAAAGGTCGAGGTCAACGCCATTGGCCGTGTCGTCCGTGAGTTAGAGCGCGACCCCGGCGCTGTCGGTGCTGTGCTGACCTCCACTGTGGATGCCGAGCTGCAGCGCTTCGCCCAGAACCGCATGGGCGAACAAACAGGCGCTGTCGTTGTATTGAACATCCATAACGGCGACGTGCTGGCCATGGCGTCAAATCCCACATATGACCCAAACCTATTCAGCCACGGTATCACGGATGACGAATGGCGCGCACTTTCAACCGATCCTTTGGCACCGATGAACAACAAGGCCGTATCTGGCCAATATGCGCCTGGATCAACGTTCAAGATGGTCGTCGCACTCTCCGCATTGGAGCATGGCATTGTTAGCTCCAAGAAGGCGTTCTTCTGTTCGGGCGTGCATAAAGTTGGCAAGGGCCGGTTCCATTGCTGGCGGCGCGGCGGCCACGGTTGGGTGGCGATGCATGATGCGATCGCGCAATCCTGCGATGTATATTTCTATGAGATCGCCCGGAAAATCGGCATCAATCGCTTGGCTGAAACCGCACGGCGCTTCGGCCTTGGTGTGCCGACCGGGATTGATCTTCCTGCAGAATCGAGCGGCCTGATCCCCGATAAGCCCTGGAAGAAAACCCGGTTCAAGGACCCATGGCAAATCGGCGAGACCTTGATTGCAGGAATCGGCCAAGGCTTCGTGCTGACAACGCCAATGCAACTGGCCGTTATGACCGCACGGATGGTGAATGGCGGGCGCGCAGTGACGCCGCGCATGGTTCGCGGTGAAGCGGACCCGCCAACGCCACCGGGCCTTGGGTTTCCCCCCTCCCACCTAGCGGCTGTCGCGCGCGGTATGCGCGGTGTGATGACAGATAGCCTCGGCACTGCGCGCGAGGCACAAATTCCCAGCCGCGCCCTGCGCATGGGCGGCAAAACGGGTACGTCTCAGGTCCGCCGGATTACGCGCGAGGAACGCCGTAAGGGCGTTCGCAAGAATGAAGACCTGCCACGCAAGGAGCGTGATCATTCACTGTTCGTCGGCTACGCGCCCTTAAACGCACCGCGCTATGCGGTTTCCGTTGTGATTGAGCACGGCGGCAGCGGGTCTAAGAACGCGGCCCCTATCGGACGTGATGTGCTACTGGAAGCGCAAACCCGTGGGTCTGCCGAATGGCATGGCGGGGCAGGGCAAAGCGCCATCGAAGCAGCGATTAGGCGGGAGCGCGGTTAATGCAACGCTGGCGCGGATCAATCGCCGCTGCACGACCAACGCCTCTTCCGCCAATGCGCCCGGTGGACATGGCGACCCGCATCGCACGGGTTGATTGGCTTCTAGTGCTGACCGTTTCGGCCATTGCCGCCATTGGCGCGGCAATGCTGTATTCAGCAGGCGGTGGCAGTGCAACACCTTGGGCAGGGCGCCACGGCGTGCGCTATGCGGTTGGGCTGGTCATCATGCTGGTGCTGGCATTTGGCGGCCTTCGCCGTTGGTATTCAATGGCCTATTTAGGCTATGGCGCGTGTTTCCTGCTGTTGGTTGTTGTTGAAGTCGCGGGCTCAGGCTCTGGTGCGACCCGGTGGATCGACCTTGGTGTCATGCGCCTACAACCCTCTGAACTCATGAAGATCGCGTTGGTGCTGGCTCTCGCACGATTGCTGCATGAAGCGGGACCAGACGGCGCGGACCGGCTGCACGTTCTGGGGCCAGCGCTTTTGCTGATTGCGGCACCTGCAATGCTCGTTCTGAAACAACCAGACCTAGGCACAGCCGTGTTGCTTTGCGCAGGCGGCGTCACCATTCTGTTTCTGGCGGGTGTGGCATGGTGGAAGTTTGGGATCGCGGCGGCCTTGGCAGCCGGTGCAGCCCCCATCGCCTGGTCTTTCCTGCATGACTACCAACGCGCCCGCGTGCTGACATTCATGGAGCCAGAGCGCGATCCGCTTGGCGCTGGGTACCACATCATCCAATCAATGATCGCGCTTGGGTCCGGCGGGACATTCGGCAAAGGATGGCTGCAAGGCACGCAATCGCATTTGTCCTTCTTGCCCGAAAAACACACAGACTTTGTGTTCACGATGTTGGGGGAAGAGTTGGGTCTAGCGGGCGGGCTATTCGTGCTGGCGCTCTTCGCCCTTCTGATCGCGCGGATATACCGGATCGCGTTCCTTTCCGAATCCCGGTTTGGCAGGTTGCTAGCGCTTGGTGTCGGGACAACACTGTTTCTCTATGTGGCGATCAATGTGTCCATGGTGATGGGTTTGGCACCCGTCGTTGGCGTCCCCCTGCCCTTCATCAGCTATGGCGGCACGGCAATGCTGACTCTGCAGATTGGCCTTGGCTTGGCTCTAGCCGTTGCCGTTGACCGAAGTGACCCCATGGAAAAGAACCGACGCTGATTGCACTCCGCGGCTTATCCAGAAAGAATGCGGTCCAAATTCAGATGAGGGACGGATTCTATGGCGGACAAAGTTTTTGATTACATCGTCGTCGGTGCAGGCTCTGCCGGATGCACGCTCGCCAACCGCCTGAGCGAAGACCCCAAAAACGACGTTTTGCTACTGGAAGCTGGCGGCAAAGACAGAAACATCTGGATCCACATCCCAGTCGGTTACGCCAAAACGTTGGATATGCCTGGCCTGAACTGGCGCTTTGATTCAGAGCCTGAAGAACGCACCCATAACCGCAAGATTCCAATTCCGCGCGGCAAAGTGCTGGGCGGATCGTCCTCCATCAACGGCTTGTTGTATGTGCGCGGCCAACACCAGGATTATGACCACTGGGCACAAATGGGCTGCACCGGATGGTCGTTTGAACAATGCCTGCCCCACTTCAAACGCGCTGAGAACTTTGAGCGTGGCGGCGATGAATTCCGTGGTGCGGGCGGCCCCTTGAACGTACAGGACATGCCAAGCAAGGCCGAAGTGTTGGATGCCTGGATCGACGCTGGCGAGCAAGCCGGATATCCCCGCAATGACGATTACAATGGGGCCACCCAAGAAGGCTTTGGCTATTACCAGGTGACTCAGAAGAATGGCCGCCGCTGGTCCACCGCCAAGGCCTATCTGGAACCAGCCCTGAAGCGCCCGAACCTGACGCTCGAAACAGGTGCGCACACCACGCGCCTGATCTTTGAAGGCAAGCGCTGCGTTGGCGTTGAAGTGAAGCAAAACGGCCAGATGCGCACCTTCCGCGCCGGTCGTGAGGTGGCGCTATCCGCAGGTGCAATCCAGTCCCCACAAATTTTGGAATTGTCTGGCATCGGCCAGCCCGAACTCCTGACCGGCCACGGCATTGAGATGGTGCATGAAGCGCCAGGTGTGGGTGAAAACCATCACGATCATTACCTTTGCCGGCCCATGTGGCGGCTGACTAAGAATGTCTCCGTCAACAATGATTCCCGCGGCATCCGGCTTGTCGGTGAGGTGTTAAAATACGCCTTCCAGCGCAAAGGCCTGCTGACCTTCCCAGCGGGCGTGCTACATGGCTTCATCAAGACACGGCCAGAACTTGAGACACCGGATGTGCAGTATCACATCGCCCATGCCAGCATCACGGACATCAAAACCCGGTCACTGGAGAAAGAGCCCGGCATGACCTGCGCGCCCTGCCAGCTTCGCCCGCAGTCACGCGGGTTCGTCCATATTGGATCAGCAGACCCAATGGCCCCGCCGCGCATCGTCTGTAATTTCCTTAAAGAATATGAAGACCAGCAGGCCATGATCAACGGCGTCAAAATCGCCCGCGATCTGGTCACCCAACCGGCATTGGCGCCCTATGTGAAACACGAAATCACACCGGGCGAAGATATCCGCACCGATGATGAAATCCTGGACTTCGCGCTGCGCACCGGTGCCACCGTCTACCACCCCGTCGGTGCCTGCAAAATGGGACCGGATGGCGACGCCATGGCTGTCGTGAACCCGCGCCTTCAGGTGCGCGGCGTATCAGGCCTGCGCGTTGTAGACGGCTCCATCATGCCGCAACTCGTCTCCGGCAACACCAATGCCCCCATCATCATGATCGCAGAAAAAGCAGCGGCCATGATGAAGGAAGACGCAGCAAGTGCACCGAATGCAGCGGCGGCCTGATGGCCTCAGATTAAAGGCCAGCTAGGAAAGAGAGCAAAAGCGACCGATTTTGCTCATCCAAAACATCAAAGGCCGCTTTCGCCGCCGCACCCTCACCACCATGCCAGCGAATTGCATCCTCCAAAGATTTCGCTCGCCCGTCATGCAGATAATAGGCATTGCCGTTGATGTCGCGATGCCGCCCTAGCCCCCACAGCGGCGGGGTGCGCCATTCTTGGCCGCCGGCGTCACCGAGGGCTGGGCCCATGTCGTGGAGCAGTAGGTCCGAATAGGGCCAGATTACCTGGTCTGCGAGCCAAGGGAAGCGGTGTGCGCTGGTTTTATGGCTGGGCGTGTGGCATTGGGCGCACCCAATTTCATAGAAAAGCGCCCTGCCTGCCAATAGGTCTGGGGTATCGGCTGCATCGCGCACAGGTGGACCCAAATTGACGACATAGTCCGCAACGCTTTCGAGCACATCATCGCTGACCTCTACGCCATGGCCGGAACGGGCCAAGCACGCAGTCTGCCCCGCCGTGCAATCTCCTGCGGCCGCCGGGTAGTGACGGCTGGATAGCCCCATATCCAGCGCAAAGGCTTGGGCTGTCTGCTCCAGAACCGTTTCAAACCGCGCCCGCCACCCGAACCGGCCTGTACCGCGCTTGCCGGATATTCCATCGCCGTCAGCGTCATCAGGGTCTGCCAACGCATCAAGGCGGGCTGCCGGGATTGCTTCCAGCAGGCCCATACCGCTGACAGAAGGCGCTACAACGCCAGCGATACGTGACGTCAGCGGCCCATCAGTGAAGCCCGCAAATAGCCAGTGACGCGGCTGGCCTGGCCGGGCAGCGTCAACCATTCGCCCGACATAGGTACCCTCTGGCTTTAACCCGCCAATTGCGCGGTCTTGGACTTGCGCACCGTAAATTGGATCAGGCGGGATCAAGCGCGCGACAGCCCCGAACCCATCGCCGGACTCATCGCCTTTATGGCGTACACCCGGTGGGCGACCGCGCCCATCATTGCGGTGGCATTGCTCACAAGAGAGCGCATTGTAGAGCGGGCCAATGCCCGTCAATGCTGGGGCGGGCGCGGGGCCAGCAATCCAGCGGGTATAGAATAGCCGGGCACCGTCATTGAACCGGGCGCGCGCCGTATCTGGCAAATTCGCGGCAGCCCTGGCGAATGCAGCAGAGGCGTCATCGGCTGGAATATCAACCGTCGCCGCCCCCCCGGGGCGGGCTTCCGATGGGTCAAAAGGCGGCGGCGTGTCCGCGAGGGCGGCCTTGCCTATGCATAGGGCGGCAAGTGCTATCAATCCAAACGCACGCATAGCTTCCCCCACCGGTGAACCCCCTAAACACTGGACATATATCTAAGCTGAACCACAGGCCCCGCCAAGCGCAGGGCAGTCCCGGGCTTGGCAAGACCTGCCGTTCAGGGTGACAATCCTGGAAACTGCATAAATGGAGGAGCGCCCAGTGCCCGATTCAGCGACAGCCATGGCGGACGTCATGCCGACCGTCACCCCATTCGACGCCGCCCTTGGGGCTGAGGTTTCGAACATCAATCTGTCGAAACCACTCAGCGACGCGCAGTTCGCTGTGGTCGAGGATGCGTTCTTGAAATACCACGTGCTGGTTTTCCGCAACCAGCCATTAACGGATGAAGAACACCTTGCCTTCGCCCGTCGCTTCGGCGAATTGGAAGGCCACGTCAATAAATCCACGCACCACAAGAAGCACAATAAAGTGCAGGTGTTCTCGAACGTTAAGGATGATGGCAAAACCACCGGGGTCCACCCGGAACTTGGCACCTATGTCTGGCACACGGACAAATCCTATGTGGCCATCCCATCACTGACGACAGTGCTACGTTCCCCTGCCATCGCCAGCAAAGGCGGCGATACACTGTTTACCAATACACACGCTGCCTATGACGATCTGGACGACGCGACGAAGCAGAAGATCGAGGGCCTGAAGGCGGAGCATTCCTGGAAACGATCCCGTGAAAAGGTTGGTGAACGACCAGCGACCGCAGAGGAAATTGCTGCGGCCCCACCCGTTCAGCACCCCATCGCCCGCACACATCCAGTAACGGGGCGGAAGTGCATCTATGTCGGCAGCCATACCAGCCACGTCATCGGCATGGACTATGACGAGGGCGTGCAGTTGTTGAAGGACCTGGAGGTCCATGCGACCCAGCCGAAATATATCTACACACACAAATGGCAGGTCGATGATGTGATGATGTGGGACAACCGCTCCACCATGCACTGCGTGATGCCCTATGACGCCGCTAAGGAAAAGCGGGCGGTGCATAGGGTGGTCGTTAAAGGCGATAAGCCGGTTTAAGGGAACAAGCATATGCGTATCGGTTATGTCGGTCTTGGCGCCATGGGACGGCCAATGGCGATCAATCTAGCGAAAGCGAGGCATGATCTCGTTGTTTGTGATCCTGATGAAACGGCGACCAGAATCCTGGCGCAGCGCGGCGCCCAGGTCGCGAAGTCTGCGCGGGAGGTGGCGGATGAAGCAGACATCGTCCTGGCCTGCCTGCCTAACCTAACGTCAGCAGAGGCTGTCGGCATTGGCGCGGATGGCGTGATCCATGGGTCGCGCGCCTCGGCCTTCGTCAATATGGGCACGACAGGCAGCGCCTATTCCCGCGATATGGCCGAGAAATTGGCGGCAGAAGGCAAAGCGTTCTTGGACGCGCCCATTTCAGGCGGCCCTCCGGGCGCAGAAGCCGCAACGCTTGGCATCATGTGTTCCGGTGACCGCAAGACGTTCGATGCGCTTGAGACCGCGCTCAACGATATCGCCGCTAAGGTCGTTTATATCGACGAGCGGCCAGGGTCTGCGCAGACGATGAAGCTCGTCAACAATATCATCTCATTTGGCAATCTATCGGTGGCGCTGGAAGCCATGACCTTAGGTGCCAAAGCCGGGCTGGACCCGGAACAGATGATTGAAGTCATCAACGCTTCCAGCGGCAAGAACAGCGCCACTGAACGTAAAATCCCCAACCATGTGCTCACCCGCAGCTTTGACTACGGCGGTGCGATGTACATCATCGAAAAGGACCTCGACCTTTGGCGGCGTGAGGCTGAGGCCTATGAGGCGCCAATGTGGCTTGGCACCAATATCCGCACGCTCTTCCTGCAAGCCATGAACGAGTTTGGGCGCGACAAGGACATGACTGTATTGGCCAAAACACTGGAGAACTTGGCGGGCGTCGAAATCCCGAAAACACGGTGATGGCTTTGCGGGGAGCAGACAATTGAAGATCGGATATATCGGCCTGGGTGCTATGGGTCGGCCCATGGCTGTCAATATTGCGAACGCTGGCATTGATCTCGTCGTAGCCGATACGGACCAGACACGGACGGCGATCTTGGCGCAACGGGGTGCGGAAGTCGCTGGCTCCGCTAAGGCTGTCGCAGAGGAAGCAGACATTGTATTGGCTTGCCTGCCGAACCTTGCCGCTGCTGATGCCGTCGCCCTTGGCGCAGAAGGTGTGATCGCAGGTGGACGGGCCAAAGCGTTCGTCAATATGGGCACGACAGGCAGCGCTTTCTCCCGCGGAGTTGCGGAAAAAATGCAAGCCGCTGGCAAGGCTTATCTCGATGCGCCGATTTCTGGCGGACCGCCGGGGGCGGAAGTAGGCACGCTAGGCATTATGTGTTCCGGTGACCGCGAAACCTTCGATGGCCTGGAAGCGACATTTGAGGCCATTGCCGCCAAGGTCGTGTATCTTGGCGACACGCCGGGCCATGCGCAGGTGATGAAGCTCGTCAATAACATTATCTTTTTTGGCAATCTGGCCGTGGCACTTGAGGCGATGACCCTCGGTGCCAAAGCCGGGCTGGACCCAGAGCAGATGATTGAGGTCATCAACGCCTCCAGCGGCAAGAATTCAGCGACAGACTGGCTGATCCCGGACCATGTTCTGAACGGCGCGCTCGACTTCGGCGGCGCCAATTACATCATCGAGAAAGATCTCGACCTCTGGCGCCAGGAGGCTGAGACCTTCGAGACCTCAATGTGGCTCGGTATGAATATCCGCACCCTATACAAGCAGTCGTTCACAGAGAACGGGCTTGATACCGACATCACTACATTGATGAAAACGCTTGGCAAAATGGCCGGGCATGAAATTCCAAAAACACGTTGAAGGACGATTGAAATGAACCGCTTGGATGGCAAAGTCGCATTGATTTCAGGGGCAGCGCGCGGCATTGGTGCGTCCGCCGCGGTGATGATGGCGGAAGCTGGGGCCAAAGTCGTCATCGGCGATATTCTGGCTGATCGCGCACAGGAAACTGTCGCTGAGATCAAGGCTGCCGGGCATGAAGCCATGTTCGCGCCCCTTGATGTCACTACGGAAGACGGATGGGCCAACGCGATCCAAGCCGCAACAGATAACTATGGCAAATTGGATATCCTGGTGAATAACGCCGGGATGTTCCTTGGCCAGGATATTGAGGATGTCAGCCTGGATGATTGGCACAAACTTATGTCGATTAACCTGACAGGCGTCTTCCTCGGCACAAAAATGGCCATCCCAGCTTTGAGCAAATCTGGTGAGACCTCCGCGCACGGCAGCGTCATCGTGAACACCTCCTCCATCGCGGGGCTGGTCGGTTCGCAACTGGATCCGCTCTATTCCATGACCAAAGGCGGCGTTACGACCTTCACCAAGTCCTCAGCGCTGAACTTTGCACGGAAGGGGTATCGGATCCGCGTAAACTCCATCCATCCGGGTGTGATTGAGACCGATATGGGCGAGCAAACCTTCGTTGCCCGCGCTGCCAAAACCCGCAGCAATGATATAGACGCCGCCCGCGCAACTGCCATTTCAACGCATCCTATCGGTCGGCTCGGTGTGCCAACGGATATCGCCAACGGCATCTGCTTCCTTGCCAGCGACGACGCCGGCTTCATGACCGGCGCTGGCCTTGTTGTAGACGGCGGACTAACGGCGCAATAAGCGGCACTCACGTTTGTGCTATAGTGGCCGTAGGAGATGCCCATGAGCAAAGCTTACACTGTCACAATTGATCTGCCTGAAGATGACGCCGCCTTCGTGGACGCGCTGCTAGCAGACGGCGCTTACGAGACTGTAAGCGATCTGGCGGCGACAGCGATCAAAGCATTACGCAATGAAGATGCAGCCGCAGATTTGACGCCCACGCAGAGTGAAGCCGTCCGGCGCACATACACATCCCTTCGTACTGCTCCATCAACGGGCGTGCCTGCAGCAGATGTTCGTGACCAGCTTGCCGCATATCATCGCGAGCGGTCATCAGGCGGCCCGTGAAACACCGCGCCGTGATCTACAGCAAGAATGCTGTGAGCGACTTACGAAACCTATACGACTGGTTTGCCAGCCATTCTGGCAATGCTGCTGCAAACCTCTATGTGGAGCGCGTTCAATCAAATGCGAGCGTTTAGCGATTGGCTCAAATCGCGGCACGTTACTGCCCGACATTGGTTCGAATGTTCGCAAAACTGGCGTGTTGGGAAGGTTTACGGTCGTCTTTGCCGTTGAACGCGAGACCGTTCTGATATTGCGAATATTTATGGCGGGCCGCGATTGGGAAACCGACATGGAGCATGGGGATAACGAATGACCACAATCAACTTCCGTCCTGCGGTCCGGGCTGATCTGGAAGCCATCGTCGCGATGTATGCGAAGGATCATTTGGGGCAAGGGCGGGAAAACCCAGACTTACCGTTGGATCAACGCTATGTCGCCGGGTTTGAAGCAGTTGATGCAGACCCGAACCAATTGCTGCTCGTGGCAGAAGATGCGGGCGCAGTGGTGGGCACGATGCAGATCACGTTCATTGCAGGCATCGCTCGGCTCGGTGTGTGGCGGGCGCAGGTGGAAGCTGTGCGGGTGCATGAAAACAGGCGTGGATCGGGGCTCGGTCAGGAGATGTTTGAGTGGGCGATTGCGGAATGTCGGCGGCGGGGCTGCGGGCTTGTACAGCTCACGTCAGACAATTCCAGGCCGGATGCACAGCGATTCTACGAAACACTTGGGTTCTCAGCCAGCCATGTGGGCTACAAACTAGCGCTCTGATGCGTCTGTGATAACGATTTGATAGACCGCCTCCGCCGCTGGTGAAAGTCGGGCACCAGCGCGACGCACTGCACCCACAGTACGCGTCACGACAGGGGTGATAAGCGGCCGCGAACGCAGCAGCGGATGGTCTGGCCCCGGCATAGCCGACGCCGGCACAGCAGTGACGCCAAGCCCCGCCTCAACCAATCCAAGCGCTGTCGACAGATGCCTAACCTCGTATGCCCACGTGACATTCTTCCGGGCATGGGCCAATGCGCTGTCGATCAGCATTCGGTTACCGCTGCCCTTCCATACGGCGATGAACTTAGACGGATCAACATCAGCCCATTTGATTGCGCCGTCTACATCCAACGCCCCGCCACGCGGTACGGCCAACACAAACGGGTCATCCGCCAGCACGCGGAAATCAAGTCCGGGCTCTTGTCCGCCAATGAAATTGATACCGAAGTCAGCGTCGCCTGATGCAACAGCCTCCAAAACATCATTCGCCGATAGGTCATTGATGCGGATGCGGCCATCAAACCCTTGATCGCGAAACGCCCTGATTGCGCGCGGCAGCAGGCTGCGGGTTGCAGTTGGCACGGCTGCGACGGTGACAATCTGGTTGCGCTGAAAGGCAACGCGGGCCGTATCATCGCCAATTGCCTGAAGGGCCTCCTGCGCTTCCTCCAACATCACTTCGGCCCGGTCCCGAAAGCTGCGAGCGGCCAGGGTTAGAGCAGATTCCCATCATTCTGGTTCATAGCCTGCAGCTGTGAAGTAGCTCCTGCAGTCGTTTGGCGTGAGGTCGTCGATGGCGTCTCGGATGGCGTCCCAGAGATCTGGGAGATTACGGGCGGCGGCTTTTCTGAGG
>CALLKY010000160.1 GCA_938083135.1 uncultured Alphaproteobacteria bacterium | reverse complement strand
GGCGTCCCTAGCCAGCACTTTCACCTCTATCTCAAAGAGTGCGAATGGCGCTTCAATCACAGGCCCACCGAAAACCTCTTGAAAGTATTACGCAAGTGGGCAAACCTCTGAACCGAAACCCTTAGATAGGCCAGCCCCTATCTAATTCATGGTGAGGTGGGGTGAAAATTACCGATCATCTGGGAAATGCGGGATAAATGAACCCAGAAGCTGCGCTAAAACGCGTTGTGGCCGGATGCCGCAAAGGGTTCATCGTTGTTGGGCTTTTCAGCCTAGCGATCAACCTTTTGATGCTGACCGTTCCGATTTACATGATGCAGATGTATGACCGGGTCATCTCATCCGGCAATGTCGATACGTTGGTTTTACTTTCGATTATCGCGGTTGGCGGCCTATTGGCCATGTCATTGGTAGAGATGATGCGCAGCCGGATTATGGTGAAGCTTGGCACGTGGGTTGATCGTGAGTTGAGCGGACCAGTGCTGTCTGGCGCTATGAATGATTCGCTGCGGGCAGGCGGCCTCAACGGTGCCAGTGGCCTGCGTGAGTTGAATACGCTGCGTGGTTTTTTGACCGGTGCCGGCATCTTCCCATTGCTGGATGCCCCTTGGGTGCCGATTTTTGTCGGCATCATTTTCATGATCCATCCAACGCTCGGAATGCTGGCAGTGGTTGGTGCCGTGATCGTGTTCTGCTTTGCGCTCGCCAATGATTTCAGCACCCGCAAGCCCTTGAAACAGGCGAATGGTGCCGCCGCCAAAGCGTTATATCGGGCGGATGCGATGGTCCGAAACGCCGATGTTGCCGCCGCTATGGGCATGGAACCGCACTTGGTCCGTCGCTGGCGCGAATCGAACGAAGAAGGCCTGACATTACAAGCCGTCGCGAGCGACAGGGCAGGCGGCATCTCCGCCATGGCGAAGTTCGTGCGGTTGATCTTGCAGATCGCGATGTTGGGCGTTGGCGCCTATTTGGTCACGCAGAATGAGCTAACGGGCGGCGGCATGATCGCTGGCTCAATTATTCTGTCCCGCGCTATGGTGCCGATTGAGCAGTCCATTGGCGCATGGCGGGGCATGGTCGGCGCTAAGGGCGCATATGAAAGCATCAAATCACTGCTAGGCCGCACACCTGCAACTGGTGAGGCTATGTCCTTACCCAAACCCTCTGGCCATATTTCTATTGAGGGCGTCGCGTTCGTGCCGCCCGGTGCTCAGGAACCAATTCTTCGCGGCGTCACTTGTGAAATTCTGCCGGGTGACACCGTTGGTCTAATTGGCCCCTCGGCCTCGGGCAAAACGACGTTGGCGCGTGTGATGGTCGGCAGCTGGCGACCGACTGCCGGTCATGCCCGGCTAGATGGCGCTGACGTGTTCGTCTGGGATGCAGCCGATCGCGGCCGGTATATCGGCTACATGCCACAGGACGTCGAGCTATTTGATGGCCCCGTACGTGAGAATATTGCGCGCATGGGCGAGCCAGATGGCGACGCCGTTGTGGCGGCGGCGCAATTGGCTGGCGTACATGATCTCATTCTGCATTTGCCTGATGGCTATGAAACGTTCATTGGCGATGGCGGTGCCAAGCTTTCTGGCGGGCAACGTCAACGCATCGCTCTGGCCCGCGCCCTCTATGGCGATCCGTCATTGGTGGTGCTGGATGAGCCAAATTCAAACTTGGATACCGAAGGTGAGCGGGCGCTGATGGAGGCCATGACGGAACTCCGTCGTCGCCGGATCACGACCGTAGTCGTAGCCCACCGACCGACTATCCTTGCGTCTGTCGATAAGCTCATTGTCTTGAATCAGGGTCGGGTTGAAATGGCCGGTCCGCGTGATGAAGTGCTTGAGAAGGTAGCACCAGGCAGTATTGATGCTGTCCGTCGCGCCATCGCAGCAAATCCAGATGATGCTGCATATGCACCAGGTACTGGGCCAAAAACCCAACCGCAAGGCCAGCCCGGTGCGGCTGGACCAAGCCCAGGCGGCACTGTTTCAGACGCGGCTCCTGCACCACAAGGCAGCCCGGCTGCTGCACCTGTCATGCGAATTCGACCAGGGGGCGGCGCTGGGCGCGCAAAGGCGCCGGCTCCAGAAGCCGCCAGCACCCCGGATTCTGCGACTGCCGCGCCTTCGACAGCAGAACCTAAGCAACAGCCGACACCCTCTGCGCCAGTTCAGGCAAAGGCCCCTGGGAACCGTGCAGAGCCCGAACCGTCCATTCGGGTTGGACCAGCGGAGGCTGAAAAGCCCGCGCCAGTGGATCCGGTTGCCCAGCCAGTGCGCCCCGTAATCGCAACACCAGAACCTGCAGCAGAGCCTGCATCATCCGCACCACAGCCTAGTAACGCAGATCGCGAGAAGGCCGTTGCGTCACTGGTATCCAAGATTACGGCTGAAAGCCCACCAGTACAGCCAACGCCAGCACCGGCAGCCGCACCCGTCCGGTATAGCGCGTCGGTTCCTGAAGAGGCTCCGGACACCAACAAGGGCAGCGCACGCCAAGCAAAGCCAAAGCGTAGCCTGCACAAAAGCCCGACAACGCCCGGCCGTCTATTCCCAACGCCAGTTTCGGCGATGACCGTTGATGCTCAAGGGGAGCGGTTTACGCCGCGCCAGAGCCGAAAGGAGAGCGACAATGGCGCTTCCCGCACGTAAAGGCGAAATCATCGAAGGGCAGGCGATATCCAGCGACGCTGGATTACCCGCCGCATATCAAGGTGCGCCTCCATCTTCGACCGCATCCGCATATGGCGGCGGCGGGGCACCTGGATACCGTTTTCCGCTAATACTCGGCATATTGGTATTGCTGGCATTCTTTGGCGGGTTTGGCGTTTGGGCTGCGACCGCACCGTTGGATTCAGCCGCTATCGCACCCGGCCAACTCGTCGTCAGCACCAATAGGCGCGAAGTTCAGCATCTAGAAGGCGGCATCGTCAGCCAACTGCTCGTCCGTGAAGGCGATACTGTGCGGGAGGGCGACCCGATCATCGTATTGGATGCGACCCAGGCCGACGCTTCGTTAGGTGTATTGCAAAGCAGGCTCGCCTACGCTTCAGCCAGGGTTGCACGCCTTGAAGCAGAACGTGCAGGCCGCCGACGGATATCGGTCCCTAGTTGGCTCCAGCAAGCCAGAAGTGACCCCAAGGTCAACAACCTCCTCACCGCAGAAGAAACAGCACTTCGAGCAGCATTGGATGTTGTCCGCGATCAAAGCGGTATCTGGCGAACCCGTGCGCGCCAGCTTGAGGAAGAAATCAAGGGCTTAGAGGACGAAATTCGCTCAAACGAAGATCAGCTAAGGATTATTGAGCTAGAGATCGCGGATCAGCGGTTCCTTGTGAGCAGGGGGCTTGGCATCCGCCGTGTCCTGCTAGGACTGCAGCGCCAAGCAACCGAAATTAATGGCCGTAAGGCCCGCGCCGTCGCTGGTATTGCCCGTAACCGACAGGCTATCAGCGAATCACGGCTGCGTATTGCTGAGCTTCAGCAGACGCGCCTGACAGAAATTGACAATGAGATGGGCCAGCTATCATCCGAGATCGCCGGTATTCGCCAGCGTATGTCTGCTGCAGATGATGTCCAGAAACGGACCGTTATTCGTGCACCAGTGTCTGGCAAAGTCGTCAATCTGACCGCCTATACCATTGGCGGAATTGTACGCCCTGGTACTCCGTTGATGGAGATTGTGCCGGATGGGGACGACCTCAAAGTTCTAGCGCGTGTCAGCCCAGCCGATATTGATATCGTTCGGGCGGGCCTTGAAGCCCAGGTGCGCCTTTCTGCCTATCCAGGCCGATCTGCGCCTGTATTTGACGGCATCGTTGAGACAGTTTCAGCGGATTTGCTGACGGATGAACGGAGCGGCGTCACCTATTATGAAGCCCGCATTGGCTTCAAGCCGGGCGATCCCGCGCTGGTGAACCTATCGCTCTATCCGGGCTCACCTGCAGAGGTATCGATCGTCACCGGCGAGCAGACTCTGATGAATTCCTTGCTTCGTCCGCTGACAGATACCGTCCGACGCGGCGCGACACAGAACTAGGCCGAAGATATGTCTCGCTGGCTCATCATTGGCACCTGTGTGTGGATGGTCGTCCTAGGTGGTGCTGGCCTGTTCATGGTGACGGGATGGGAAGGACGCAGTGCCGTTGCTAGCACTGCCGTCGCGACCGCCACCCAAACGAATGTCGCAAAACCTCAGAGCCAGGTCAGGCAAGCGCAGGCGACCCAGCAGGCCTATCCCGGTTGGCTGAACATTCCCGTTGGTTGCACAATTGGGCGCGATTGCTGGGTCCTGCAGCAGTTTGATCATGATCCCGGCCCTGACTTCAAAGATTACGCCTGTGGTGCCCGCGCCTACAATGCGCACAAAGGCGTCGATTTCGGCTTGGCGACGGATAGCGATATGCGCCGGAACGTCCCGGTGCTTGCAGCGGCGGCTGGGCGCGTGCTCCGTTTGCGTGATGGCGAGACGGACGGCGTCGCGGTAACCAAAGGCGTGGACGCCATTCCAAAAGGCAAGGAATGCGGCAACGCTGTCATTTTGGAACATGGCGGCGGATGGGAAACCATATATTGCCACATGGCGCGCGGGTCCGTCGCGGTAAAGCAAGGACAGACCCTTGCGGCGGGCCAACAGCTCGGTGCGATTGGGATGTCCGGCAAGGCTGAATTCGCCCATTTGCACCTTGGTGTTCGCTACAAGGACAAGCCATATGATCCATTCCTGCCAGGCGGCTTGAAACCGGGCGTATGCGGCAGTGCCGGATCACTCTGGACGCCAGCGGCGGCGGCGGCCCTCCGATATTCCCCGCTCGATATGGTCGCGGTTGGCATTTCGGATACGCGCCCGAACGTGGCTGGCGTCAATAATGGCCAATTCAATAGCTTCACCCGGCGGGATGCAGATGCCCTGTTCGGTTGGGTCCTGGCGTGGAACACCAAAGCTGGTGATTTGTTGCGTGTTGATATCCAGGGTCCGAGCGGAAAGACGCTCTTGTCCACAACACAAAAGCTGGACAGGGGGTATCGTCGGCATTTCCGCTTTGCTGGCAAGAAAAAATCAGGGGCTTGGCGTTCGGGGAGCTACACCGTCACCGCCACAATTCAGCGATCTGGCCGTACCCCTGTCACCCGCCAGATGAGCCGTACCGTAAAACTTCGCTGAGCCGGTTTCGGGCGCGGCGTTGATCGGCTATTGTCGCCGCAAATTCTCGCATGCTTGGGGAGCGCGGGATCGCATTCGGTTTGTGGTGAGGCCTACATGGTTCAAATTCGACGGATATCTGCTTTCTGCGCGCTACTTGGCATTACGCTAACGCCCATAATGGCAACAGCGCAGGACGGCTCAAGCAAAGCGCCAAAAATCACGCAGGCAGTCAGGGCAGATTTTCAGGACTGGCTCGTCGATGTTCGTGCAGAAGCACGGGACAAAGGCATTTCTGAACGCGTCATCTCCAGTGCCTTGTCCAATATTGAACCCGTCGCCCGCATCCTTGAGCGGGACCGTAAGCAATCTGAGTACACGATTACCCTTAGCAAATATCGCAAGCGCGTTATCACGCCGAACAATATCCGCGTCGGTCTTTCCAAACGGAACCGTCACGCCAACACCTTGAACCGGGTCGCTGAACGCTATGGTGTGCAGCCGCGCTTTATTCTGGCGATCTGGGGCATTGAGACCCGCTTTGGAGCCGTTACCGGGACAATGCCGGTTATTCCCGCCGTTGCGACACTGGCGTTTGATCGCCGCCGCTCCAAGTATTTCCGCCAGCAATTGTTCGCGTCTCTGAAGATGCTGCACCGGGGCTATATCAGCTTGCCGGAAATGAAGGGCTCCTGGGCGGGCGCAATGGGCCAGCCGCAGTTCATGCCATCCAGCTATATCGCTTACGCCCAGGATTTTGATGGCGATGGTCGGCGCGATATCTGGTCAAACGAAGGCGATGTTTTCGCCTCAATTGCGAATTATCTGGCAGAGCATGGCTGGAACAACGATCTCACATGGGGCCGCAAAGTCAGCGCTCCAACGGGTGTCCGCCGGGCTGCAGTCAAATCCTTTAACCGCAAAGAACGCGGCTGCCGTGCGATGAAAAAGATGTCACGGAACAAGAGCTTGTCTGAATGGGCGCGCCAAGGCGTCACCAAGGCCGATGGTTCACCGCTGCCAAATCGCAATCTCCCAGCCGCTATGGTTCTGCCGGATGGGGAAAAAGGATCTGCCTATCTCGTCTACAAAAACTATCGCTCAATCCTTCGTTATAACTGCGCGCATTTGTACGCTGTCACCGTTGGTGAATTGGCAGACGCGCTTTGGGTGCGATAACAAGCATGCGGACGTTTCTTCCTGTCATCATTGCCTTGGGGTTAGCGCTATCGGCGTGTTCAAGTTCCAAAGAAACAGCAGCGCCGACATCTGCCAAAACCCGGGCTCCAACCGTTCTCAAGCCCAGCCCACATATCGGCCAGGATGCGCGCCCACGCTATAAAGTTGGCAGCCCTTATGTGATTGCCGGTAAGCGTCACGTGCCAGAAGAACGATTTGATTTGTCAGAAAGCGGTCGCGCGTCTTGGTACGGCCCTGGGTTCCATGGTCGCCAAACAGCAAATGGCGAACGCTATGACCAGCGGGCCATGACGGCGGCGCATCGCACATTGCAGCTTCCGGCTATTATCCGTGTCACCAATGTGGGCAATGGGCGACGTGTCGTGCTGCGCGTGAATGACCGTGGCCCGTATCATGGCGGTCGCATTCTTGATGTTTCAGAAGCCGCTGCCGAAGCGCTGGATTTCAAGCATTTGGGAACAGCCCTTGTGCGGATCGAAGTCCTTGAGGGGCCAAGCCGACGTGTCGCCGGAATGGCCGGCCGCAAGGCAAGCGTTGCAGAACTAGAATCTGTCCGCGCCGAAGCTGCCGCTGCTGACAATGGCGTTGCTGTCGCATCTGTTGGATCAGCCCCGCGAAACAGCGGTGCGCCGCCAAGCAGTATATTCGTCCAAGCTGCCGCATTTTCATCCATCACCAATGCCCAGGCGTTCCGCGCGAAAGCAGCCCAGATCGGTGAAGCCTTGATAGAGCCTTCGTTTTCTAACGGTCGCCGCATATATCGCGTCAAATTGGGGCCTTACGGCACTATCAAAGATGCTGAGCGGGCCATTCCGTATCTGGCCGATTTGGGTGCGCCCAGCGCCCATGTCACCGTTATCCAATAGGGAGGCCGCTAAGCCCATGTTGATTCGCATCGGCGCGATCCTGCTCCTACTGCTGGCAGGCGTTTTGCCTCCCGCGACTGCGGCGACGTTCGAAACACGCGCCCGGCAAGCGTTCGTCATCGATTTGTCGACCAATTCTATTCTGCTCAACAAGAACGCTGACTCGCGGATGCCGCCAGCCTCCATGAGCAAGCTTATGACGGCCTATTTGATCTTTGAGCGCATGAAGAGTGGGGCGCTGAAGCTTGATGACCGGTTCACCGTCAGCCGCAAGGCATGGGCCAAAGGCGGATCGAAGATGTTCTTGCTGCAAGGCCAACGCGTGCGCCTTGAAAGCCTGATCCGCGGCATCGTCATCCAGTCCGGCAATGACGCTTGTATCGTCATTGCAGAAGGTCTGGCTGGAAGCGAAGAAGCATTTGCCGAAATCATGAATGCAAAAGCCAAGGAACTTGGCCTTAATGATAGCCACTTCACCAATGCGACCGGGTGGCCACATCCTGACCACTATATGACCGCGCGGGACCTCGCGACCTTGGCGCAGAGGATCATCGAAGATTTTCCCGAATATTACCACTATTACTCGCAAAAAAGCTTTCGCTTTAACAAGATCAATCAAAAGAACCGCAACCCGATTTTGGGCGAAGTCGAAGGGGCTGATGGCCTGAAGACCGGCTATACGGATGCCTCTGGCTATGGTCTGGTTGGCTCAGCAACGCGCGGCGGGCGACGCTTGATTATGGTGATCAATGGCCTGGAGACAGCCCGTGCTCGGTCGGTCGAGGCTGAGCGGATGATGAATTGGGCTTTCGATGCATTCGAGACCTACAAGCTTCTCCGTGCTGGTGAGACGGTTGAAACTGCAGAGCTTTGGCTTGGCCAAGCGGAGACTGCGGCTTTGGTCGTTAATCAGGACGTGACAGTCACATTGCCACGTGCCTCCCGTTCAAATCTCAAGGTTTCCGTCAGCTATTCCGGGCCAGTTCCAGCGCCGGTTTACAAGGGCGAGGAACTTGGTCGGCTTATCGTAACGGCCCCCGGCGTTGATCCGATCGAACGCCCACTCTATGTCGGTGAAACCGTTGAGCGCAAGGGCCCCTTTGGCCGGGTGATTGAAACCCTAGGTGCGCTTATTAGCGGCGCGTGGCGATAAGCCTTGCCCCGGGGACGCTTCATCAGTCTCGAAGGCGGGGAGGGCGCTGGGAAAAGCACCCAGACCCGGCTGCTTGCCACATGGCTGCGAGGCCATGGGCATGAGGTCATAGAGACCCGCGAGCCAGGTGGATCCCCCGCTGCTGAAAAGATTCGTCAAACGCTGCTCGGCCTTCCAGAGTCCGACGGCACCTGGGACGCGCACACAGAATGCCTGCTGCTCTATGCAGCGCGCCGCCAGCATGTCGTGGACATCATCCGGCCGGCGCTGGCCCGTGGCGCATGGGTCATTACAGACCGGTTTTCTGATTCGACCATGGCATACCAAGGCTATGCCGGATCTGTTGGTCGACCGGCTGTTGAAGCGCTAGACCATTGGACCATGGCCGGTTTCAAACCAGACCTGACTTTGATGCTTGATATCGAACCTGAAGCGGGCGCTGCACGGGCCGGGGAGCGCGCACGGGCTGCTGGCCAAACCGTATTGGATGTGTTCGAACGACGCCCCATCGCGTTCCATGAGGCCGTTTTGTCTGCTTTCCGGGACATAGCTGCCCAAGAACCGGAGCGATGCATTGTCATCGATGCCAGCGCCACACCGGATATAGTCGCAGCCGCAATTCAAAACGCCGTCAAAGCCCGTTTGGAAATGAAGTAATGGCCAGACGCGCGAAATTGGCGGAGGTCGAGGAAACCAACCCAGACCATCCGCGTTTGGCGACCTCACTGCTGGGCCATCACAGCCAAGAGCAGACGTTTCTGGACGCCTTCAATGCCAGCCGTATGCATCACGCATGGCTGTTGCACGGTGCCAAGGGCATCGGCAAAGCAACGTTTGCTTATCGTGCCGCCCGATTTTTGATGTCCGAAGGTGCCAGTAACGCTGCAGATAGCCTGTTCGGTGATGCTGCCCCGCCTCAATCCCTTGACGCATCGCCTGACCATCGGGCTGTGCGCCTGATCATTGCTGGCTCGCACCCTGATCTGTTTGCGCTCGAAGCGTCCCGGAAAACGCCGCGCGGACCTGCCACCATTGCTGTTGATGACGTGCGCACGCTCATTGAATCGACGCATCTCACCATTGCAGATGGCGGTTGGCGGGTGGTCATCATAGACGCGACGGATAATCTCAACCGGTCCTCTGCCAACACACTATTGAAGCTCATCGAAGAACCACCGCCACGCACGGTGCTGTTCATCATCTCGCATCAAGTGGGCGGCGTTCTGCCAACCATCCGGTCACGATGCCTGCGGCTGCCATTTGCGGGCATCGAAGATCAGGATGTTGCCCGTATTTTGGCCGCCCGCAGACCAGACGCCGATACGGACGCCATCGGCCAAGCCGTTCGGCTCTCCGCCGGGTCACCAGGGCGCGGAATTGCCCTGCTTGATGGTGGTGGCAGCGGGATTGTTGATGCACTCGCAGAAGTGCTGGAAGGCAGGCGAGGTGAGGGCGGATTGAAAGCTGAGGCGTTTGCCGCACTCGTCGCTAAGGACCCATTTCATTACGCAATCGCAGGCGAAGCGCTGACGGCGTGGCTTGCAGGTGCGGCTCGCCCTGCAGACGCTGCTCCCGTGGCGGGTATGACGGAGGCCCTTACCCTTCAGGCCCGCCATGCAGCGCGGCTCGGCCCGAAGCCCTGGCTCGACCTCTACCAGCATGCCGCGACCCGAATGGAGCGCACCAGCGCTGTAAACCTTGACCCCGTTCAGGTGCTGGTAGATATCTTGCTCAGAATTCAGGCTCTGCTCGCCCGTGCGTGACGTATGCCCGAACGCCATTCAGCCGTATCTCTTCGTTTAGGAGCAGGCGCGATGCCCGCTAATCAATCTTTTTACATCACGACGCCAATTTATTACGTCAATGACGATCCCCATATCGGCCATGCCTACACAACGCTTGCCTGCGACGCGCTCGCCCGGTTTAAGCGGCTGGATGGCTATGACGTCCATTTCCTGACCGGTACCGATGAACACGGCCAGAAGGTTGAAAAAGCTGCCGCAGATGCGGGCGTTGATCCGCAGGCTTTCACAGAGCGGGTGTCCCAGCGTTTCCGCCAGCTCGCTGATGACATGGGCTTTACCCATGATGATTTCATTCGCACGACCGAACCCCGGCACATTGAAGCTGCACAGGCGATCTGGAAACGGTTGATCGATCGCGGGGAGATTTATCTGGGCGCATATGAAGGGTGGTATGCAATCCGCGATGAAGCATTTTATGCAGAAAGCGAGCTAACCAAAGGCGCTGACGACGAAAAACTAGCGCCAACGGGTGCGCCAGTGGAATGGGTGGAGGAGCCAAGCTACTTCTTCCGGCTCTCTGCTTGGCAGGACCGCCTGCTGGAATTCTATGAAAAGCACCCAGACTTCATCGCGCCCAACAGCCGGCGGAATGAGGTTACAAGCTTTGTCAAAGGCGGATTGCAAGACCTATCCGTATCCCGTGTCAGCTTCAAATGGGGCGTTCCGGTGCCCGATGACGCCGATCACGTCATGTATGTGTGGCTGGACGCGTTGACGAACTACATCACCGCAGCCGGGTTCCCGGATACCGAAAGCGCTTCATACAAAAAGTTCTGGCCTGCTGATGTGCATATGGTCGGCAAGGATATTTTGCGTTTCCACGCAGTATATTGGCCAGCATTCTTGATGGCGGCAGAGCTTGATCCGCCAAAGCGTGTGTTTGCACATGGCTGGTGGACGAATGAAGGCCAGAAAATTTCGAAAACCCTTGGCAACGTCATCAAGCCCCATGACCTTGTTGAGCGCTACGGCCTTGACCAAACACGGTATTTCCTGTTGCGCGAAGTGCCGTTCGGTAATGACGGCGATTTCTCTCGCGAGTCCATGGTGACCCGCATGAACAGCGAACTTGCCAATGACTACGGCAATCTGGCGCAGCGTGCTCTGTCCATGATCGCCAAGAACTTGAAGGGTATCGCGCCAGAACCTGGTGCCTTCACGGAAGACGATCAGGCTATGCTGAATGCTGCGGGCGAATTACCAGCAGCGCTGCGGCCACTGATGGACGCCCAGGCCTTCCATGAAGCGCTTGAGCGCATTTGGGTCGTTATCCGCGCTGCAAACGTATATGTGGACCGCCAAGCGCCTTGGGTCTTGCGGAAAACGGATGCTCCGCGCATGGGCACCGTGCTTTATGTCTTGGCGGAAACCATCCGCCGCCTGGCAATCATGACCCAGCCATTTATGCCCGATGCCTCTGCCAAGATGCTGGATGCCGTGGCATCGCCGGGGGACAAGCGTAGCTTCGGCGATGTAACCGATACTGCCGCAATGCTGGCACCAGGCGCTGAATTACCCAAGCCACAACCAATCTTCCCGCGCTATCAGGGCGAGGAGGAAGGAGAGGGCGCATGATCCGCCTCGTCGATAGCCACTGCCATCTGGATATGCTGGAGCCCGAGGCGCGCGCAGAAGCCATCTCCAGGGCCGTTCGCTCAGGCGTGCGTGGCATGTTGACGATTGCAACCAGGCTCTCTGCCGCAGAAGACGTCATTGCCATGGCCGCAGATCATAGCCCGCATGTGATGGCCGCGGTTGGTGTGCATCCCCACCGGGTTGGGGAGAATGGCGTTCCAGCGGAAGCCGAGCTCGTTGCATGGGGTAGTCGGCCAGACGTTGCTGGCCTTGGTGAAACTGGCCTCGACTACTTCTATGACAACAGCCCGCGTGATCAGCAGCAGGAAAGCTTTCGCCGCCATATCCGCGCGTCAAATGAAACTGGCACACCGTTTATCGTCCACACCCGCAATGCCGACGCAGATACGATTACCATCCTGAGGGAAGAAGCATCGGGCGAGGGGCTCAAGGGGGTCCTCCACTGCTTCTCATCAGGCCGTGATGTGGCCGAGAAGGCGCTAGAGCTTGGTATGTATGTTTCGCTCGCTGGCATCCTGACGTTCAAAAACGCAAAAGATGTGCAGGATATTGCCGCGGATGTACCACTGGATCGGCTGTTGGTCGAAACAGACACGCCGTTTCTGGCGCCTATTCCCATGCGTGGCAAGCCGAACGAACCAGGCTATGTTGTTCATACAGCACGAAAATTGGGTGAAGTTAAAGGCGTTTCTGAAGCAGAGATCGCCGACGCGACGACCGCCAATTTCGCACGACTGTTCACCAAAGCTGCCGGGCTCGCCGAAGCATGAAGCTGACGGTGCTTGGCAGCGGCTCATCATCAGGCGTTCCCTATATTACCGGAGAATGGGGCCAGTGCGATCCAACTGATCCACGCAATCGACGAACCCGTGCCAGCGTCCTGATTGAGAGCGATGGCGAGCGTATTATGGTCGATACCGGTCCAGACTTTCGTGAGCAGTTTCTGCGGGCTGGTTCGGGGCCAATTGATGGCATTATCTATACCCACGGCCATGCTGACCATGTTCATGGCATAGATGACATTCGTGCAGTTAACCATCAGATGCAGAAGCAAATACCTGCATTTGGATATGATGAGTGCCTGACAGAAATCGCGCGGCGCTTCGATTACGTTTTTAGACCACCTCGGCCACAATTTGGCTGGTTCAGACCAAGCCTGGGTGCCAATCCAATTGGGAATGGCGACTTGAGGATTGGCAATGCCGCGCTGCGCATATTCGAACAAGACCACGGCGTTTGCCGCACGACGGGCATCCGCGTTGGCGACATTGCATACTCGACAGATGTCGTGCGGTTAGACGCTGATGCCTTAAGGGCGCTTAAGGGCGTGAAGACTTGGATTGTCGGCTGCCTAAGACGCGAACCGCATCAGGTGCACGCCGGGTTGGATCAGGTGCTGCGCTGGGCTGACGCCATTGGGCCGGACAAGATTTATCTGACGCATATGAATGCATCGATGGACTACCAATCGCTGATGTTGGAGCTTCCAGATGGCGTTGAGCCTGCATATGACGGGCTCGAGATCCAGGGCTGAGGTAAGGGTATGCCTTACTAAGGCGATATCATATTTCCCATAATATACCTTATCGGACTTATTGATATAACTGTGAGCACTGCACATATCGCTGGCACCGCACCCTTTCCCTAACGCTCTCCTATCCCATACAATTTGTGTCTAATGATGTTCACAGTATCGGAATAGGCAAATGTCCTTTGAAACCATCCTCTACGAAGAAGACGGCCCTATTGGCTGGATTACACTGAATCGGCCTGAGGCCGGTAACATGTTCAATGAGACCATGTGCCATGAGCTGCGGGACTGCATGAACGATATCCGCCGGGAGACGCGCACGCGTGTGGTCGTGCTCACGGGCTCTGGCGATCGATTCTTCTGCATCGGCGGCGAGAAATCTGGCATGGAGGATACGCTGCTATATTCTGGCGTCCTGCCAACGCTGGAAATCTATGAGAGCATTGAGCGCTTGCAGAAGCCGGTTATCGCCAGCGTCAACGGCTACGCAGTCGGCGGCGGCAACGTACTGCAGGTCGTCTGTGACATGACAATTGCTAAGGAAAGTGCGGTATTCCGCCAAGTTGGGCCAATGATGGGCTCGTTTGACGCTGGATACGGCACCTGGCGCCTGGAAGACCTTGTGGGCACGAAACGCGCCAAGGAAATGTGGATGCTGAATGACCGCCTCTCCGCTGCTGAAGCCAAAGAGCGTGGCCTGATAAATCGCGTCGTGCCAGACGCAGACCTTCGCGAAGAAACCCGCAAGATGGCCATGGACGTTGCCGAGCGCGGTCCGTTTGCGCTAGCCGCTATCAAACACGCCTTTCTGGCACGTCACGGCGGCGTTGCCGGATTGTCCCGCGTGACCCATGACCTGCTTCTGCGCCCCTTCCTGGAAACCAAGGAATCCAAAGAGTTAGGCGCATCATTTCGGGAGAAGCGCAAGCCAGACCCGGACACCTTCGGGCAATAGGAGGCAGAGGCGATGGCGTCCAATATCGGCCCGCTTCTCACCCTCCATAACCCAGCAGCAGCCCGGCGCTATTACGAAGCCGGGCTTTGGCGGCCGGAAACGTTCTGTGATTTGCTCGAAAAACACGCATCTGAACGCCCGCACGCCTTTGCTATTCGGGATTCTGAGCGACGGCTGACATGGGCTGAATTCAAAGAGCTGGTTGACCGTATATCGGGGCACCTGGCAGCATCCGGCGTCGGATTAGGTGACCGGATCGGGCTTCGTCTCTCAAACCGGGTTGAGGGTGTTGCCGCCCTCCTCGCAGCCAGCCGTATCGGTTGTGTCGCCAATCCTTCCCTGCACCACAATTATACCGCAGACGAAGTTGTTAGCTTGATTGAAGCGCTCTCCGCGCGCGTTATTCTAGCAGAGGACGGGGTTGGCGTCGACGCGGCGACTGTTGACCTATCAGCAAAGGCCGCGGCCGTTCCGGGCGTAAGTGCGGTGTTTCAACTCCCCGCAGGCCGCGCCAGCGCTGGGGTGTTAGATGCAGCTGTCGCCATTCCTGAGAAACAGGACGA
Source organism: uncultured Alphaproteobacteria bacterium (assembly GCA_938083135.1). Taxonomy (GTDB): domain Bacteria; phylum Pseudomonadota; class Alphaproteobacteria; order Bin95; family Bin95; genus VMCJ01. The sequence goes on along the minus strand of CALLKY010000160.1, from coordinate 3,350 downwards.
TCCGGACGCCGTTTGCTATTTGGCGTTCACGTCCGGCACGACGGGTCGCCCCAAGGGCGTGATGCATTCCGCCAACACGCTGCTCGCGAATGCGCGGGATATGGTGCGGGACTGGGGGCATGACGAAAGCACGGTGCTGCTCTCACTCTCCCCCCTCACCCATCACATCGCCTGGGTTGCCGTATCCCAAGTGCTGGCGAGCGGCGGTGAATTGGCATTGAATGACCCGCCTGCTGGGATGAAACCGCTCGATTGGCTTCTGGAAACGAAGGCGACATATGTCATGGGCGTCCCAACCCATGCAATGGACATCCTGGCTGACCAGCAGGCGCGTGACCTTGCAACATTGGGCAGCGTCCGCACGTTTTATATGGCTGGCGCGCCGATCCCGCCTGCTGTCGCTGAAGGTTTCCGGACGCAAGGCGTGTTGCCCCAGAATGTCTACGGCATGACAGAGAATTCATCGCACCAATATACCGTACCGAATGATCCAGATTCTGTGATTGTAACAAGCTGTGGTCGTGGCGGACCGGCCTATACGATCCGCATTGTCGACCAGGAAGACCCGGACAAAGATGTTGCACCTGGAGAAGTCGGCCAGATCGCGGGCCAAGGCGCATGTTTGATGCTTGGTTATTTTGGCAATCAGGAAGCGACCGAGGCGTCGTTCAACAAAGCCGGACAATTCCTTTCAGGCGATCTTGGACGATTGGACGTCGGCGGCAATCTTGTTGTGGCTGGGCGTTTGAAAGACATCATCATTCGCGGCGGGCACAATATTCACCCGACCCGAATTGAAGACATTGCCGTCGCCCACCCTGCAATAGCCAAAGCCGCTGCCTTCCCCGCCCCCGATGAACGGCTTGGGGAAAAGGTGTGTCTTGCCGTAATCCTGGCTGAGGGCGCTGCAGCACCATCCGATTCTGCTATCCTGCAGCACCTGAATGACGGCGGGCTTTCTCGCTATGATATGCCAGAATATTTCATCGTGATGGAAGCGTTTCCGCTAACCGCATCGGGTAAAATTCTAAAGCGAGAGCTGGCGGCAGACCTCATCGCCGGCAAATTCACGCCAGCTCCCTGCCGGTTTGCAGCCTGATCCTAGTCCCGCCGATGCTCCCGGTCGCGCTTCGGGCGACCACGGCGGCGCATTTCAGCCAATTTCTTCCGGGCATCCGGTCCAGCCTCAGCCACAATTTCGACAAGCGCCTTATCCATTAACTGGCGCATTTTTTGCTTCGTTTGACGGCGCGCGGCAAGCGCAACGGTAAGCTTCTGACCGTCAAACGGCTCGGCCGTCAAAGCAGCGCGATAGACCTCATTCGCGGCACGATGCGCCTCTCCGGCGGCCCGGAATTCGCCTTTATGTGCACTCATAACCTTCTCAATAGCAGGTCTCGCTTCCTCACCAAGTGCACGGATCATATGCCGCGCAGGTGGCGGCGGGCGGCCTTTGTGCCAGCCAGGTCCATGCGGCCCAGATGTCACAGCAGCGACGATCAAGCCGACCAAGAATAGATTGACGGAAAGGGATGCCAACAGGATCCAAGGCCGTGGGGCATTTAGCCATTTCATCCGACGTCACTCCCATCATCGTCCTCAAGCACGCTCTCCCAGATCGTGACGTCCTCACTGGCATAAATGTCTGCGTTAATACCGACATCACCAAACATGCCCCCAACAAACAGGCCGAGACAGAGGCTAGCTGCGGCAAACCCAGCAAAGGTCTGCTTGCCGAATCCTTGGCGTTCAACGCTTGCCTTTTCTTCGATGCCCATGCGGGCCAGCAAGCAGCGCTCCAGGCGGCCATCAGATGGAATTTGCGATGCGATATCCTTGCCCACATTGGCCAATGATCTATCCAGCGCCTGCTCCTGTCGCCAAGCAGCCCGAAACACCGGTGACGTAATCAGGTTCAGGCGGCCTTGCAGCCTGGATTCGGGCCAGCGGCTGATATCCGCGCCATAGATCGATAGCATCGTCATCGGCGATTTACTTGAGGTCATGTCGCCATCCTCCTTGTCTTGTGTCGGTCCGCAGACGTCGCGTCCTGATAGATAGGCTGGAGCGCCTGGCGCAATGTGCGCCGACCGCGTGCCAGCAATGATTCGACGGCTTCCACACTGATTTCGAGCACATCGGCGATCTCCTGTCCCGTCAGTCCATCGATTGTGGCCAGAGTCACCGCCGCTCTTTGCCGCTCAGGCAAGTTTTCAAGCGCTCCATCAATCGCAATGCCGATTTCTGCCCCAAAGGCTGCTGATTCTGGCGATGGTCCAGATGCAGCCATGTTGAACGCTGCATCGCCACCGTCATCGACCATGCGTCCAGTCTTACGAATACGGTCAATGCATTGCGTATAGACGCTGCGACGGAGCCATCCGGATATGACGCCATCTGGCCGCCAAGTATCCGCAGCTCGCCACAGCCGCATGATCGCTTCGTTGGCTATGTCTTCGGCTTCAGCTGCGTCTTTCAGCATATGAGCCCCAAATCTGACGATCGGCTGCATATAGCTGTGCACAATTTCCCGTGCTGCGTCCGCTTCACCGGCAGCCAGGCGCGCCATGAGATGAGCGTCACGGCGAATTGATTGGGCTCGGTCCATGGGCATGCGCCAGCCTGTATGTCCTATATTCGGCTTGGAACTCTGACACTTTAACGGATGACTATGTGATTTCCGTCGCAAAAATAGTACAAAGAGATGAATATTGTTGGCTGCTTATATGGGATTAATCCTTTCTGATGAAACAGAACCCTTGCTCTCAAAGGGTGTAGGTGTTTTAAACGGTGTTAATGGGGCGGTAATCATAAACTACTTCGCTCCGGGGATTGGCAGAGAGCCGGTCTTAGAACCTACTAGGGAGAGCAGGATGCTCAAAGTCGTCGTCGGACTAGGGATAGCGCTAGTAACCGTGATGTTTGGAATTCAATATATTCCAGGCGTCGCAGAAGCCGTACCGCAGGCATCTTATTTACGCGATGTGGCAGCCCCACTAGCAGTGATAATCGCAATCGCCGCAATGCTGCTTTGGCGCCCAACAGACGTCGCGACCGAAGAATAGTCAGAAATGCTGCTCAGCGATTTTGCGTTGAGTTCCTGACGAACGGAATTCCGTTTGCGGTCATCGCAAACACGCAACGCCCCGCGCCGTATGGCTGCGGGGCGTTGTTGCGTTCAATTGATGAGGTGTTGAGTCGCGAAGGCGCGCTTAGAGCAGATTCCCATCATTCTGGTTCATAGCCTGCAGCTGTGAAGTAGCTCCTGCAGTCGTTTGGCGTGAGGTCGTCGATGGCGTCTCGGATGGCGTCCCAGAGATCTGGGAGATTACGGGCGGCGGCTTTTCTGA
>CALLKY010000159.1 GCA_938083135.1 uncultured Alphaproteobacteria bacterium | reverse complement strand
ATCTACGACGCGACGGCGAAGATCGACAGAGAGGGCTTTGGCCATGCAGGCTGGCCTCCTTCACCAGCCCTCATGATGAATCACAAAATAACGCCAAACGGAATCCCTAATGATTCAATTGCCGCTCAATCCGCTCTAGCAGCATTTCAGCCACATGCATCAGTGCCGCATCACCTGCGGCGTGACCAAGCTCATCATTAATGGTCTTCATGTTGTTGACGTCGAAGAACGCAAGGCTGGATGGCTGTGTGTAGCGTTGGGCAAAAGACATGGCGCGGGAAAGTTCACGAACGAAGGCGCGGCGGTTGATCACCGGCAGCAGCGAATCTTCATCCGCCAGCTTTTCAAGATGGGAATTCTGGTGCTTCACTTCGTCACGATCGCGGCGGAGGCGCTCGACCTCATTCATCAGGGTTTCGATGGCAACGCGGACTTTCGGGGTCAGCTCTTCGGTCGGAATTCCCATAAGGGACGTGGTTGGCACGGCTGCAGCGGCCTGTCCGGCGGGGCCAGCTTTGCCCGCTGGTGCAGAGCGCCCGGCAGCACGTGGCGCCGTGGTCGCCCGGACCGGAGACTGAGAGCTGATCTTCATAAGGCTCGCCCCTCCTTGCGTGATCTGAACCAACACTGCGCTGCGTATTCCAAGGCAGAACGCTGGCCCACGACAGTTGAAGCAAACTAGCCGGGTGCGAATTAAGTTCGAGTAAAGAGAAGTATGCACATTGCTGTATTTCCCCAGGCTCTTCTGGGGTGCGAATTGGGCGCTTGGTCCGCTTGCGCAAGACAGGGTGCGCCCTATACTGCGGCGCTTTCGTTGAGCCGGGCTTAAAGCTAGGCATCGTGGGAGCCTTATGGGCGTGACAGACAAAGATACGCCGCGCGTCGGCATCATCATGGGTAGCCGTTCAGACTGGCCGACGATTGGCCGCGCCGCCGAAGTGCTTGAGGCGCTGGGCGTTCCCCATGAGAGCAAAGTCGTTTCCGCACATCGCACCCCAGGCCGATTGTACGACTACGCACAGGGCGCTGAAGCGCGTGGCTTGAAGGTATTGATCGCATGCGCGGGCGGTGCAGCGCATCTGCCGGGCATGGCGGCGTCTATGACAGCATTGCCAGTCCTCGGCGTTCCGGCACCAAGTCGTGCGCTGAATGGCCTGGATAGCCTGCTTTCCATCGTGCAAATGCCGGGGGGCGTACCGGTCGCGACCTTGGCCATTGGAGAAGCAGGGGCCGTAAACGCGGGCCTGTTGGCGGCGCAGATCCTGGCGCTCAGTGATCCAGCGCTGGGTGTTCGATTGGCAGCCTGGCGGGCTAAGCAAACAGCGGATGTGCCCGATGCCCCCGAAGACTGATAGCGCAATTCCGCCAGGCGGTGTGATCGGCATTCTGGGTGGCGGACAGCTTGGGCGTATGACGGCGCTGGCCGCAGCTCGGCTTGGCTATAGCGCCCATATTTTCGCCCCTGAAGCTGATACGCCTGCAAGCCAGGTCACCGCGAATGTGACGCAAGCAGAATACACAGATACCGCCGCCCTTAAGGCCTTCGCAGCGTCAGTTGATGCCGTCACGCTTGAGTTTGAGAATGTACCTGTTTCAGCACTTGAAACCCTGGCGGCGATCGTGCCCATGCGCCCTGGTGCGGCTTGTCTGGCAGCGGCACAGGACCGGCTAGTCGAGAAGCGCTTCCTGGAAAGCGTTGGCGCAGGCGTCGCCCCGTATCAGCCTGTTGATAGCGCAGACGATATTCGCCGTGCGCTTCAAAGCCTCGGCGCGCCCATCATCGTGAAGACCCGGCGTTTTGGCTATGATGGCAAAGGCCAAGTGCGTGTTGAAACTGCGGACGCGGCAGACGCTGCATGGCGTGATTTGGGCGAAGCGCCCTCTATCGCTGAAGGGTTCATCGGGTTTGAACGGGAGATTTCGGTCATCGCAGCGCGGGATATCCATGGCCGCACAGCTGCCTATCCGCCAGTCGAAAACATCCACGAGAACCATATTCTGCGAACAACCCTGGCACCTGCCCAGAATCTTGGTCCACTGGCTGTAGAAGCCGAATCCATGGCGATGCGGGCGATGGATGCGCTGGATATGGTCGGGCTGTTGGCCGTTGAGATGTTCGTGACGCCGGATGGTCGCTTGTTGGCGAATGAAATGGCACCGCGCCCGCATAATTCCGGCCATTGGACCATGGACGCGGCGACGACCTGCCAGTTTGAGCAGTTGACCCGGGCTGTCATGGGGCTGCCGCTCGGTGATCCATCGCCAACAGCTATGGCGGAAATGCACAATCTTCTGGGCGACGAATCGGATAACTGGCCAGAACTGCTGGCGGATCCGGGCGTCGCCTTGCATCTATATGGGAAAGGGGAGGCCCGCCCTGGCCGCAAAATGGGCCATTGGAACCGCCGCACTGGCCCCGTTCCAAATACCAAGAGCGGTTAACCGTTCTGTGACGCGGCCCTGGTAGAATCTGGCCAAGATTTACATAAGGAACTGTAATGGCGCGGATTTTGTTGGCCGAAGACGATGATTCTATGCGCGCATTCCTCAAGCGCGCGTTAGAGCGTGCTGGCCACGATGTGGAAGCCGTCGGCGACGGTGTGGATGCTTTGGCGGCCCTGATTGCAGATCGGTTTGATCTGCTGCTGGCGGATATTGTCATGCCTGGCTTTGACGGCATTGAACTCGCCCGCCGTGCATCTGATGACGACCCGGCGATGCGTGTCGTGCTGATCACCGGCTTCGCTGCGGTCGCCCTTAGGGCGCACAGTGAAGCGCCGAGTGCAGCGCAGGTTCTGACCAAGCCGATCCATCTCCGTGATCTCGTGTCACAAGTAGACGACATTCTCGCCGCCTAGGCTTAGACTTCCCTCTTCGACACGTTCGGAGGCGGTGCCATGTCCTATGATCCCAGTACTTTTCGCGGGCTGACATTTTACGATGCGCGCGATGCATTCCGTGATGGTGCCGATACGCCCAGGGCCTATCTGGAACGCTGCATGGAGGCCGTCGCTGCGCGCGAGCCCGTGGTCCAGGCCTTTGCCCATTTGAACGAGGCCGCAAGCCGTGCCGCCGCGGATGAAAGCACGGCGCGCTGGCAAGCGGGGCGTCCACTGTCGCCCATTGATGGCATGCCGATTGGCATCAAGGATCTTCTGGAAACCCGGGATATGCCGACGGAGATGAACTGCGCTGGATTGCAGGGCAATTTCCCAAAGAAGGATAATGCCGCCGTGCGCGCGCTGCGGGAAGCGGGTGCGGTGATCTTCGGCAAGACCGTGACGGCAGAACTCGGCGGTTCCCATCCAGGCCCTACGACCAATCCGTTTGATCCAGCACGTACCCCCGGCGGATCGTCTTCAGGCTCCGCCGCCGCTGTTGCAGCTGGAATGATGCCCGCGGCAATTGGGACACAGGTTGGCGGGTCAATCATCCGCCCGGCCGGGTATTGCGGCAATATCGCATTGAAACCGACCCAGGGTGCGATTAACCGCGGCGAGCGGCAGGCAACAAGCATGAGCACCCACGGCGTTCATGCCAATGCATTTGAGGATATGTGGCAGGTTGCTTACGAGATTGCAGCCCGCGTCGGTGGGGACCCTGGAAAACGCGCCCTGAACGGCCCGCCTGCAGCGCCTGCAGCAGCAAAGCCAGAGGTGCTGATTGTCCTGGAAACGGCAGGTTGGGCCGGGCTTGATAGTCAAACCATTGATGCATTCGAACTGCTGCTGGAACGCCTGGCCGCCGCTGGCGTGCGCTTGCTGCGCCGGGCAACATCGCCAGAAGCTAGCCGCCTTGAGGATGCAATTGCAGAGGCCACGCGGATTTGTGTGCAGATCACGGGGTGGGAAAACCGGTGGGGCAACCGGAACTTGGCGGATATCGGCCAGGGTGCCATCAGCGATCGCGCGCTTGCCGTATTAGAAGCGGCAGAGCGGATGACGCCAGCGGAATATCAGGCGACCTTGGTGGACCGGGCCGCCACCCAGGCAGCGCATGAGGACATTGGCCCGGTGGCGGATGCTGCGATTAGCCTGTCCTGTCCCGGCCCCGCACCACTCTGGCCCGGCGATAGTGCAGGCGCAGCGCTGGTGCGGCGGCCCACCGGTGATGCAGTTTTTAACTATCCAAGCTCAATGCTGTTCGCGCCGGTTGTAACAACCCCCATGATCAGTGTTGGCAGCATGCCTGTGGGTGTGCAGCTTATTGGCATGCAACACCAAGACGCCCGAATGGCGGCCCTTGGTCGCTGGATGCGCGAATACATCCCGCCTGTAGTCGCCTAAATTATTGCCACCGCATATCAAAAGAGGGCGCTCCCGCCGAGAAATGCCCGCGATCTCAGCGTTTAGCATCAAGGCTTACTTCCTGCTGTCCGACGTATCCAGGCTTTCTAGCCGATATATAGAACGGGCGGAGGTGCGCTGAATTTACAGCAGGCCTGAGCAATCCGTTCTGTGTGTCGTTAATCACATTGCATCCTGCAGCCGGGCGCGGTAGTGAACAGCCAGATCGCTATCGGCTTAAAATGAATAGCGAAAAGATGAACAAGGGAGGGTTTCGCGTGGTTGATACGATCAACCTTGCGATCGCTGTGCGTCCGGGAGATTCGCGGGCATGACAGCATTGCTTGAAGTTAGTGGCGTTGAAGTTCGGTTCGGCGGCATTGTCGCGCTGGACGGCGTGACATTTACGATTCCCAAAGGCGAGATTGTTGGTCTGATTGGGCCTAATGGCGCGGGTAAAACCACGCTGTTCAATTGCCTGTCCCGGCTCTACACGCCGAATTCTGGCGATATCACGTTCAAGGGCGAATCCATTCTCGGCAAAAAGCCGGATGACATCGCGCCCATGGGCATTGGTCGGACATTCCAGAACTTGGCGCTGTTCCCAACTTTGTCGGTGTTGAACAACGTAATGATCGGCGGGCACTGCAAGACGGAATCCAGCTTCATCGCGAACGCGCTGCGCCTGCCAAAGGTTGGCCGCGAAGAGCGCGAACTGCGTGATAAGTCGATGGCGCTAATCGAGTTTATGGAACTCACCGAAGTCATCGATAAACCTGTCGGCGGCCTGCCTTTCGGGTTTCAGAAACGGGTCGAGATGGCCCGTGCGCTGGCTAGTGAGCCTGAACTACTGCTGCTCGATGAGCCTGCAGGCGGTTTGAACCACGAAGAACTCGACCATCTGAAGCAGCAGATCCGGCAAGTCCGGGATGAGCGCAAGATCACTGTGCTTTTGGTCGAACATCACATGAGCTTGGTCATGCAGGTTTCCGACAAGGTCGTCGCAATCGACTTTGGCCGCAAAATCGCGGACGGCACGCCGACGGAAGTCCAGCAGGACCCCAAAGTTATCGAAGCTTATCTGGGGACGACAGATGCCGCTGCTCAAGGTTAAGGGGCTCAAGGCCTACTATCGCCAGACAGAGGCTCTGCATGGCATAGATTTCGAGCTCGACGAGGGCTCGATCACAACAATCCTAGGCGCAAACGGTGCTGGCAAAACCACAACCCTCCGGGCGATTAGCCGGATGGTTCGCACCGAAGGTTCAATCAAGTTCCAGGGCGAGGAAATCACTGGCCTCGCGTCTGAAAAGATTGCGCGGCTTGGGATAGCGCATGTTCCTGAAGGCCGGGGCACGTTCGTGCGCCAGTCTGTTGAGGAAAACCTGGAGCTCGGCGCTTACACCCGCAAAAGCAAATCTGACGTCGCGGATGATGTGGAGCGTGTCTACGCTTACTTCCCGCGCCTGAAAGAGCGCTTGAAGCAACAGGCCGGAACGCTTTCTGGCGGTGAGCAGCAGATGCTCGCCATTGGCCGCGCCCTCATGCTCCGGCCAAAGCTGATGTTGCTGGATGAGCCATCCTTTGGCCTGGCACCGCTGATTACGCAGGAAATCTACGAAATCATGGCGCGTATCCGTAAGGACGAAGGAGCCTCCATGCTGCTGGTCGAGCAGAACGCGAATATCGCGCTTAACTTGGCCGATCACGCCTATTTGCTGGAAACCGGCAATGTGGTGATGAGCGGCGAAGCTTCAATCCTCCGCGACGACGAAACCGTCCGTCGCACCTATCTCGGTTACTAGGAGAGCGGGCGATGGATTTATTTCTTCAGCTAACGCTGGCCGGTCTCGCAATCGGCTCGATTTACGCCTGTGTCGCATTGGCGGTCGTGATGATCTACCAAGCGACAGACCATTTTAATTTCGCCCAGGGCGAAATGGCGATGTTCTCGACCTTCGTTGCCTGGGCCTTGTTCCAAGCGACCGGGTCGATCTGGCTGGCATTTGTGCTGGCGGTGGCAGCTTCGTTTATCGCAGGCATTATTATCGAGCGGGTGATCGTAAAACCGGTCGAAAGTGCGCCGGTCTTTAACCAGATCATCGTGTTCATCGGCTTGTTGATGATTTTCAACAACCTCGCCGGCTGGTTCTGGGAGCATACGACGAAGACGCTTCCAAGCCTGTTCCCGGAGGATATGGGCTTTGAGTCCACGCTGATCAGCTCCCATAACCTGGGAGTTATCGTATTTACGCTGGCCTTGCTGCTCGTCGTGTTCCTGTTCTTCAAGTTCACGAAAGTGGGCTTGGCGATGAAGGCAGCGGCGGCAAACCCAGATTCAGCTAGGCTCGTCGGTGTATCCGTCGGGTGGATGCTCGCACTCGGTTGGGGCTTGGCCTCTGCGATTGGTGCGGTTGGTGGTGTTCTGGTGGCACCAATCGTGTTCCTTGAGCCGAATATGATGTCCGGCGTGCTGCTTTACGGTTTCGCGGGTGCCTTGTTCGGCGGGGTGAACAGCCCCGGTGGCGCTGTTGCTGGCGGCCTGATTGTTGGCGTTCTGGAAAACTGGGCACGCCAATATGTGCCGGGCGGGAGTGAGCTTGGTCTCACCTTCGCGCTGGTGCTCATTGTCGGCGTTCTCATGTTCAAACCGGCGGGGCTGTTCGGCCGCGTCGTCGTGAAAAGGGTGTAGCAGACATGATCCGTCCAAACGCTCTAACGCCGAAACTGGTCCTGTCTTTCGGCGCGCTTGTCGTCTTAGGCTGCATCGTTCCGCTCATTGTTGAAGACTACGACTCCTACCAGATCACGGTGGCGTTCTCTTACGGCATCGCCATTCTGGGGCTGAACATCCTGACCGGATATAATGGCCAGTTCTCCATCGGACACAGCGCATTCTTCGCGATTGGCGCATATACAGCCGCGATCATGATCACCCATTTTGGCTGGCATCCTTATGCAACGCTGCCATTCGTGGCGATTGCTGCATTCATGGTTGGGTTCTTGTTCGGCTTTCCGGCACTGCGACTGGAAGGCTTGTATCTAGCGCTGGCCACATTTGCGCTCGCCGTCGCTACCCCGCAAATTCTGAAAGTGGATGCGCTGGAAGAATGGACCGGCGGCGTGCAGGGCCTGTTCTTCGATAAACCAGACCCAATCATGGGCGGTATGTCGATTGATCAGTCGTTGTATTACGTGACATGGATCGTATTCGTGGTGCTTATGGCGCTGACCTGGGCTTTGCTACACAGCCGGTCTGGCCGCGCGATTATGGCGATTCGGGATAATCCGATTGCAGCCAGCACCATGGGTATCAATACTGCGCTGTATAAAACGACCACGTTTGGCATCAGCGCGATGTTTGCCGGGCTTGGCGGCGCGTTCTTTGCTTTTGCGAATGCGTTCGTATCCCCGGACACGTTCAATTTCTTCATTGCCGTATACTTACTGGTTGGCTCCGTCGTTGGCGGTATCGTCTCCATTCCTGGGGCGTTGCTGGGCGGACTCTTCTATGTATTCGGCCAAGAATATGCCGAAGAAGTCAGTAATCTGTCTGAACTGATCCCGCCGCCTTGGGTGACTTTCGGCATATTCCTGATATTAATGATGTACTTCGCCCCCTTCGGCATCTGGGGCTTAATCGAACGCGGGATGGCACGGCTGAAACGCCCGTCGTCCAGCTGAGATCAACAAATCTAAAAAACGAAAACCAAGGGAGGTTTTTTCTATGAAACTGAAACGTATTCTGCTCGCCGCTGCTGCGGCAAGCGTGCTCTCCGGGGGCGCAGCTGTTGCTGACTCCACGGGCATCACCGATACGTCGATCAAGATCGGCAACACGAACCCGTATTCTGGCCCGGCGTCTGCATACAGCGTCATCGGCAAAGCCATTTCTGCATATTTCAAAGAACTGAACACACAAGGCGGCATCAACGGTCGCACGATTGAGTTCATTTCCTTGGATGACGGCTACAGCCCGCCACGCACCGTGCAGCAGGTTCGTAAGCTGGTCGAAAAAGAAAAGATCGCGTTCCTGTTCCAGTCGCTCGGCACGCCAACGAACTCGGCCATTCACAAGTACATGAACCAAAAGAAAGTGCCGCAGCTGTTTGTTGCAACGGGCGCTTCCAAATGGGGCCAGCCAGAAAAGTATCCTTGGACGATGGGCTTCCAGCCCACCTATGACGTCGAAGGCGAAATCTACGCGAAATATGTTCTTGAGAACGTAGAAAACCCGAAGATCGCCGTTCTGTTCCAGAATGACGATTACGGTAAAGATTACCGGGACGGGTTCCTGCGTGGCCTTGGCGATAAGAAAGACCTTATCGTTTCCATGCTGCCTTACGAAACAACGGACCCGACAGTCGACAGCCAGATCCTGGCTCTTAAAGATTCCGGTGCCAATGTCTTCGTGAACATCTCCATTCCGAAGTTCGCAGCTCAGGCAATTCGCAAGGCTTGCGAAATTGACTGGAAGCCTCTCCACCTGCTGAACAACGTGTCCTCCTCCGTGAGCGCCACGCTTAAGCCAGCTGGTCTGGAATGCTCTAAGGACCTGATCACAGCTCAGTGGATGAAAGATCCAACTGATCCGCAGTGGAAAGGCACCGCAGGCTACCAGGAATGGTCCGCATGGATGGACAAGAACCTTCCGGACGCAGACCGCGGCGACGTTAACTATGGCCTTGGCTATAACGTTTCCAAGCTGCTGCACCATGTTCTGGACAACTGCGAAGACATGACCCGCGCTGGCATCATGGCTTGTGCTGCTAACGTGAAAGACCTTGAACTGCCAATGGTTCTGCCTGGCATTCTGGTCAACACCAGCCCGACGGACTTCTACCCGATCCAGGCTGCTCAGCTGTCCAAGTTTGACGGCGAAAAATGGGCTCTCTTCGGCAGCGTCATCGACGCTACCAAGTAAGCCTATTCTCTATAGACTGTGATGGAGGCGGCGCTCTAACGGGTGCCGCCTCTTTCGCGTTTTATGATGGGCATGTTTGGGGAGGATCAAAATGTCTGACGCTGGCCGGCGCTTTGGGATATTTGATCACCTGGACAAGTCCGGCGCCCCATTGCCGGATGTTTACGGCGACCGGTTTGACCTAATCGAAGCCTAAGACCGAGCCGGGTTCTATAGCCTTCACCCAAAGCAACCCTTGAAGACCGCCAGGCTGACAGTTCAGGGAACCGTGCGGTCGCCGCTGGAGCAGGATCGCGCAGTCTATGTTGCAGCACGGCCCGAATCGGCGTTCTACATCGACTTTGGTGATATGAAGCTCTATCGCTTGGCACTCACATCAGCCCATCTCGTCGCCGGTTTTGGCCGTGCAGTGATGTTGGACCCAGGGATGATCAAGCTATCCACCGGGAATCCGTGACATAGGGCCGCAATCGGCAAAACGCGAAGGCGTTAGCACGTTTGTCATATTGCAAGCCGGACTGGCGGGCGCCTATGTTTAGTGCGTTCGGTGCGGTCAATACCTCGTTGTAATGATGGGGGTGATTTGGCTGGCTGAGCGGGGACCCCAAACGCTAATCGCTCCAGGAAACGAATCCGGTGGACACCACATCACGGCTCGAACGTCACGGGCTCGGCCACGTGGCCGGCGCTCAATGGAACTTGGGCGCTGAAGCGCTTTACGAAGCCGCCGTCGCTGCAGGCGATGGTCACATTGGGGCTGGCGGCGCGCTCCTTTGCGAAACCGGCCAGCACACGGGCCGCTCACCCAAGGACAAGTTTATTGTCCGTGATAGCCTGTCTGAGAATGAGGTCGATTGGGGCGCGGTCAACCAGCCGATGTCGCCAGAAGCTTTTGACCGGCTGCACCACCGGGTGCGCGCATATCTGCAGAACCGGAATGTCTATGTACAAGATCTCTATGCAGGTGCCGATTCAGGTTATCGCCTGAAGGTCCGCGTGATCACAGAACAGGCGTGGCACAATCTGTTTGCCCGCAACATGTTCATCCGCCCGGCGCGGGAAGATTTGAATTCGTTTGAGCCAGACTATGTTGTCATCCAGGCACCCGGCTTTAAGGCCGACCCGACGATTGACGGCAGCCGCTCCGAAACCGTGATTGCGGCCAATCTTACCAAGCATGTCATTGTAATTGCAGGCACCTCATATGCCGGTGAAATCAAGAAGAGCGTGTTCTCGCTGATGAACCATCTGCTGCCGCCCCAGGGCGTTATGCCGATGCATTGCTCTGCCAACATTGGCCCGAAAGGCGATAGCGCCATCTTCTTCGGCCTATCCGGTACCGGCAAAACCACGCTTTCCGCAGATGCCAGCCGTACACTGATCGGCGATGATGAGCATGGCTGGAGCGATAAGGGCGTCTTTAATTTTGAAGGCGGCTGCTATGCCAAGGTGATCGACCTTTCTGCTGCGGCTGAGCCTGAGATTTTTGCGGCCTCCCAACGCTTCGGCACCGTGCTGGAAAACGTCGTGATGGACCCCGTTACGCGCCAGCTTGATTTGGCGGACCGGTCGCTCACAGAGAACACGCGCTCCTGCTATCCACTGGATTTCATTCCGAACGCGTCTGAAACCGGCCAAGGCCCGCACCCAACCAATGTCATCATGCTGACGGCGGATGCGTTTGGCGTGTTGCCGCCAATTTCTAAGCTGACGCCGGAACAGGCGATGTACCACTTCCTCTCCGGCTATACCGCACGCGTTGCGGGTACGGAAAAGGGCTTGGGCGCAGAACCGCAGGCGACATTCTCCACCTGCTTCGGCGCACCGTTCATGACGCGCAAGCCGACCGAGTATGCCAAGCTGCTGGGTGAACGTATTGCCGCCAGTGATGCCAATTGTTGGCTGGTGAACACGGGCTGGACCGGTGGCGCCTACGGCACTGGCCACCGCATGTCGATCAAGCACACCCGGGCAATGCTGCGGGCTGCCCTTGATGGCGTGCTGGCAGACGCACCCCTGCGCGAAGATCCAAACTTTGGTCTCCAGGTTCCGGAAAGCTGCCCGGATGTCCCGGCTGAAGCGCTGGACCCACGCGGCTCCTGGTCAGATAAAGATGCCTATGACGCAACCGCGCAAAGCCTCGCCGCTGACTTCGAAGAGAACTTCAAGCAGTTCGAAGCTGATGTTTCTGACGCCGTGAATGCAGCGGCTATTCGTAAGAAAGCCTAAGCCGCTTCAGGCACGCCCAAACGCAAAAGGGCTGCGGACATTTGAGAATGTCCGCAGCCCTTTTGTTTTGTGTGCATGCCGCCTGAGTTAAGCTGCCTGAGTTTAGCCAGCAGACTGTGTGGCTATGTGTGCCGTTTGGCGTTTCGCATCTGGCCAATCCGGCCCGCGCAGGCCACGTTGGCGGAGAAGATGATCTAGCAACACCACCGCGACCATGGCTTCACCCACGGGTACGGCGCGGATGCCGACGCAGGGATCGTGGCGGCCTTTCGTGCGGACCTCAATTTCCTCACCATCACGATTGACGCTGGGGCGGGGGATGAGAATGGAGCTGGTTGGCTTTACTGCGAACCGCGCCACGATAGGCTGGCCGCTGGAGATACCCCCCAGTATGCCACCTGCATGATTGCTTTCAAACCGCACGCCGCCCTCGTTCGATGCGCGCATGGCGTCATGGGCGTCTTCACCGCGCATGGCGGCGGCTGCAAACCCATCACCGATCTCGACGCCTTTAACGGCATTGATAGTCATCAGGCCGCACGCGATATCGCTGTCGAGCTTTGAATAGATCGGCTCGCCAAGGCCGGCCGGAAACCCTTCTGCTACGATCTCAATAACGGCACCGAGCGATGATCCGTCCTTGCGGGCCGCATCAACCAAGCCTTCCCAGCGGACAGCCGTTGCGGCTTCTGGGCAGAAGAATGGGTTTTCCGCAACCTGGTCCCAGTCCCACTGGGACCTGTCCACATAATCTGGACCAATCTGGGCGACAGCGCCGCGGATGATTGCGGACTGGCCTAGAATGAACGTCAACGCTTTCCGCGCGACAGCGCCTGCGGCAACGCGCATGGCTGTTTCACGGGCGGAGGAGCGCCCGCCGCCCCGATAATCCCGGTGGCCGTATTTGGCGTCATAGGAGAAATCTGCGTGCCCAGGACGGTATTGCGCTGCGATCTCGGAATAATCTTTGGAGCGCTGATCCGCGTTTTGGATCTCGATGGAAATCGGTGTGCCCGTTGTCAGGCCTTCAAATACGCCAGAAAGAATACGGGCTTGATCCGGTTCCTGGCGTTGCGTGACAAAGCGGGATTGGCCTGGGCGGCGTTTGTCCAGATAGGGCTGGATGTCGGCCTCAGACAGCGGCACGCCTGGAGGGCAGCCGTCAATCACGCAGCCGATTGCAGGCCCATGGCTCTCGCCCCAGGTGGTGAAGCGAAACGCCTGGCCGAAACTATTGCCAGCCATAAGCGGCTATTCCTTTTCTTTGAAATCCGCCAGAAGCGCGGAAACTTCGCGCGCGTTCCGCGTGTTCAGCATGCCGACAGCATGATAGCCGCCATCCACATGGTGGTTTTCGCCGGACACGCCGCTGGCGAGATCGGAGAGGAGATACATGCCTGCTCCCCCAACATCCTCAATCGTCACATTGCGTTCCATCGGCGCGTTCAGCTCATTCCATTTCAGAATGTAGCGGAAATCACCGATGCCAGAGGCCGCCAGCGTTTTTACTGGCCCAGCGGACAGCGAATTCACGCGAATGCCGTCCTTGCCGAAGTCTTGCGCCAGGTAGCGGACACTGGCTTCCAGCGCGGCCTTGGCAACGCCCATGACGTTGTAATGGGGGACAACGCGTTCGGCCCCTAAATATGTAAGCGTCAGCAAGCTGCCGCCATTCGGCATGATCTCGCCAGCGCGGCGGCACATGTCCGTGAAGGAGAAGCAGGAAATATCGAGGCTGCGCTGAAAATTCTCACGGCTGGTGTCGGCATAGCGACCGCGCAGTTCAGTTTTATCTGAATAGGCGATGGCGTGGACCGCGAAGTCCATCGTGCCCCACTCATCCTTGAGCGTCTTGAACGTGGCATCCATGCTGTCTGCGGAGGTAACATCGCACGGGAGCACCAATTTCGCACCTACGCTCTCAGCCAAGGGCCGAACGCGCTTCTCCAGCGCCTCACCTTGATAGGTGAACGCCAGTTCGCCGCCAGCGTCAGCCACGGCTTTCGCGATGCCCCAGGCCAATGACCGGTCATTCGCAACGCCCATAATCAAGCCGCGTTTGCCTGCCATTACGCCGCCGTTGCTCATAGTTTGCTCCCCAACACGCGTACTCTTGAACTGCCCAAATCGCGCGCAATTGCGCTTGCCTGCAAAGGCTATGCCTCGGACTACCACTAAGCGACAGACTACACCATACGATTCTCAGGGAAAACGCCCCATCAAGAACGAACCGATGCTGTAACATCTGAACAGGCGGGAACCCTTTCCTGTCGGGTGTGGTTATGTCATATGTGGCGGCCTGTAAGGGCTTGTAAGAGCAATCATAAGCCATGAGAGCCCAGCAGACTTGGGGAGACGCGTGCGCTCAATAGGGCGGATGCAGCGAAGGAGGCGGCGAAGCGATGACGCCAACCAACGTGCCGGTGCGCCGCCAGGGCGGAAAACGCGTACTGATTTATAGCCACGATAGTTTTGGCCTTGGCCATCTGCGTCGATGCCGTGCGATCGCCAATGCATTGGTGAAGGCCTACGAAGACTTATCTGTGTTGATCCTGTCTGGCTCTCCCATCATTGGCAGCTTCGATTTCGCATCCCGCGTCGATTTCGTCCGTGTGCCGGGCATGATCAAACTGTCCGATGGTGACTACACGAGCCTGGCGCTTGATTTGGCACCAGAACATACGCTGTCTATCCGCGCCTCCATCATCCAACACACGGCGGAGGTGTTTGATCCAGATATCTTTATCGTCGACAAAGAGCCGCTAGGCCTGCGCGGCGAATGCCATGAGACACTCACGATGCTGAAATCGCGCGGATGTCGGCTTGTGCTTGGCCTCCGGGATGTGATGGATGAGCCGGACCAGCTGGCACCGGAATGGGAACGCAAGAACGCCATGCCGGCCCTGCGTGACCTGTATGATGAAATTTGGGTCTATGGCCTGCCGCATATCTGTGAACCGTTGGCTGGGCTAAACGTGCCGGAATCCGTTCGCCGGAAGCTGGTCTATACCGGATATTTGGAGCGTGAGGCGCCAGAAACGCCCGGATCACTTGAAGCGCTTTCCCTGATCGATGAGCCATTTATTTTGGTGACGCCCGGCGGCGGCGGTGATGGTGAAGATCTGGTCGACTGGGTCCTGCGCGCCTATGAAGCGACGCCTGATTTGCATCCGCGTGCGCTCATCGTATTTGGCCCGTTCATGAGCCAGGATCGCCAGCGTGAGTTCCGCGAGCGTTGCGCCCAGCTTAATTCCGTTGATGGACTAACGTTTGACGCGCACATCGAAACGCTGATCGACGCTGCAGAAGGCGTGATCGCTATGGGTGGGTACAATACTTTCTGTGAAATTCTGTCGTTCGATAAGCGTGCGATCATTATGCCGCGCACCAAGCCGCGCATGGAGCAATATATCCGCGCTAGCCGCGCTGCAGACCTTGGCCTGACAGGCATGCTGGACGGCGATGGACCACGGACGGCAGAGGCTATGGCAACCGCGCTCCGTCGCTTACCAAACCAGCCGAAGCCTTCGGATGTGGTCGTGCCGGGGCTGTTGGATGGCCTGCCAAGTGTGCGGCGGTTGACGGGTAAAGCATTCGAAGCGGGACGCGAGCCTGGCCTTAAACTCGCCGGGCAGGGCGGCCTTTCTTGAGGCGCCGCAAGCCAACCCCGCGTGAAGCAAGGCCGCTAAGAGACCTGGGCGAAATGCCGGATGGCGATACGGTTGCTGTTCTGCTGAAGGGCTATCCGCGCCTTTCCGAAACGTTCATCGCGCAGGAATTGTGTGGGCTGGAGGAACGGGGCTTTAAGCTGAAGTTCTTCTCGCTCCGCCACCCGACAGACAAGAAACGTCATCCGATCCATAGCGAGATCAAGGCACCGGTTCGCTATTTGCCGGAATATCTGCATCAAGAGCCGATGCGGGTTTACCGGGCGTGGCGCAAGCTGCGAGGCGGCCCGCTTTATAAGACTGCGTATGCTGTTTGGCGGCGGGACTTAAAGCGCGACCGAACCCGCAATCGCGTCCGCCGTTTTGGGCAGGCCTTGGTGTTGGCGGCGGAACTGCCAGCGGATATCGGGCATATTTACGCACACTTTCTGCACACACCAGCCAGTGTCGCCCGCTATGCCGCAATCCTGACGATGCGGCCATGGAGTGTCTCCGCCCACGCCAAGGATATCTGGACGTCGCCCGATTGGGAGCTTCGGGAGAAGCTGGCTGATTGTGAATGGGCGGCGACCTGTACGGGCACTGGGGCCGCCCATCTGGCGGACTTGGCATTCGCGGGCGGAGCACCACGGGAGCGTGTGAATCTTGTCTATCACGGCTTAGATCTTCGCCGTTTCCCCTCTGCACCACCCCATGGCATGGCCGATGGCTCTAAGCCGGAGGCACCTGTGAAATTGGTGACTGTGTGCCGGGCCGTGCCGAAGAAGGGCCTGGAGGACTTGCTCACGGCGCTTTCTATGCTGCCGAACGATCTGCACTGGCGCTTGGATCACATCGGCGGCGGGCCGCTGTTAGACGCACTGAAGCGTCAGGCGGAAAGCCTTGGCCTGTCCGACAACATTACCTGGCGCGGTGCCATGGCGCAGGCCGATGTCATCGGGGCGTATGGCGCTGCCGACCTCTTCGTACTGCCTGCTAAGATTGCCGCGGACGGGGACCGGGATGGACTGCCGAATGTGCTGATGGAGGCTGCCAGTCAGGCACTGCCACTGATCGCGTCCGATGTTTCAGCGATCCCAGAGTTCATCCGCCATGATGAGACCGGTTTGCTAACCCCGCCGGGCGATGCAGCGGCGGTCGCCAAAGCGCTTGAAAGCCTGATCCGCAAGCCTAACCAGCGGCTCAGACTGGGCCGGGCGGCGGAAGGCCATGTCCGGTCTGAGTTCAATTTTAATGAAGGCGTTGATCAGATTGCTGCGCTCCTGACCCAGGATGCCGGCCGCCGCGCGGTCGCTTGATGCGGGCTGCATTTTACGCACCCCTGAAGCCGCCCGATCATCCCGCACCCTCTGGTGACCGTCGGATTGCCCGGCTATTTCGGGCTGCGTTCGCGCGTATCGGTGTAGAGACCCCGCTCGCTTCAGACTTTCGTAGCCGGGAACCTAAGGGTGATCCCGCCGCACAGGCGCGGATGATGGGGGATGGTGTGGCGCGGGCAGGGGCTGCGATTGAGGCGCTCGGCGGGGCCGCGGATTTCTGGTTCACCTATCATCTGTATTACAAGGCGGCGGATTGGTTCGGCCCTGAAGCCGCCGCGCGCATGGGTATTCCCTATGTGTTAGCGGAAGCAAGCTACGCACCCAAACGCGCCGGTGGCCCTTGGGATTTGAGCCATAAGCGCGTCGCCCATTGCGTGCGTGAGGCGGTGGCCATCCTGTGCCTGAACCCGAATGATGCTGCTTGTTTGGCACCACTGCTTGATGACCAGAGCACGCTTATCGACTTCCCGCCTTTCCTGGACACGGCCCCCTATGCCGACGTGGTGAACATTCGCGCGGAAGCACGGGCTCATATCGCAGCAGAAACCGGGACAGACGCCAACACGCTTTGGCTATTGGCTGTTGGCATGATGCGCGGGGGTGACAAAGCTGCATCCTATGCCGCACTCGCCGATGCATTGCGATTGATGCCGGACGCGCCGGACTGGCGATTGCTCGTTGTTGGGGACGGGCCAGAGCGGGCGAGTATCGAAGCGCAATTACTGCTGGCAGCGCCAGGTCTCGTGCATTTCGCAGGATCGCTTGATGAAGCCGCTCTTGCGCGCATCTATGCTGCAGCGGACATTATGGTCTGGCCTGCCCAGGGGGAAGCCTTCGGCATGGCGATGCTGGAAGCCCAAGCAAGCGGATTGCCCGTCGTTGCAGGACGCACTGGCGGCGTGCATAGCGTGGTTGCGGACGGCCAATCCGGCTTGCTTACACCCCTGGGTGACGCCAGAGCGTTTGCTGCTGCGGTCCAGCACTTGATGGAGGATGATGCGACCCGTCAGGCCTTTGGCCGTAGTGCCGCTGCCAGGGTCGCAGCCACGCAATCGCTGGATGCGGCAGCAATGCGGCTCGAAACAGTTTTAACAAGGATAAATATTCGATGACGCTGCTTGCTCTCATTCGCCATGCGCCGACAACCTGGAACGCGGAAGGCCGCTTGCAAGGCCGTCGGGACACGCCATTGTCGGAAGATGGCAAGGCGGCGCTAGCGACTTGGGCCGCGCCCTCCGCACTCAATGGATTTGACTGGGTCGCGAGCCCACTCGGACGTTGCCAGGACACGGCGCGCCACCTTGTTGGGCGGATCGTGGCGAGCGATGAGCGAATTATCGAGATGAATTGGGGCGATTGGGAAGGCTGCATTCGGGCAGAGCTTGCGGAGACTTTGGGTGATGCATTCCGAGAGAATGAAGCCCGCGGCCTGGATTTCACGCCACCCAATGGCGAGAGCCCGCGCATGGTTCAGGACCGCTTGAAGCCGTTCTTTCAGGATGTCGCTGCACGGGGGCGACCAACCGTGGCTGTATGCCATCGTGGCGTTATCCGGTCAGCTGTAGCGTTGGCGACAGGATGGAATTTCATGGGGAAGTCACCGGTCAAAGGCCAGCATGGTGCCTATAATATGCTGCGCTTGGCGGCGGACGGGACTCCAAGCGTTGTGGCGCTCGATACGCCTTTGCCGACTGAGCCTTCATCGTGATGCTGGAAGCGCCAGTGTATGGGCGGCTAAAGAACCGAGCGAAATCGAGATATACGATAAGGACCTATGTTTAATGACCCAACCGGTTCGCGTTCTATTTTGGGTGCAGCATCTACTCGGTATCGGTCATTTATCCCGCGCGGCGACGCTGGCGCGGGCGATGACGGCGGATGGCATGGAGGTGCTGGTTGCCAGTGGCGGTGAGCCGTCCCCGGTAACGGATACTGGCGCGGCCAAGCTGGCACAGCTACCGTCCGCCCGCGCTGTCGATATCTATTTCAAAGTGCTGCATGACGAAAATGACCAGCAAATCGATGATGCCTGGCGCGAACGGCGGACGGCGGCGACGCTGGACATTTATCACGCGTTCAAGCCCGATGTGCTGATCACGGAACTTTTCCCATTCGGCCGCCGCCAATTCCGCTTCGAGATGGGCCCGTTATTAGAGGCGGCACGGGCGGATAACGTTAAGATCGCTGCCAGTGTGCGCGATATTCTGGTCGCCCCTGCAAAGCCTGAACGCATGACCGAAATGCTGGAGCGGGCGCGTACCTGGTATCATCAGGTGTTCGTGCATGGTGACCCAAACCTCGTGCCGTTCGACCGCACATTCCCCCATCTCGCTGAATTATCTGACCGTGTGTCCTATACCGGTTATGTCGTGGATGAGCGGATTGGCCCAGATGGTCTGGACGGGCAGGATGAAATCCTGGTCTCCGCCGGTGGTGGTGCTGTTGCGGAGCCTTTGTTGCGGGCAGCGATTGCAGCCATGCCGGAAACGGCAGCGCGGGATATGAAATGGCGGTTCCTTGTCGGCCATAATTTGCCGGACGCAGTGTTTCAGGAAATGCAGGCAGCCGCGCGCAGCAATGTCATTGTGGAGCGGGCGCGCCGTGACTTCCCAGACCTGTTGCGGCGCTGCCGTCTCTCTATCTCACAGGGCGGCTATAACACCGTGCTGGAGACGCTTGCCGCTGGCACCCGCGCTGTGATCGCGCCCTACGCGGGTGGGCTAGAGACAGAACAGACCCTCCGGGCTGAAGCGCTTGCAGCCAAGGGGGCGTTGCAGGTCGTGCCGGAAGATGACTTATCACCAGCCAGATTGGGTGCTGCCATCGACCGCGCGCTGGCGAGCCCGCCATCTTCCGCGGCCGGTGTTGATATTGGCGGTGCTGCGCAGACATCCGCCCTTGTCAAAGCGCTTGCAGGCAAGCAATGAGCGAAACCCCATGGCGCGTGCTGGATGCGGAGCTTGAGCGCTGGGCCGCACTTGGCCTAACGCCACAGTTCTGGCTGCGCGATGACGATGCAGTGGATGCAACGGACTCGCTCGACCGGTTGCTTAGTTTGTGCGCCAAATATCGCATTCCATTAGCGCTCGCCGTGATTCCAGCGGGTGCAACCGTGCAATTGGCGCAAAGATTACAGGGTTTGGAGGACGTTTCTGTCTTGCAACATGGGTTTGCCCATGCGAACCATGCTGTCGGGGGCGAAAAGAAGTCGGAATTTGCCGAAAATCGCCCCCTGGACGTCATGACGGGGGAACTTGTGCAGGGGCGGGCTACGCTATCGGGGCTTTTCGGCGATGCGGCGCTGCCAGTGTTGGCGCCGCCGTGGAATCGTGTTGGCGCGGGTCTTGTTGCGCGCCTTGCAGACGCTGGCCTGTCTGGCCTCACCCGCTATAAAGCGCGCGCGGTGCATCAACCGGCGCCCGGCGTTGTTGAAAACAATACCCATGTTGATTTGATCCGCTGGCGGGATGGCCGGACGGGTGCGGCCCTGGCGGACATGACAACTGGATTGGCCGCGCATTTGGCTGCGAAGCGGACCGGCGCTGCGGATGCACAGGAGGCGACTGGCATTCTGGCGCATCATTTGGCGATGGACCGGACGGCATGGGCGACGCTGAAGGCGCTGCTTGCCAAACTTGCCACAGACCCGCGCATATCCTGGCCGTCACCCGTTGCGATTTTTGGAGCGAAAGCATGACCGAATCGCATGATCATGGCCCAGAACAACGATTTAGTTACCCTTCTGGGGCCATGTACAAGGACTACGGCCAAGCGGCGGCAGGGGCTGTGATTTTTGGAATTCCTTTGGCTTATGCGCATTCAAACATCTATGCGGTCGTCATCTTGGGTGCCATCGTATTGATGTTCCTAAGCTTTGCGTGGTCGACATGGCGACGTCACAGAACTGTGATCGCTGTCACCGATGATGGAATTTGGACAGAAGGTGCGACCCATACCGCGCTAAGATGGACTGAAATAACGCGCGTCGATCTCAGGTATTTTTCGACAAAGCGCGAACGGGGCCGGGGGGGACCGGCAACCGACGAAGGGACGGGATGGATGCAGCTACGCCTGGACGGTGCTGGGGGAACGATCAAAGTTGATTCCAGCGTTCATGATTTTCGTGACCTGGCTATCCGTGTCATGCGTGCCATCGAACAGCATCGCCTGACGATGACTGAAAGCGCGGACGTTAATTTCGCCGCCATGGGCCTCACCCCAAATATGGACGGCGCGGAGGAATATGCGGCCAATGTCTGATAGCGACGCCGTGACTAATCTGCTTGAAGTCACCGATCTGCGGGTCGAGTTCGACGCGCCGGGTGGCGTTGTTAAAGCCGTGGATGGCGTGTCTTTCCGCATTCCACCGGGCGGCACGGTCGCAGTTGTTGGCGAATCTGGGTCTGGCAAGAGTGTGACGGCCCAGGCGATCATGGGCATTCTGCCCCGCAATGCGCGGATCGCATCGGGCTCAATCATGCTGCGCGACCCGAACCATGAGCCGGTTGATATCGTCCAGCTCAATCCGGAATCTGCCCAGATGCGCGACATTCGCGGTGGCCGGGTGTCTATCATTTTCCAAGAGCCGATGACCTCCCTGTCGCCGGTTCACACCATCGGCGACCAGATCGGCGAGGCACTGCTGCTCCACCGGGATGTGAACAAGAAAGAAGCCCGCAAGCTGGTCCAGGATATGCTGGCGCTGGTTGGCTTCCCAACGCCCGAAACCTCTGTTGATGCTTATCCGTTCGAACTTTCAGGTGGCCTCCGCCAGCGTGCGATGATCGCGATGGCGCTGGTATGCCGGCCAAGCCTGCTGATCGCAGATGAGCCGACAACGGCGCTGGACGTGACCATTCAGGCGCAAATCCTGAAGCTGATAAAAGACCTGCAGGCCGAACTGCATATGGCCGTGCTGATGATTACCCATGATCTCGGCGTCGTCGCTAATGTCGCTGATGAAGTGGTCGTGATGTACCACGGCAAGGTTATGGAACAGGGCGCGGTTGAAGATATTTTCCGCAATCCGCAGCATCCGTATTTGAAGGCGCTGCTGGCTGCTGTGCCCCGCTTTGACATGAAAGAAGGCGAGCGCCTCGTCCCGATCCGTGAAATCAAGCCGACGACAGGACACTTGCTTGCTGATATCGAGATGCAGGGCAAACCGGGTGAGCCGCCACTGCTTGATGTGCAAGGCCTGAAGAAGAGCTTCCGTGTCCGCAGCGGCATTGGCGATGCAAAGACGTTCAGGGCTGTTGATGATGTGGGCTTCACGATTCAGCGCGGCGAATGCTTAGGCTTGGTGGGTGAGTCCGGGTGCGGTAAATCCACAACATCCAAG
Source organism: uncultured Alphaproteobacteria bacterium (assembly GCA_938083135.1). Lineage (GTDB taxonomy): Bacteria > Pseudomonadota > Alphaproteobacteria > Bin95 > Bin95 > VMCJ01. The sequence goes on along the minus strand of CALLKY010000159.1, from coordinate 10,722 downwards.
ATGATTATGAACGCGCTAAAGCCTGATGAAGGCCAAGTGTTGTTCAATGTGGACGGCAAGCAGATCGACCTGACCCACATGTCGCCAAAGCAGTTGTTCCCTTACCGCAAGCGCATGCAGTACATGTTTCAGGACCCGTTCAGCGCGCTCAATCCGCGGATGACCGTGCGGGAAATTCTGCTGGAGCCGCTGATTATCCATAAGGTTGGCGATGCGGCCTATCGGTTAGAAATGGCGCGCGAGCTGATGCAGCTGGTCGGCCTCGATGACCGTCACCTTTCGCGCTATCCGCACAGTTTCTCTGGCGGACAACGCCAGCGGATCGGAATCGCGCGGGCCTTGGCTTTGAAGCCTGAGCTGATCCTGTGTGATGAGCCTGTTTCAGCGTTGGATGTGTCCGTACAGGCGCAGATTTTGAACCTTCTGAAAGACCTGCAAACCCGGCTTGGCCTGACCTATCTGTTCGTCAGCCATAACCTCGCTGTCGTCGATTATATGGCGGACCGGATTGCGGTTATGTGCGCGGGGCGCCTGGTTGAAATTGCGCCGAAAGCAGAGCTGTTCGCTAATCCGCGCCATCCCTATACCCAGGGTCTGCTGGCTGCTGTGCCGGAACCTGACCTAGACCATCCGCTCGACTTCGCCAAGCTGATGGGCGAGCGTGCATCTAATCCTGCGAATTGGGCCGCACCCTATGGGCTGCAGCCAGGCGCACCGGCGAAGCTTGAAGAAGTTGCGCCCAATCATTTTGTCCGCGTTGCGGTACACCATAAGGAGGCTGCATAAAGCCATGCATATCCGGTCCTTAACCTCATTTGCCGCGATTGCCAGCTTAGCGGTTGGATTGTCGGGTGCGAACGCCGCGACCATGACTTACAAAGAGTCTGGCGTTCTGCTGGGCGCTGTCACGAGCGGTGCATTGCCGCCGGTGGCCGACCGGGTGCCGGCTGAGCCATCCATTGCAGACTTCACCCGTGAGGGTGCCAAGCCCGGGCAGGCAGGCGGCGAAATCCGCGTGCTGATGGCAAAAGCCAAAGAGACCCGGCAGATGGTGGTCTATGGCTATGCCCGCTTAGTCGGCTTCAATGACCGGCTTGAATTGGTATCGGACATCTTGAAGGATTATACGGTCGAGGAAGGTCGTATCTTCACCCTGCGTTTGCGCAAGGGGCACAAATGGTCGGACGGACATCCGTTCACGACCGAAGATTTCCGCTATTGGTGGGAAGACATCGCAAACAATCCGGAGCTTTCACCTTCCGGGCCACCGATCAAAATGTTGGCAGATGGCAAGCCGCCAAAAGTGACGATTGTTTCTGAAACCGAAATCCGTTTCGAATGGACAGTGCCGAACCCCACATTTATCCCGGCCCTGGCCCAAGCATCGCCGATGTATATTTACGCGCCGAAGCATTATCTGCAGCAATTCCATGGGAAATATCAGGACCCAGATAAGCTTGCGGTCCTCGTAAAAGAAAACAAACGTCGCAATTGGGCATCTCTGCATAACCGCAAGGACAATGCCTACAAGAATGACAACCCGGATCTGCCGACGCTGCAGCCCTGGGTCGCGCAAACTGCACCACCGGCTGAACGTTTCATCTTCAAGCGCAATCCTTTCTACCACCGGGTTGATGCGAACGGTGTGCAATTGCCCTATATCGACCAGGTCAATATGGACATTGTCTCTGGTAAGCTGATCCCCGCAAAAGCTGGTAGTGGCGAAGTTGATTTGCAGGGCCGCTATCTGCAATTCAAGAACACCCCATTCCTGAAAGAAAATGAAGAACGCTACGGTTACACAACGCGCCTTTGGCGGACCGGTAAGGGTTCACATATGGCGCTCTACCCGAACTTGAACACCAATGATCCAGAATGGCGGAAGCTGTTTCGGGAGAAAGAATTCCGTCAGGCACTGTCGCTTGCGACAGACCGTGGTGAGATCAATGAAGTGGTTTATTTCGGTGTTGCCTTGCCGCAAGGCAATGCATTGCTGCCGGGCAGCCCACTCTATAACGAAAAAGCGGCGATGGCTTATGCAGAGTTTGACCTTAAGAAGGCCAATAAGCTGCTGGACAAACTTGGTCTGAAGCGCGGTTCTAATGGCATTCGTATGCTGCCAGACGGGCGCAAATTGGAAATCATTGTTGAAAGCGCTGGCGAAAGTACTGAAGAAACCGATGTGCTCGAGCTGATCAAGCAAACATGGTTCAAGGCTGGCATTGCGCTGTTCACGAAGCCACTGCAGCGGGATGTGCTGCGGAACCGGGTCTTTACCGGCGATACCCAGATGTCAATCTGGTTTGGCCTGGAGAATGGCCTTGCGAACGCGCTGATGAGCCCGGAAGAGCTTGCACCGACATCGCAACAGCAATTGCAATGGCCGAAATGGGGCCAGTATGTAGAAACCAAAGGCAACGCGGGCGAAATTGCAGATATGCCCGTGCCCTTGCAGCTCAGCGGGCTCTACAAACAATGGCGCAATGCTGTGAACGAGGAGAGCAAGACCAAGATATGGAATCACATGCAGGATCTCTATACGTCCGAAGTATATGTGATCGGTCTTGTCGCTGGCGTGCTACAGCCGGTCGTAACCAATGCGCGCCTCCAAAACATCCCAGATGAAGGCTATTACAACTGGGATCCGGGCGCGCATTTTGGTTGCTACCGTCCTGACACCTTCTGGCTTGCGTCTAAGTAAGCGTACGTAAGCCGTAACGGAGCCGCCAATGCTCAGATATATCGCCCGCAGGGTCATGCTGATGATCCCTACACTGCTCGCTATCAGCGTGTTGGTGTTTGTCATCATCCAATTGCCGCCTGGCGATTATCTGACCACCATGATCAACGAAGCCGTTGCATCTGGTATGGATGTCGATAAGGCCAAGGTTGAGTTCCTGCGCGCGCAGTACGGCCTTGATAAGCCAATGTGGGAGCAGTACCTGATCTGGCTGTTCGGGATGTTGCAGGGTGATTTCGGCTATTCGTTCGAATATGAACTGCCAGTCTCGGAGGTCGTTGGCGACCGCTTGTACTTAAGCTTCCTGCTGTCCTTCTCAACAATTCTATTTACCTGGGCCATGGCGTTCCCGATTGGCGTCTATTCCGCAGTCAACCAATACAGCTGGGGTGACCATGGGTTAACCCTCATTGGCTTCCTTGGCCTTGCCACGCCGAACTTCCTGCTGGCGCTGGTGATGATGTATCTGGCGAAGGTGTATTTCGGCATATCCATTGGTGGCCTCATGGACCCAATCTATCTGGATCAGCCGTTCAGCTGGGATAAATTTGTGTCTGTGCTGCAGCATCTGTGGGTGCCGGTGATTGTTATCGGGACTTCCGGCACGGCAGGCATGATCCGCCGTCTCCGCGCGAACCTGCTGGATGAACTGCAGAAGCAGTATGTCGTGACGGGCCGTGCGAAGGGCCTGACGCCGCGCCGATTACTCATCAAGTATCCGCTTCGAATGGCGCTGAATCCGTTCATTGCAGACATAGGCAACCTGTTGCCGCAAGTCGTCTCTGGCGCTGCCATCGTCTCCATGGTGCTGTCTCTGCCAACAACGGGACCAATGCTCATTGAGGCCCTGCAGGCGCAAGATATGTATCTCGCAGGATCATTCTTGATGTTCCTGGCGCTGCTAACCGTCGTCGGCGTGCTGATATCGGATATTGCACTCGCCGCCCTTGATCCACGCATCCGGCTTGGCGCGGGGAATGAGAAATGAGCGACATGCAGCCCACCGGCCCCAAGAACAATATCGAACATTATGTCTCTATAGAGCCGTTCGATCCATATTCCGTTGAAACGCTGACGCCGGAGCAGGAACGCTATTTCCTGGCCACCCAGTGGAAACTGATGTGGTGGAAACTGAAGCGCCACAAGCTTGCCGTTATCTCAGGCGTGTTCCTGCTGCTGATGTACTTCTCGGCGATCATTTCTGAGGTGATTGCGCCCTATGCCCTGGATACGCGGAATTCCAAATTCATATACGCCCCGCCGCAATCGATCCATGTGATGCATGAGGGTGAGTTCATCGGCCCGTTCGTCTACGAGTATACGAAGAAGCTCGATTTTAAGACGATGAAGCGGAACTACACGGAGAAGACGGCTAAGCCACAGAAAATCCGCTTTTTCTGCCTGAGCGACGAATTCAGCTATTTCGGCCTGTTCAATTCACGCTTCCATCTGTTCTGCCCTGCCGAAGGCGGCGCCCTCCATATTATGGGGACGGACCGCTTGGGCCGGGATGTCTTCAGCCGGATTGTGTATGGCGCGCGCATATCTCTAACAGTTGGCCTGTTCGGCATCGCTATCAGTTTCATGATCGGCATCACCCTTGGCGGCCTCGCTGGGTATTATGGCGGATGGGTCGATAGCGTTGTCCAGCGCATGATTGAGGTGGTGCGGTCTTTCCCTGAACTGCCGCTTTGGATGGCCTTGTCCGCCGCCTTGCCGGTTACCTGGAGTCCGGTGCTTATCTACTTTGGCATCACGATCATCCTTGGATTGCTGGATTGGACAGGCCTTGCCCGCGCGGTCAGATCGAAGCTCTTGTCGCTGCGTGAGGAAGATTTCTGTCAGGCTGCCCAGCTCATGGGCGCTTCCCCCAGGCGCGTGATTGGCAAGCATTTGCTGCCAAGCTTTGCCAGCCACTTAATCGCGTCCGCGACGCTATCCGTCCCCAGTATGATCCTTGGTGAGACGGCGCTGTCGTTCCTGGGGCTAGGCTTGAGACCGCCTATCACCAGTTGGGGTGTGCTACTGGCCGAAGCGCAGAACATCAACGTGGTGGCGCTTTATCCATGGCTGATGCTGCCTGTAGCACCGGTTATCCTGACCATCCTGGCGTTCAACTTCCTGGGCGATGGCCTCCGCGATGCGGCGGATCCGTACAAATAGGCTGGCGCACCCGCAAGGGCGCTGAACAGCCGAGGGAGCATCGTTAGACATGGAACGCGTGCTCGCAGTTCTGTCCGTCCTGGCAGTTTTCGGCGCGATCATGATTCTGGCGCGCATTTTCGTGCGCCGCCGTTTCGATGTGATCTTTCTGGCACTATTGCTGAGCGGGTTTTGGTTCGTGTTTCGCCCGATCCAACTCGCCATCGGCCTGGATAGCGCCACGCCAGATTATTTGTTCCCGGACGGGCACCTTCAGTTGCTTCTCATCGCAGAAGCTGGCGCGTTGCTATGGCTTGCAGGGTTTGGTTTAGGCGCTGCCGTCGGCGGCGCTGTGGGAGGGCCTGTTGCGGCCATACTGCCAAGGCTGGAGGGGGAGCCAAGCCCGATCTTCGTGCTGGTTGGTCTGGCTGCGGTGACAGCACTGGCGGGCGCTGTGACGGTTGGGCTGTTTGCCGCGTCTGGCGGCGGGCTGGCGGAATCCATCCGCTTCGTTAAAGCGGAAAAAGCGGTTGCCGGGTTCTATTTTCTCAGGCAATTCGCCGTTGTCGGTGTGCTCTTGTCGATATTCGCGCTGTACTACCTGTCCTACTTGCGGCGTGTTCGCCTATTGGCCATTCCAAGCTGGTGGAGCTGGGCGATCGTGCTGTGCTTCGTCATCAACGCATTCGGCATTTATGCCTGGGGGCAACGATATTCCGTCGCGATGGCTGCCGTCGGCATGATTGCCGGATATCACTATTTCGTCGCCCGGCTATCCGTAATCCGGCTGGGAGCCCTAGCGACGGCGATGCTGGCAGTGTTCCTGGGCTTACGGGTCGCGCGTGATGTTCTGCTGTTCCCCGAAGGTGTGATCAGCCCGCTGGAAGGCGTAAACATCTGGCGCCAAATCGCGATCTCCATGCATGGCTCACAATTCGACGCTTTGCTGCTGGTCATGCGGGATTTTGATCTATCCGCTGGTCTCCGCTGGGGGGAGGATTTCGCTGCCGGCATCGCGGCCTTGGTGCCACGCGCCATCTGGCCAGATCCACCGGTTTCAGCGCTTGGCGCATGGTTCCGGCAAATCTATGAACCTGAAACCGTGAATGGCTGGCCCATTACATTGGTGGGGGAATGGCTCGTGAACTTTGGTTGGGCGGGCGTAGCGCTCGGCGGGGCCGCGTCGGGCTATGTCCTGCGGGCGGCGCGGGATGCGTATGATGATATGTGGCGCAATCCGTGGTCCCTGATGATGAGCATCGTCGTTGGGCTTTTCGTTTTCCCTGGCGGTATTAATGTTGGCTCACCGCAAACCTACGTGCTGGTGGTGATCCCGATGGTTCTGATCGTTCTGGCTTTAAGGCTGTTCGCCCCCATGCGTGGTCGGTGGGCGTGATGGCGAAAGGGGAGACCGGCCGCGTATTTTTCGGCGCATTGGAATCCTGGCGCGGTGTTGCCGCCTTGATCGTTGCCTGGTTTCACGCACCATTTGTGGACGGCGATAAGCTGATGATCGTCAAGCAGGGTGCCATCTTCGTTGATTTCTTTTTCGTGCTTTCGGGCTTTGTCATCGCCCATGCCTATCTTGATAAAATCCGTGCAGGGCTAGGCTTCCAGAAATTCGCTCTGTTACGGCTGGCGCGCTTGTATCCACTGCACCTGTTCATGCTGGCCGTATGGGTTCCGTTCGTCCTGGTGCGGCTTGGCGTGTTTGAGGTGTACGGCATTGGCGCTGACCCGACAGAACGCAACAATGTCGCTTCATTTGGCTTGAATTTAATCCTGCTGCATTCCATGGGCTTCCTCGAAACCCTCACCTGGAATGGACCGGCCTGGAGTATCAGCGTTGAATTCTTCACCTATCTCATGTTCTTTCTGCTGACCTGGGCATTCCGGGCCCACGCCGCACTGGTTTTTGTGCTTGTTGCTGCGGCGTCCCTGGTCGCGATCTATGTCTTGGCGAAAATGGGCGGTGAGCACGGGATATTGTTCACGACAGACTTTGGGATTTTGCGCTGCTTTGCCAGCTTCTTTACGGGCGCTGCGCTCTATATCGGGTTCCGGTCAAAGCCATGGCGCTTGGCCCGGGCACCTGCAACGGTGCTAGAGGCGGGCGTTGTATTTGCAGTTGTTTTCGCTGTTGCGCGGTCTTTCAATCACCCGGAATGGCAGCTCGCTTCAATCGCTGGCTTTGGCGCGTTGATCTACATTTTCGCTTCAGGCGGTGGGTATATCAGCACCATAATGAACGCCCGGTCGATCCGTTATGTGGGCGAAATCTCATATTCAATCTACATGGTCCACGCGATTATCATGATCGCGGTCAGCAATCTCTGCCGGTTCATTCTAAAGATGGATACTATCTACTTGAGCGGTGAATACCCCCTCATCCAAACCTCATTCGCCATCCCGCTCAATATTCTGCTTCTGCTGGTCGTCACAGCAATCTCCGCGCTTGTCTATCGCTGGGTTGAACTGCGCGGTAAGGCCTGGATGTACCGCGCTTTCAAGCTGCGTTAACGCCGAAGGGCGCACGAGCTGATACGCCGCTGGCTCCAGCAATCCGGCTGCCCAGATACCCTATTGCGGACAGCCCCCCGAATTTGCTACATCACCCTCCTGCTTCAGCCCTTTCAGCGCTGGACCAAATTTTTTGCCGACGTAGCTCAGGGGTAGAGCAACTGATTCGTAATCAGTAGGTCCGCGGTTCAATTCCGCGCGTCGGCACCATATTTTTCAATAGCTTAAGAAGATTTGGCAACTCCACACAATCCCCAAGGTAAGCGCTAGGTAAGCTTCGCGCACCAAAAAATGGGTTGATTCGCTGCCTATTGCCTTTCCCCCTATGAGTGCGTCAACCTTCCTTTGGGGAGAGAGTAATGGGTCATATTCGGCTTGGGCCATTGCTGGCGACCAAGCGTTGGCGGGACGTGATCGCTGCGCTTGAAGGCGGCGGCAATGTTTCGGAGATCGCAGCAAGCGCCACATTGGCGGCCGAAGGCGGCCTGAAGATTGCTGCGGTTGATCCTCTAGTCCTTTATAGCCTGTCCTTGTTGACAGAGATCCCATTGGCGGCGCGTGGGCCGGATTATGTACGCGATCTCCAGGCGCTTGGGCTTAACGTATCAAGCGCGCCTAGTCTTATCGAACTGACTTCAGCTTTATCTCAAGCTGTCGATGCAAAAGCGTTGAAAATTGGCGAACGGTCCGATCTCGGTGAGATCGGTCAGATGGCTGCGATCGAAAGTGTCAATCGCATTGTCGGCGCAGCGTTGCCATCGTTATTCGGTCCAACAGCGGAAGACGTTCGCCATGCTGTGGGACGCCTGGCTTCGGGTAACGGTTTTGCCCTCCTGGCGCGCTGCTTTTTCGCACAGGTGACAGAGCGGACGCTGAACTTCTATCTCAGCCGCGCTTTGCCGGATCATGTTGGACCAGCGGCGCGGTTCGATGACGACGCCGCAAGGGTGCGGTTCTCAAATGACATCGCCCGGCATTGTTGGGAAGCGGCGGAGATAGTCGAGAAGTTCTCCGGCGGTTGGTATGGCAAAGCCGTTTATCAGGAAGGCGGATTAACGCCTGACAAGATCAAAGGCTTCTCGGCTTACGCACTCCGGAAGATGCGGCGGGAACTTAAGGTGCGGCGAGATGCCGGGCAGTGAACATGTCTTCTTCTGCGGGGAGACCGCCAAGGGCCAAAGACTGGGCGCGAACACATATGCGTTGAGATTGGATGGTCTCGACCCAGAAGTCATGCTCCGTATCGAAGACGTCAGCGGCCCGATGGTTGCCGATATTCCCGATGTGCTGCTCGATTTGTTAGAGGTCGCGGCCTTTGTTTATGCCGCCGATGCCCACGTTGTGCGCGGAGGGGCAAAGGATGCGGAATGGGGTAAGCGGTGGCGGCGTAAATTCAAGCTGACAGTGCCGGTGCGCGACCTAAAGCTCTGGCAGCGGTCAGATGTCCTAACGCCGTTGACAGAAACGCTTTCGATCTTGTCGGACGATTTTTATGAATTTCAGTTTGTCGGCCTGACAAACCAACCCAAACGTCAAGCGTATTTCAAGTTTGACGAAGCCGCGACGGAGCGACCAAGGATAGATCGAGTGCAGCTGTTTTCTGGCGGGCTGGATTCGTTCGCGGGCGCTGCAGAGATCCTGGCGCGGAGTAATGACTCCTTAGCGCTGATTAGTCATCGATCAGCAAACCAGATTGCGAAGGCCCAATTACTACTGATTCAGGCTCTCCAGGCAAAGTTCGGTAAGGCGCGTGTTTTTCATGTTCCTGTGTGGACGCAACTGACACAGCGTTCCAATAAGGAAAGCACACATCGCGCGCGTTCCTTTCTATTTGCCGCGCTGGCGGCTGTCGTCGCTAGGCTGTTTGGTAAAGACGACTGCGCCTTTTATGAGAACGGTGTGACAAGTTTGAATTTGCCGATCTCCCGCCAAGTCGTCGGCGCCCGTGCCACGCGGTCGACCCATCCAGTTGCGTTAAAGGGTTTCGGTCAAGTCTTCAGTGCGCTGTTCAATCAATCTTTCAGCGTGCGTAATCCCTTTGCTGATCGCACGAAAACCGAGATTGTTGAAGCTGTCGTGCAATCTGGCATGCAGGACAACATCAGAGACACGCGCAGTTGTGCGAATGTCCGGTCAGCGACAATTCAGTATCCACATTGCGGAATTTGCTCTCAATGCGTCGACCGAAGGCTCGCCGTCGTTGCTGCGCAAGCCGAAGTGCACGACCCCCAGGAGGCCTATAAAACCCCATTATTTACAGGCGCCCGCCCTGTCGGCCCCCAGCGGGCCTTGGCGCTTGGCATGGTCGAGATCGCGCGGACAATGCACCGAGAAGACGACACCGGTCTCTTCCACACCTTTCCAGAAATATCGCGTGTCATACGCGCGGACGAAGGAGCAGAAGACCTTGCCGCGCTCCGTATTCTTGGGCTGCTGAAGCGTCATGGGCAATCAGTAGTGACCGCCGTCGCCAGGGGCTTAGAAGTTCATCGACACGAATTCGCAGAAGGTACGCTGCCGCGCGACTGTCTCCTGGCATTATTGGGCGCCGCCGATACCGACCGGGCAGAAAAGCCTGTAATTTCACAGGACGAGATGCGGTTGCCCATAGCGGCGGCCATTGAGATCTGTGTTCTGCCTAGCGCTCGGCCGCAAGTACAAGTTAGCAATGACGTCGTGAAAGGCCAGAACGCGGAGGTTCTCACACTGCTCGCGAACATATTTTGGGAGGATCAGACGCAAGGACGAGCTCTTGAGAATTTTCGCTTCATGACTGCCAGTGAGATTGCGGATGGTCTCGGTTGGACGTCAGAAGATTCAGTGCGCCAAGTGGTCAAGCGCTGCCGTAGTCGGCTGCGAAAACTAAACGAGAGCCAAGCCTTCATCGACGATAACATGATCATCGAGAACCTGCCGCGTCGCGGCTATCGGCTTAATCCGTCAGTCGTCCATCTGATTTCAATTAGCGCCGAATAGAAGCGAATTCGGGCGCAGCTGTGCGATGCTTGCTCTGTGTATGTCACGCAGCGTCTGTGGAAATGTCACGCCCGGAGATTAGAGCTCAGACTTTTCAATAGGCTAGAGTTTCGGATGTGTCACGCCATGCCATGCGGCTTGATATGCAAAGATCCGAGCGAAAAAAAGAGAATGTGCCCATAGCCAGACGCAATCCAGCGGACTGGCCCGCCGCTATGGCCGCGCGCCCAGAGGCGAGCGCTGCCGGGCGGCCGTGCCTCATGGCCACTGGAAGACGACCACATTCGTTGGCGCGCTCCGTCTTGAAGGGATGACGGCGCCAATGACGCTCGACGGAGCCATGA
>CALLKY010000158.1 GCA_938083135.1 uncultured Alphaproteobacteria bacterium | reverse complement strand
AGAAAAGCCGCCGCCCGTAATCTCCCAGATCTCTGGGACGCCATCCGAGACGCCATCGACGACCTCACGCCAAACGACTGCAGGAGCTACTTCACAGCTGCAGGCTATGAACCAGAATGATGGGAATCTGCTCTAGTCAGCGCAATCCGCACCGCCTCTTGCCTAAACTCATCGCTATGCTTTTTCATCTCGTCGGTCTCCTTGTACGAGTGTTTAACTCTCAAGTAACCGGCATAAAATCGTTACAAGTCGACGTCTTGCCTGGTCGAACGGTAGGCGTCACTATCGGTATCGTCCCAACCTCTCGATGATACAGATACGCATGACGCGGCGGCAGGCTTCGAATAGCCGCCAGACCTTCATGAATCTACTCTTCAAGAGACATCGGCGTGGTCGCTCGTTCTTCCAAAACCGGCTGCAGCGTCTCACTTATTCCAATACTCTCTGTATATGACCGGCCATGAACACTGTGGCCGCCGACGCCTAATCCCCCTCTTTAAAGGTGCGCCTTGCGTGATATCGTTCCCTGAAATGCGCCAGAGTTCCCCTATGCAAAGGCCACATCATGATGCGAACCGTCGCCCTTGAAGAGCACTTCACCGTTCCTGCACTTGTCGCGAAGATCGACCCCGCCGCCATCGCCGCCCGCGGGTTTAGGAAGCGCACACCGCCTAAATCTGGCCACAACCCGTTTGAGCTGGCGCCCGAAATCGGCCCGCGCCGCTTAGCTTTGATGGATGAGGCCGGTATTTCAGTCCAAGTCCTGTCCAATACCGGGCCGGGGCCGGATTTGGTCGCTGGCGCCGAGGGCGTCGCCCTTGCGCGCGAAATGAATGACCGGTTGGCCCTAGCAGTTTCAGCGCACCCAGATAGGTTCGCTGGCTTCGCAGTCTTGCCAATGTTGAGCCCGGAAGCTTGCGCCGCGGAATTAGAACGCTGCGTCAAGGATCTAGGCTTTGTCGGCACTCTAATTAATGGCACGACCAATGGGCTGTTTCTTGATGATGCTTGCTATGATCCTTTGCTGGCGGCGGCAGTCCAATTGGATGTGCCCATCTACATCCATCCCCATTTGGCGCCGGCGGCCGTGCGCGACGCTTATTTCAGCGGCTTGGCAAATGGCCCTGCCCAGGTGCTGGAAGCCGCAGGGTGGGGCTGGCATTCCGAAACTGCGATCCACGTCCTCCGCATGGTTCTATCTGGCGCGTTAGATCGACATCCAGCTTTGAAGCTCATCATTGGGCATATGGGTGAGATGCTGCCGATGATGCTCGCCCGCGCGGACGAGGTTTTCCGAAATGACGCCGATCACTTGGAGCGTCCTATCAGTGAGCAGATCGTCGAGCAAATCTGGGTCACCACCAGCGGCATCTTCACCGAACCGCCGTTTCTGGCGGCGCTGCTGACGTTTGGTATCGATAGACTGATGTTCTCCATCGATTACCCTTACGCCTCAAACGCCAAAGGCCGCACGTTTCTAGACCAAATAACCCTTTCGCCAACAGACAGGGCAAAACTGACCCACGGCAATGCCGACGCCCTACTAAAGCTGACACATCCGTAACCTAGGCAAACAGCTTCTTCTTCGCCTTTAGATCTCGGCCAGCACTTCGTCCGTGTGCTGACCCAAGGTTGGCGCGGGCCGGCGGTTTTGGGGTCGCTCGGCATCAATCTCGAAGGGCAGTCCAACCATCCGCAGGTCCTCGTTCGGCATATCGCGCATCAAATCGACGGCGCGCAATTGCTCCGACGCCGCGAGGCCAGCGATGTCATTCACGACAGAACAAGGCACGCCGACTGCCTCCAGGGCCTCAATCCACGACACACAAGGCTTTTGCAGCAACTTCTCTGCAATCAATGACAACAGCGCCAGCCGGTTTTCTGCGCGCTCCCTCGCGCCCTTGAAACGAGAGTCCTCAGTCCATTCCGGCGCGCCGACGACGCCAGCGAACTTCACGAATAGACGATCATTGCCAGCGGCGATGCAGATATCCTCCGACATGGTTTTGAAGGTTTGGTAAGGCACGATATTGGCGCTGGCCGCGCCCGTCCGTTGCGGGATGACGCCAGCGTTCACATAATTGTTCAACTGGCTTTCCACCCAGCCAACACCGCTTTCGAACAATGAGGCGTCGATAACATGCCCCTTGCCCGTCCGGGCCCGGTCCTGCAGGGCGGCCAGCGCGCCGATGGCCGCCCACATGCCGGTCGCCTTGTCGTTGATTGGCGGCGGTGAGAACGTGGGTGGATCTTCGGGCCGGCCAGTCATGGTCATCACGGCGCAATAGGCCTGGACCAGCGGGTCCATGCCCGGATGCCGCGCCATCGGCCCCTGCCGCCCAAAGGCCGTGATGTTGCAGTAGATTAGGCGTGGGTTGACCGTCAGCATGTCGTCCGGCGCGATGCCAATACTGCCCGTCACGCCGGGCCGGAGATTTTGGATGAAGATATCTGCGCCCAGGGTCAATCGCTTTAGCTTCTCGACATCGCCAGCATTTTTCAGATCAAGCACCACTGAGCGCTTATTGCGATTAAATGCGCGGAAGGTATGGGAATAGCCATCCTTAAATGGAGGTCCCCACAAGCGGGCGTCATCGCCGCCATTCGGCTTTTCTATCTTGATTACGTCCGCACCCATGTCGGCCAGGATCATGCCGGTATACGGGCCCACTAGGGCTTGCCCAACTTCTATGACTTTGACGCCATCCAATAAACCCATCGCCGCCTCCATCTACCGCGATTTCTCAGGCACGAGCTTCCCAGCCGGCAAAGTGTGATGCGGAACTTCGTGATCTGCAATCAGACTACTTCTCACGATGGTCGAAGGTCAGTTCAGGACGACAAGGCACCATTCAGTCTGTGCCGCATTACCGGTGAGCTTCCGTCAAGTCGTCCGGCGGTAGTCCGGATGTAGGGTCTTCTGATCCGCACGAAACCCTCATCAACATGCCCACGCCAGCATAAATATGATCGGACTCCAATTTCCCGTTTCCGGATCTCTGAAGCGAATATAAGCCCGATGCAGTTTCATGGCCATCGAGACGTACAGTCAAACTCTTTCACCGTCCTGGGCTATACACCAACCCTATCTAGCTAACTAGGCAACCATTGACCTCCTCCAAACCGGACACCTTGCGGACACGCACCAATCCGTCCACCCATATTCCAGACAGCAGAACGCCCCCAAGCCATTGGCTTGAGGGCGTAATATTTGGTTGCGGGGAGAGGATTTGAACCTCTGACCTTCAGGTTATGAGCCTGACGAGCTACCGGG
>CALLKY010000157.1 GCA_938083135.1 uncultured Alphaproteobacteria bacterium | reverse complement strand
ATCTACGACGCGACGGCGAAGATCGACAGAGAGGGCTTTGGCCATGCAGGCTGGCCTCCTTCACCAGCCCTCATGATGAATCACAAAATAACGCCAAACGGAATCCCTAATGATTCAATTGCCGCTCAATCCGCTCTAGTGATGAGCGTCTCAGGCAGAGCAAAGTCATCTCGCGACTGTTCAGAGGTGCGGTCAGACTTCGTCTGGTTCGCCGGCTGCTACCCATTTGTCATATTCAGCACGGGCTTTTTCGTTTGGCGGGTATAGGCCGGGCATGGGGTCGCCTTTGGCTAGGCGGCGGCTTACCCAGCCTTCCATATGATCTTGCGCCAGTCCGGCATCGGCGATAGCGGCGGCGTATTCAGCGGGGATGGCGACGGTGCCTTCGTCATCGCCGACGATGATATCGCCGGGAAAAATGGGCACGCCGCCGCATGTCACAACGCATTCGCTTTCGGCCAGCATCAATTTCGTGAAACTGGGCGGTGGGGCATAGGCTGTGCAGCATACGGGCATGCCAAGCACATCAATTTCAGGAACATCGCGCATGCCGCCATCGGTCACGGCTGCTGCAATGCCGCGGGTTTTCAGGCGCATTAGAATATTGCCACCCAGAATGCCGACATCATTGTCGCCATTGGCGTCCATCACCATGACCGCCCCTGCGGGGATTGATTCAACAATCGGCGTCATCAAATTGGCGGGGTGATCAAGCGCCTGCTCTGGGCGCATGTCTTCCCGGATGGGTACATAGCGCAGCGTATACGCTGGCCCGGCGAAGCGGCCAAGGCTTGGGTCAACCGGCAGCACGTCGCGGAGGGACATATTGTTCAGGCCGTAGGTCTTCATCAGCTGCGTTGTAATTGTTGGTGTTGAAACCTGCTTGAGCTTATTCAGAACCGCTTTGCTAACCCGCTTCGCCTTCCGCGTTTTTGCCGCCATCTTATCGTCTCCATTTGTGTGTATCCGTCGGCAGGGTAGGCCCTCTCGACGCTCAGGCTAGATCACGTGCGCAACATCACCCGCTCGTGGGCGCTAGCACCCAATCGACATTCACGACATTGAACGGGCTTTGCACATCGGGGAAGTTGGCTATGTCCGCATCTGTTGGTGCCTGGTCAAAGGGCTTCACCAGATCTGCACGCACACCGAAAACTGCATCTTTATCGACATAAGGGTCAGCGGCGTCAAAAATTTGCGTGACATGGCGCTTGTGGCCGTCAGCGGAAATGATGAAGTGGATATGGGCTGGCCGCCAGCTATGCCAGCTTGACGCTTTCACCAGTTTTCCGCCCGCACCGTCTTCCCGCACTTTGTAGGATCGCGGCTTAACGGTGGCGAAGCTGTACTTCCCTTCGGCGTCGGCGCGAAGCGTGCAGCGCAAATTGTCCTCCGGTTGATCGGGGTCTTGCACAGTGTAGAGGCCATTCGGCGCGTTCTGCCAAATTTCTAGAACAGCATGGGGAAGTGGGCCGCCATTGGCGCTCAACACCTGGCCCTGCACGACAAGACGCTCCCCTGGATTGTCTTTGATGAGATTGGCACCGCTCGTCATATCCGGTTGGCCCGGCACATAGAATGGCCCAAGCAGCGTGGCGGAGGTCGCACCCTCGTCACCCCGCCCATCGACCAGATCGACGACTGCTGACACGCCAAGCAGGTCCGACAGCAGAATAAAGTCATTCCGCTGGTCACTGCTGGCCTTTGCCGCCTGCAGCAAAAAATCCATTGTCATGCGCCATTCGGCTGGTGTCAGCTCAATATCGCGGATGAGATCATGCAGGCGTGGAATCAATGCACCCAATATTTCCCGCAACCGCTCATTCGGCGTGTCTGCATAGGCGCTGACCACTGCATCTGTGATGGTATTGTAATCAATGTCGCGCATGTGCGTTCTCCTCTGGGGGGTCTCGCCCTTGGGGCCTGTTCCTAAACTTCGCCATAACTATGCGCATGATCCAGTGGCGCTACAATGTTCATGGGGGCCCGCGCGGAAAGATTGCTGGACTGCGGAATGCCCCTCCTGCATAACCCGCGGGCCGTTAGAGGGTGCGCCAGATATGTCTGAAGATACTGAAATTGAACGTGAGGACTTTGTGCGGGAGACAGTGCGCGCCGATTTGGCGGCGGGCAAGCATGCCCAAGTCGTCACCCGGTTTCCGCCAGAGCCGAATGGCTATTTGCATCTTGGTCATGCGAAGTCGATCTGTTTGAACTTCGGCGTCGCGGATGAATTTGGCGGGCGCTGTCACCTGCGCTTCGACGACACCAACCCCGCCAAGGAAGAACAGGCGTTCATTGACGGCATTCAGGAAGACGTGCGCTGGCTGGGCTTCGATTGGGGCGACCACCTGCACTATGCGTCGGACTATTTTGAGCAGCTCTATGACTGGGCCGTGCATCTGATCAAAAACGAGGACGCCTATGTGTGTGACTTGTCGGCAGAGGACATGCGCCTTTATCGCGGCACGCTGACAGAACCTGGCCGCCCAAGCCCTGGCCGGGAATACTCTGTCGAGCAAAACCTGGATGTATTTGCCCGGATGCGGGCCGGTGAATTCCCTGAAGGCAGCTACACGCTCCGCGCCCGCATCGATATGTCGAGCGGCAACATGAACCTGCGCGATCCCGCACTCTACCGGGTCAAGCATGCCGTTCATCCGCGCACGGGCGATGCCTGGAAGATATATCCGACATATGATTTCGCTCACGGCCAGTCGGACGCGATTGAAGGCATCACCCATTCGCTTTGCACGCTGGAATTTGCAGACCATCGGCCATTGTATGAGTGGTTGCTGGAACGCGTTCCGGCACCCGCTGCGCCTCGCCAGTACGAATTCGCCCGCTTGAACATCACCTACACCGTGTTGTCGAAGCGCGTGCTGACCCGGCTTGTGACCGAAGGCCATGTGGATGGTTGGGATGATCCGCGCATGCCCACGATCCGCGGGATCAGGCGGCGCGGCGTCCCGGCGGCGGCGTTGAAGGAATTCATTGGCAAGCTCGCAGTGTCTCGCAGTGATTCAACGGTCGAGGTGCAAATGCTCGACCACGCCATCCGCGAAAACCTGAACCACAATGCTGAACGCCGTATGGCTGTTCTGAAGCCTTTGAAGGTCACAATTCGCAACTGGCCCGAAGGTCAGGTCGATATGCTGGAAGCCCAGAACCATCCTGGCCGCCCAGAATTGGGAACCCGTATGGTTCCGTTCTCCGGCACGCTTTGGGTTGAACAGGATGACTTTATGGAGGACCCACCGCGGAAGTTCTTCCGCCTTGGCCCTGGCCGTGAAGTCCGCTTGCGCTTCGCCTACTTCATCACCTGCGAGGACTTCGTAAAGGATGCTGATGGCAATGTCGTCGAGCTGATCTGCACCTATGATCCAGCGACCAAAGGCGGCAATGCCCCTGATGGCCGCAAGGTCAAAGGCACAATCCACTGGGTCTCTGCCGGTCACGCCGTTGAGGCTAATGCCAACTTGCTGAACCCGCTGTTTCTTTCCGAAAACCCTTCAGCAAACGGCGACCCCATTGAGGACCTGAACCCGGATTCGCTGGAACGCCTTACGGGCTGCAAGCTTGAGCCATGCTTGGGCGATGCGGAACCGGGCACGCCCATTCAATTCGAACGCTTGGGCTATTTCAGCCGCGATCAAGGTGCGGGCTTGAATTTCATCCGCACCATTGCGCTGCGGGACAGCTACGCAAAAGCAAAGTAGCGCAGAGCAGCCGCATCGTTCCATACTCTGGCGATGGATTACTTCCTCGCCCTTGTGATGAACGGTCTGCTGTCCGGATCAGTGTATGCGCTGGTCGGTATGGCGTTCGTCGTGGTTTACCGGGCGTCGACAGTCCTGAACTTTTCACTCGGTGAGTGGGTGAGCCTTGGCACAAAGGCGACAGGGGTGAGCGTGCAGGTACTTGGCCTGCCTATTTTGCCAGCAGCTGCGGCGGCGATTGGTGCTGTCATAGGGCTCGCCATTGCCTTCAACCGCATTGTCATTCGCAAGCTGATTGGCCGCCCCGTGGTCGCTGTCGTCATGGCGACGTTGGCACTGGGCGTATTGATGCGTGCTGGGTCCGCGTTGACGCTAACAGGCCTACCGTCCGCCATTCCGGTCCCGTTTGAGGATGCGCTTTGGGTTTGGGGGGCTGTGATCGTGCCGCCGTCCAGGGTGCTGTCCAGCGGCGTCGCGATCCTGCTGGTCGTGGCGATGATGCTGTTCTTCCGGCTTAGCCGCGCGGGGATCGCGATCCGGGCCGTGGCTGATGACGCCCAGGCAGCGACCGGTGCCGGCATCAGCATCACCCGCTATCTGGCACTCGCCTGGGCGCTGTCAGCGGCACTCTGCGTTGCGGGCGGTGTGTTGTGGAGCATTGATGGGCTCGGCGGGTTTGGCATGGGATTGGTGCTGGCGAAGGTGTTGCCGGTGGTGGTGATCGGCGGGCTGACCAGTTTTCCAGGCACAATCGCTGGCGCTGTCATCGTCGGCCTTTCTGAAAGCCTGGCGACGGGGTATCTGGACCCTGTCATCGGAACGGGCTCGGCAGGATTTATCGGCGCGGCACTGGTGATTTTGACATTGTGGATCCGCCCGACAGGATTGTTCGGCGCAGCAGCCGTATCGCGGGTGTAAGGGAAATCAGGCCATGAATAACGACAATTGGGGCGACCGGGCGCGGATCGGTATGTTCATCGTCAGCTCTGAAGCGGTGCCGGAAGCGGAATGGCAGGCGATGGTGCCGAGGGGCGTATCCGTTCATGCGGCGCGGGTCACAGCGGCTGCCCCTTGGGCTGAATGGCGGGTAGACCGAAACGGCGTTGATCTGGCGGATGATTTAGCGCGCGGATGCCAACAGTTCGCATCAATGGAGTTAGAGGCCATCGTTATTGGCCACACATCCAGCAGCGTCATTGGCGGCAAAGGCTGGGATGAGGCCGTCATCGCTGAAATGCGGACGATCCTTGGCGATACAGTCCACGTGACGACCAATGGCGCGGATACGATTGCTGGCCTTATGGCGGTCGGCGCGCGGCGACCCTTCATTGTGGCACCGCCTTGGTTCGGCGACGCCGCTATTCAATCCGCGCGTACATATTATGGTGACTATGGGTTCGAACCTGCAGGCACCATGCGCTACGATCCCGGCGGTAAGTGGCGGGATATTCCGCCAGCGGACCTATATGCCCGCGGCATGGGCTTTGCCCAACGCATCAAACCGCTCTACCAGCAAATCACAGACAATTGCCCCGATGAGGCCGACGCCGTATTCATCGCTGGAACGGGCTTCCGCTGCGTTGGGATTATTGAAGCCCTGGAAGGTGCGCTTGGCCGGCCGGTGGTGACAGCGAACCAGGCAAGCCTCTGGCGCTGTCTCCGGCTTTCTGGCGTGGATGATGCGGTTGAGAGTTACGGTCGGCTGCTGCAAACGCCGTTCATGCGTTCCTGATCGTCAGCCCGCCATCTACGGGGATGGCGGCACCTGTAATATAACTCGCGGCCGGGAGGACGAGCGACAGGGTGATATGCGCCACTTCCTCGGGCTCACCATAGCGCCTTAAGGCCGTGCGGCGCTTGGCGAAGATGGTCTTCTGATCTTCGGGAAAGCGCGCCGTGATTGCCGTATTGATTGGGCCTTGATCATCATGGGTACTCTAACCTTCGTGGCGGGCGAGCAGGCGGCCTGCCCGGTTAAACAGCATGATTTCCAGTGCGGGGCCGTCGCCGAGCAATTGCCGTGCTGCGCGCGCTGCATCCTTGGCGATATCGTCTGGCAGGGGAATGCCTGCCGCTTCTGACACCGCCAAAACCGCACCTGCGGAAGGCGCTTTTGCGGCCTCGCTCACTGTTTCCGAAGGCGCGCCCAACCGCTCCAGCCGTGCGGCTAAGTCCGCAATATCTACCTGTGAGCGGGCGGAATGCAGGTCCCTTGCACCTTGGGCCAGCTTCACGAATTTTGCGAATCCACCACCAAGACTGAACCGTGCAATTTTCTTGCCCCGCACGTATTTCAGCGTGGCGCTGGCGAAGTCGCCCATGTCCAGCATGGCTTGTTCTGGCAAGCCAGTCGCCATCATGACGCCAGCTTCAGACCGCGCGCCCGTGCCAGCACCCAAATGGGTGTGGCCGAGCGCGCAAGCGACATCGGCACCGCGGTGGATTGCGTGAATCCACGCCGCGCAGGAATAGGGCGTTACAACGCCATTGGTGCCAAGCACGGACAGACCGCCGACAATGCCAAGGCGCCCATTCATGGTTTTCTCCGCCAGCATCTGCCCACCAGGAATCGCGATTTCAACGGATAGATCGAGCGGCGCGCCGTCTGCGATAGCGGCTAAATTATCTTGGATGATCTGGCGCGGGCCTGGATTGATCGCCGGTTCGCCAACATCCAGCGGCAATCCGGGCGCTGTCACCGTGCCAACGCCATCTCCTGCCAGAAACCTCAACCCGCTGCCTGGCGGAAGCAGCGCTACGCGGGCTTCAACGGTGGCGCCATGGGTTACATCCGGGTCGTCGCCGGCATCTTTAACAATAGCGACCATCGCCCGGCCATCTGCTTCAATGGCTGACGCTAAGATTTCGAAATCTGTGCGGAGATTGCGTGGCAGCAGCAAAGGGGCTGATGCAGGCATCTTGCCTGTAAGCAAAGCTGCATACCCGGCCCGCGCTGCTGCGGCGGCGCAGGCACCTGTAGTCCAGCCGCGCCGTAATGGCGCATCGGCTGGCGCTGTATTGGCGCTGACTGGGGGGGCGACGGGAGCGGTCATGGGCGCTATTCTATCAGAAAGCCAGAAACCATCACCTGACAGATTGAGGCAGAGCCGATGAATCCCGCAGCCGATCCCATTCCGGCGATCTTGGAAAGCGAAGCTACCGGCGAAATCCGGGAGGTCTATCAGGATATCAAGGCTGTCACGGGCGTTGATGTGGTCAACCTAGTATGGCGGCGCCTCGCGGTGACGCCCGGCGCGCTGCCTGCCGTGTGGGGCATGGTGCGACCGATTTATGTGTCTGGCCGGGTGGCGGCGGAAGCTCAAGCGTTCCGCAGGCATCTGCGGCCCCCACAGTTACCGCTGATTCCAAAAGCAGCGCTTGCGGCGGCGGGCGTTGATCGGCTTGGCCAGCTCACGATCCGCGCGATCCTGGATTCCTACGACCGCACCAACGCTATGAACCTGATCGGCCTTTCCGCTGTTCTGGCACGCCTGGATGCTTCGGATGGGGTGCCGGGCGCACCGCCGAAACCAGTGCAGGAACCGCCATTGCCTGCTTTACCGCCACTGCCAGCGCTTTCTGCGCTTGATCCGCCGATCCGCAATCTCGTCGATATGCTGAACGCGGTCTGTGAGGAAGACGGCCGGGTGATCGCCAGCATGTATCGGCATTTAGCCTACTGGCCGGGCTATCTGGCACTTTCCTGGACGCTGCTGGCCCCAATTGCCACTGATGGACGGATGCAAGCGGTCATCAACGAAGCGCGCCAGCAATCCGCCGCCCGCGCCCGGGCGATTGCGGCTGAGTTAGATCCGCTGGACGGGTCACTCGATCAGGCCGCGATTGATGATATCCATGAGGTGCTAATGCTTTTCACACAGCACCCAATTTCAAAGATGGTCGCGATTTGCCGCGCCCTTGCGTCGGCCACACCGGCACCATGATGCGCAGCAATACTCTTTTTGACGGCCTGCCAGTGCTGGACCCGGGGGCCGTATGGCTCGTCGGCGCAGGCCCGGGCGATCCTGGCTTATTGACGCTGCATGCGTTGAACGGCCTGGCCCAGGCGGATGTGGTCGTGCATGACGCATTAGTTGATCCGGGCTGCTTAGCGTTGGCCAGGCCCGGTGCGGATATCGTTCATGCAGGTAAGCGCGGTGGTAGGCCATCGCCTAAGCAACCAGATATTTCAGCGCGTTTGGTACGCGAAGCTAAAGCCGGTAAGCGCGTTATCAGGCTTAAGGGCGGGGACCCGTTTCTGTTTGGCCGCGGTGGGGAGGAGGCCCTGGCCCTGGTCCGCGCAGGTGTGCCGTTCCGGATTGTTCCAGGCATCACGGCAGGCATTGGCGGCCTTGCATATGCAGGCATTCCGGCAACGGACCGGAACGTGAATTCCGTCGTGGCTTTCATCACGGGGCATGACGCGACGGGTGCTGTTCCTGGCGGCATAGATTGGGCGGCGTTGGCCAAGGGCGCGCCTGTGATCGTGTTGTATATGGCCATTAAGACACTGCCTGAAATATCCGCCCGGCTCATAGCAGCAGGGCGCGCATCTGATGAGCCGGTAGCCCTTGTTTCAAACGCGGCGACGGCATGCCAGTCCGTTATTGAAACAACCCTTGGCGGTGCAGCAGAAGCAGGCCAAGCGGCACCAGCGCCCGCCGTTATCGTAATCGGTGATGTTGTGCGCTTGCGAGCTGGTCTTGATTGGCTGGGCGCGCTTGAATTGGGCCGGAAGCTGGATGGCGATCCTTTGGGCATCGCGCCTGAAATTCGGGACGTTGGCTAGGTCGCCGTAGCGTCGATAGCCGCGATCCGTTCCCTTACAAGCGGAATAAGTTCAGCACCGTATTGCTCTGCATCCCGGAGCGGGTCGTAGCCTCTGATCAAAAGGCTAGAGGCGCCGATTTTGTAATATTCCGCCAGCGCATCTGCGACTGTATCCGGTGCTCCGACAAGGGCTGTGGAATTCCCGGCAGCTCCGGTTGCCTCCGCCAGTTTGGTCCAGAGGCAGGCGTCATGCACATCCTGGCGCGCGGCAGCGGCCAGTAAGCGCTTTGAGCCTTCGTTGTGGCGCGTTGGCGGCGGGGCATCCCCGCGAATGCGATGGATATCTGCCAATATCTGGTGCGCCCGGTCCCATGCCTGATCATCAGTTTCGGCTAGAATAGGGCGGGTTGAGAGGCTGAAATTGGGGCGGCGATGGTGGCGTGCCGCCGCTGCTGTGACGCGCGTCATGAATGCAGCCGTGTCCGCCAGAGGTTCGCCCCAAAGCATGAATGTGTCGGCGAAAGGGGCGAGGGCAGCAATTGCAGCGTCTGATCCGCCGCCACCGAACATTGGGATATGGGGTGACTGCTTGCAGCGAATTTCTGCGTATGCACCCCGAACATCGTAAAACGCGCCGCTATGATCGAACGGTGCAGTTTCTGTCCAGGTGCGGCGGAGAATTTCGGCATATTCCGTCAGCCTACGGTATCGCCCGGCATGGTCCGTATGATCGCCATCTTTGGCCTGATCAACCGGACTGCCGCCTGCAATCAGGTGGACGGCCAAGCGCCCATCCGTCAACTGGTCCAGCGTTGCGAGCTTCCTGGCAGCGACCGTCGGAGACACAAATCCAGGCCTGTGCGCCAGCAGGAAGCCTAGACGATCCGTCACTTGCGCTGCACGGGCACCGACGAGAAAACCGTCGGGCGCGTCAGCGAAATAGCCGATCAACACCCGGTCAAACCCAGCGTCTTCGTGGACATGCGCCGTATGAGCGATGACATCCGCATCAAAGACAGGGCCGGTGGCAGGTATGATTTCGGAGGATACGCGGGGCGCAATCCAGCCAATCATTTCTACAGGCATCTGAAGTCACTCCTCTGGTTCAAGTGTAACCAGGCAGGAGTGACCGTGAAAAGCGGCAGTTAAGCTGCTTTCGCTTCAGAGGAGCTGGAGGACGGGCGGTTATAGGCAATGCTGCAATGATGCTCGCAATACGGCTTGCCTGGGGTTGCTTCGTCTGTGCAGAAGTGGAAGCCCGGCAGGCGTGGGTCGCCGATTGGCCATTGGCAGACGGGGCCACTGCGCTTCTGCTTCGTTTTCTGATGGTCCGCTTTTGTTTTGGCAGCTTCTGGCGATGGCTCGGGTGCTGCTTTGGCGGCGGCTTTCTTCGGCGCAGGCTTAGCTGCTGCTGCCGGTTTCGCTGCGGGTTTTGGCTTAGCTTCAGCAGCGGCTGGCGCTTTGGCGGCAGCCGGTTTCGCTTTCCGCTTGGACTCGATTGGGGACTGGCGGCCTGGCAGCTTCATGCGATGCGCCTTGCCGACAACAGCGTTCTTTGAGACGCCCAACCTGCGGCCAATTTCAGCCGTGCTAAGTCCTTCCGCCCAAAGCTCTTCCAGCTTGGCGATCCGTTCTGGCGTCCAACTCATGCACATCTCCTGGCAACAAAAACGCTATAGAGTGTATGGGCGATAACCCTACACCACATATATAGTGTGTTAATCCCCTATTAAGCCACTATTTTCACCCATTCCGTCAACCCCCTTTAGTGGATAACCTCTGGATGATTGCGGGATAGATTCTGCTGAGTATGCTGTAAGCTTGAAGTGCGTAAGCGCGTTGGCCCAAATTTCGAGCAGGATCCCGTTGATATGGCTGAAAGTCTAATTCCGTTTGATGATCGCGACGGTGCCATCTGGTTTAACGGCAAAATCATTCCTTGGCGTGATGCCACGGTCCATTTTCTAAGCCACGGTCTGCATTATGCCAGCGCCGTGTTTGAAGGCGAGCGGGCCTATGGTGGCCATATTTTTGAAAGCGTGAAGCATAGCGAACGCTTGCATAATTCAGCGCGCTTGCTGGATTTCAAGGTGCCTTTCACGGTCCAGGAACTCGAAACCGCAAAATATGATGTACTGCGCGCCAATGGCATTGTGGACGGTTACGTTCGCCCGCTGGCTTGGCGTGGTGCTGAGGAAATGGGCGTGTCGGCCCATGGTTCTAAGATCAATGTCGCCATTGCTGCATGGGAATGGCCATCCTATTTCTCCCCGGAAATGCGCGCCAAAGGCATTCGCATGAAAACCGGTCCCTGGCGCCGCCCGGACCCGTCCTCTGCGCCGACAGAAAGCAAGGCATCCGGCCTCTATATGATCTGCACGCTTTCCAAGCATGCGGTTGAGGCTGAAGGCTACCAGGACGCGATGATGCTGGATTGGCGCGGGTTCGTGGCTGAAGGTACGGGTGCGAATATCTTCCTGATCAAAGACGGCGTTATTCACACACCCACGCCAGACTGCTTCCTGAACGGCATCACCCGCCAAACGGTGCTGTCCTTGGCCGAGAAGCGTGGCATTCAGATTGTTGAGCGCTATATCAAGCCGGAAGATTTGGGTGACTTCACTGAAGTCTTTGTCACGGGCACGGCGGCTGAAGTCACGCCCGTTGGCGAGATCGATCAGCACCGTTTCACGCCAGGTAAGATCACCGAAGCGCTGCTGACCGACTACGAAACTTTGGTCCGCACGCCGCCGGCCGCCGTCGCCGCTGAATAGCGGGACGGCAGCCCAGGCTCCTTATAAGTCTTTCAGAATTTCATCGCGGTGCTGGTCCAGCATCGGCGGTGGGCGGTCGGCTTTGGGGCCGTCGACATTGGCTTTGAACCCAGTGCCGATGCCCATGAGCGGGCGTTCGATGCCTGGAATGTCGTTGAATTCAAGCAGCACATCCCGGTGCTTCAAGGCTGGGTGATCCAGCACTTCATTGACGGGCAGCTGCGGTGCGGCGGGGACGCCACAGGCGGCTAGGCGTTTTTCCCACTCAAAGGCGTCGGCGCTGGCGAGCCCGGCTTCCATTTCAATCTTGACCTGATCGCCGTTGGCCCGCCGGGATTCTGTATCGATGAAGCGGGCGTCCTCGGCCAGATCATCCCGGCCAATTGCTTTGCAAAAGCCGCGCCAGTGACCGTCCGTCAGGGCGCTGATCATCAAGCGCCCACCGCCAGTCTCAAACAGGCCCGCAGTCGGCAGGAATGCTGGGGATGAGTTTCCGATCAGCGGCTGAATTTCGCCGGTAGCCTTATAATTCACGAATGGCTGCGCGGCCATTGTGATGGCCGTGTCGAGCATCGCTACGTCCAGATGTTGGCCTTCGCCCGTCTGGCTACGGCGGAACAGTGCGGACGCAACGGCAAACGCCGCCGTCATGCCTGTTGCCATATCCACAACATTAAAGCCAACGCGGGTCGGGCCAGATTCTGGATGGCCCGTCAGCGCGATCATGCCGGACGTTGCTTGGATCGCACCGTCATAAGCGGGCGCGCCAGCGTAGGGCCCGTCCTGGCCGTAGCCGGAGATGGAGCAGTAAACGATGTCTGGCTTTACGGTCTTCGCCCACTCATAGCCAAAGCCCAGCTTGTCGATGGCACCAGCTTTGAAGTTCTGCACGACGACATCCGCGCTCGCCACCAGCTTTTCCAGGATGTCTTTGGTCTCTGGCGCTTTGAGATCGAGTGCGATGGAGCGTTTGCCTGCATTAACACTGAGAAAAATCGCGGACATGCCAAGCTTGCCGATATCGCTATCCGCCATGATGCCGCGACCCTGGTCGCCGCCCATTTTGCCGTCTCGCCCCGGTTGCTCAATCTTGATGACGTCAGCGCCAAGCAGCGCCAATTGTTCGGCGCAGAACGGGCCTGCCAGAACTTGTGTGAAATCAATTACCCGTATGCCTTCAAACGCGCGCGCCATGCGGCTCTCTCCTAATCAAATCAGTTCGATGGCGAACAGCATAGGCCGGGGCAGCGGGAAAGCGCTACTCGCAAGCGCACACCGGTTGGAGGGGGCCAAGCGTGAACCCGGCAATGGCTGCTTCGCCATCCGTTAGTGTGACGGGTGCTGTGGCCCGCCCATTCGTCGCACTGAGTGATGCAAAGGCGAGAACAGTCTTAGCGGCAGCAGCGGCGGTTGCATTCAATTGCCCAAGCGCCGTCAGCCGGTCAATCACTGCGTCGCCTTTCGCCAACCGAAGCGTGACGCCGCCAGCCGGGCGGTAGGCAGCGTCGAGGCCGATGGCACCCGTTCCCGTTACATCAAGCGCGCCCCAGCGGACGCGGGAGGAGCGAATATCAATCCGCCCTTCTTCTGCTCGCCAGGCCTTGATCGCGTCAGGCTTGCCGCTGAACGGGAACGCGCCGGTCAGCGTCAGGGAAACATCAGCCTGTTTCGCCTGCCGCCCGAAGAGCGCGCCTGAGGGGAATGTCATATCTGCGAACCCGATTTCGATCTCAGATTTGGTGGGCGGTGGGCCATCCAGCTTGGTCCAGTAGATGCGCCCACGCTCCGCCAGCAGCGGGCCGACATTGGTATAGGTGAGGGTGTGGCTAACATCCTCTAAGTTCAATTCCATTGCCCAGAGCGGGTTTGCGGTATTGCTGCTATTGCCTGAAATATTGGGGCCGGCGCGGCCTGCGGCCCGAACGGCTTGGCCGGATTGGCGATTTGCGGGGCTGGGTGCCGTGGTTACCCACCCAAGGCCTTCCGGCAGGAGGATCGCCATATCGCGTGGTCGCCATGGCCGGGCGGAGACTTCGGCGACAGCGGCGGCAAGCTTGGCTTGGCCTGCACCCCAGGCACCGGTCATCTCCGCATCCCGAAGGCGAATGCCGACGGTGAAGGGGAACCCAAATCGTTCGATGGCTGTGTAAGTCAGGCGCGGCTCGCTGCCCTCTGCATTGGCCGCCGCGACGACGCGCTGGCCATAGGTCGCCAGAAAAAACCACCACACTGCCCACGCGCCAACGACCATCAGGACAATCAAACTCAGCGCGGTTAGAAGGAGTCTGCGGCGCATGGCATCCCTGACTTTGGCGTTTGTAAGCGTGAGAGCCAAGTTCGGCCCTCCATTCATAGCGTGATATAGAGCGTTTCCCGCCGATACGGAATCGCTGCCTTTGTCCCGCCAGACTTCTCCTGCAAGACCGCTCTATGTGTTCGGCTACGGCTCACTGATGTGGCGGCCAGATTTTCCGTATGTACGCCATGCGCCTGGATTGGCGCTTGGGCACCAGCGGCGTTTATGCGTTTGGTCATCGGCCTATCGCGGCAGCCCGGAACGGCCCGGGCTGGTGTTTGGGCTGGATGAAGCGGCAGAGGATACCGCCTGCCGTGGCATCGTGTTTGAGGTGGCACCGGAGAATCGCCGGCAGGTCATCGCGTATCTTTTCCAACGGGAGCTGATTTATCCGATCTACGAACCGGCGAACGTGCAAACCACTAGCGTACTTGGCGATCATCCAGCGCTAACGTTTACCGTCGATAGGCACGACGTCGCCTATGCTGATCGTTTGGACCCGGATGTTCGTATCGCGGCTATCGCGAGTGGACGGGGCCGGGCTGGGCGGGCGCGGGACTACCTGGCGAACGGGCTGGACCGTATGGAGGCCATGGGCGCTGGCGAACCGGGGCTGCGGGCAGACCTGGCGGCCGCGGACTTACTGCCCGATGACCCTGCCGTCCTGTTCACCCTCCTCGACGAGCCGTACCGTCGCCGTCTCAATGCTGTTTTCGAGCTGGCGCATGAATGATTTGCGATCCATACCAGGTGGTATGGTGTCTAGAAATTCCAATATCACAGTGCCTTGCTGCTTCGTGAAGGCATTCCGCTGCCAGTAAAGGCCGGAGTTGACAGCCACAGGCACCACAGGTGTTTTAAGGTCGCGATATAGAGCCGCGACACCTGGATGGTATGCTGGCGGTGTGCCGGGCGCACGGCGAGTACCTTCCGGAAAGATCACAATTGGCCGGTCTGCTGCCATCATTGCACGGGCAGCGGTCAGCATCTTACGGACAGTTTTGGAGCCACCGCTTCGGTCAATCGGGATCATGCCGACCTTTGCCATATAAGGTCCGAACGGTGGTGTCCAAAGTAGAATGCGCTTCAAGACGAAGGTTGAATCTGGCAGTAAAGCGGCCAACGCCAACGTCTCCCAGGCGGATTGGTGTTTGGCAGCGATTAAGTTCGCACCCTTTGGGATATCGCCCCGGATTTCATAGTCGAGGCCGACGATGTGTTTCAGCAGCCAGAGGCAGGCTTTGGCCCATAACCGCCCATAGAAATCCATCCACGGGCGGGGGCCAAGGAACAGCGGCAAGCCAGCGATGGCCATCACTAGTGTCAGCACGCCGAATGTCAGGTTGAAGAGAACGGAGCGGATAAAGCCCATCAGACCAGACCCGTTTTAGCCGCTAGGAACTTCAGGAACTCCCGCCCGATTACGCCGAACCCACGCACAGACTTCCACCAGTTGTTCCGATTGATGGTTTCTGGTTCCACCGGGCTTGGGTAAAATGTGACATTGGGCGCTGCGTCTTCCATCAACAGCATGGCGCGGGGCATGTGATAGTAGCTGGTAACAAGGCGCACCGTTTTGACGGTGTTAGCCTCAACCCATGCAGCAGATTCAGCAGCGTTTTCCTGGGTGTCACGGGCGCGGCCTAAGGTGACGGAGGCCGGATCTTGAATGGCGATCTCGGGCGATTGCGCGAGCAGGTCCGCCACGGTCACGTCTTCGCCGGCACCCGAAATATACAGCCGTTCGGCAGCGCCATCAGCTAAGAGCTGCAATCCGGAAGCGACCCTGGCCGATCCACCCGTCAGCACAACGATTGCGTCTACCTTGGCTGGTGCAGGCGGCGGCGTGGCCGATGCCTTGAACCAAAACCAGACGAAGCACACGAGCAGCAGGATCGTTGTGCGGACAATTAGTCGTTTCAGAAAGGCCATTATCGCCGCCTGAGCCAAAGCAGGGCCGCGATTCGTGCCGCGGCCACTGCGACAGCACCGGCACCCAAAGGCAATATGGCAAGTGCTGCCCATGCCCAGCCATCCAGGCGCGGCGTTGGCAGCAGCGCGCTCGCCCCCTCAGCCGCGCGCTCAACCAGGAACACAGCGAGTGCGGCTAGACCGACGCCGATCACCCCGCCAATAAGCCCTTGGCGCAGCGACGCGCGGGCGATCAGGCCAGAAATCCATCTGTCCGTGGCACCCAACTGGCGCAGCAGGCGAATCGCGTCGGCATGGATCGCCATACGTGCAGCAGCGACTGCAGCGACGGCAGCGGCGCTGATAATGCCGATAAGCAAGGCCGCCACCCAAGCTGTGCGGGCGACCGCGCGGGCGTATTCGGCAAGTTTCTCCGCCCAAACATCGTGGTCATCTACTTTCACGTTCGGGTCGGCGTCACGCAGGCGGGCTTCCACGATGGCGGCATCCAGGCTGGTGCCGGGCGCCAATGTGGCTTCAAGGAAGCGAGGTTTGGGCAGGCCTTCCAGATCAACCAACCCACCAAGCCAGGGGGCGAGCAGGCGGTTGATATCTTCCTCCGGCGTCTCGCTAACGGTGGCGACGCCGGGTGTGGCGAGCAGCATTTCAACGATTCGCGGCAGCGGGTCAGCACTTTTGGCAGGTGGCGCGCCGAGCTGGATCGTAAGGCCGCCACCGAATCCTGCGGACCAGCGCGTTGCTGCGTCGCCAACACCAAGTGCAGCCGCCAGTGCCAAAGCTGCCAGAAACGCCATCAGCGCCGTCGCGTAGGGCAGGATGCGCCCTGCCGAATCGCCGGACAGCGCGCCCGCAGCCACTGCAGCGGCACTTTCTTCGCGGCCAAAGGGGCTGAGCTTTTGGAGGAGGGGGCGTATGGTCATGGCGCGGATTCGTGGGCTTGGCCGTCACCAAGGCGGATCGTCGGGTGCGGGAATCTATCGATCAGTGCCAGGCTATGGGTGGCCATAACGACGGCAGCCCCCTGGCGGTTTAATTCTTCGAACAACGCCATCAGCCGGTCCGCCATGGCGTCATCAACGCTGCCGGTCGGCTCATCGGCGACGATCAGGCTGGGGCGGCTGATAACCGCACGGGCGATGGCGGCGCGTTGTTGCTCGCCGCCTGACAGGCTTTGCGGCTGGGCATTGGATCGCTCAGATAGGCCGACCCATTCCAGCAATTCCGCTGCTTCAGCCCGTGCTTCATTCACCGCAGCGCCTGCGATTAAGCGCGGCAGGGCGATATTATCCAGGAGCGGGAGGCCTTCCAGCAGGCGAAAATCTTGAAAAACAACGCCGACTTTGCGACGCAGCGTCGCAAGTTTTCCGGGCGCAAGGCCTGCTGTGTCCGTTCCGAACAGCTCAATCCGGCCTGTAGACGGCAGCTGGCCCAAATAAATCAGCCGCAAAAGTGATGATTTTCCGGCCCCACTCGGGCCGATCAAATAGCGGAAGGCCCCAGCGGGAATCGCCAGATTCAAGCCGTTCAGGACCGGTGGTTCATCGCCATAGGCTAGCGTCACGCCAGCGAGCGATGCCGCCGGCGCGGATGTATCTTTTGGCGAAAGGCCATCAAACAATGGCGCAGACGCTTCATGACGCTTAGTATGCATACGTCGACCGCCTTGCCTCCCAGGGTCGCCTATTCCTATACAGGAAATCCTTATCATGGGAGAGCCGTTGGACGCGTATGCAGATCGCATGTCCCAATTGTAACGCTCGCTACCTGGTACCCGATGCAAAGATCGGCCAGGACGGCAGACGTGTGCGCTGTGCGCGCTGTGAAACCACGTGGAAAACCGAAGGTATTCCGCCGGCGCCAGCGCCAGCGCCTGACGTTAATGATGCGCCAGACGAATCGGTTGCTGCTGAAGCGGCAAGCGAAGCGCCAACGCCTGCCGCACCCCATATAGACCCGCCAAGCCGATCTAAGCCTGTTCAGGTTGATCCAGTCCCACGAGACAGGTCACCTGCGCCGATTGCAGATCGTCCCCGTCGCGGCTGGATGGGCTGGGCAGCGCTGGCAATGCTGGTACTGGCCTTGCTAGCGGCATTTTTCCTTGCGTCCGACCAGATCAAATCCGTATGGCCTGCATCCGCTAAAATTTATGAAGCGATTGGCATGTCCAGCGATCCTAAGCCTGATATGGCCCCAGGTTCCGCGAACTCAGCCATGAGTAAGACCCCCGAGGCACCAGTTGAAAAACCAGTGTCTGACACGGGCGGCCTTGAATCCTCGAAGCTCACCCATGCTTGGGCGGCTTCTGCAGCGGGTGGATATGACCTGAAGGTGACGGGTGAGGTCACGAATAAGGCGTCGAGCGAAAGGCCTGACGCCTATATCCGTGTCCGCTTGCTCGATAAGCAGGGCGGCATTGTTCGTGACAAGCGCCAGCTTATTGGCGGTGGACCGTTTGCGCCGGGCGAATCGCGTTCTTTCACGATCATTTTCTCTGATCCCGGTGAGAAGGTCGCTAAAGCCATCCCCGCGATTGAGCCGGGTCGCTAAGAGCGCGGCGGATTAGGTATCTGCCACGAATATTCCATGGAAGCCGAGCGGTAGAGGGTAAGGCAGCGCTGCCGTTGCGAGCGGCCCGTCGCTAACTGCCTGCGCGTCGAACACGGCCAGATTCGTGATGGCTTTCTGGGTATCCAGGTGCGTGCCGATCAGCCAGCCGTCGTCCTCCGCTTTTTGGCTGGGGCGCGGGACGAACACGTGTTCCTCCGCAATGATGTGGCCTCCAAACGCATAAATTTCTGTCGCACCCGAAGCCAGATTGCGCTTCACAAGCCGGTTAAACGGGAATGTGTCAGCAGCAGCGGCGCTTAGGCCGTAAACATAGTTGTGCCGCTGACCAACAGTGCTGGGGGCCACCTTCGTGAATTCCATGACATCACCCGACACATCAATCACGCCATCGCGGCCCGGCGGCAGTTTAACGCTTGCATAGTGGGGTGACCCGTTGCCGGCGGGCGTGATGTCACCACGCATGACATTGCGGAGTGCGCCGAATAGTAGGTCTGGCCCTTTTGACCAGCAGAGGTCGAGCCTTATGGTTCCGTCCGCTTCCTCCCAAGCATTGCCGTGATGAAAGAAGAATCCCGGCGGCAATTGTGCCCAGCGCTGCTTCGACAGGTCGCTCTTGTCTGCGATGAGTACGCGCGTCCCTAATTCAGGTTGCCATCTGTGGGCATCCAGAAAGGTAACATTCGGTTCCTGTAGCGCATCCCGGTCCAGAATGAGTGGCGGCAAGATGATCACCACATGCTTTGCCGTGACGACGAAATCATGGGGAAGGCCGGTATAGTCCACTTTTACGGCGGCCACAGACTTCACCTCACCCTGCGCGTCGACGTGATAGAGCAGCAGCGTTGGGCGCGGCAGGGCAGAATATCCGAACGCCCAGAGCGTGCCATCAGGATCCGTTTTGGGATGGGCGGTGAACGGCGCACCTTTCAGGTCTGGCAGCCATTGCTTGAAGCCGTTTGCAGCCAAAGTCTCCGCATTGATCAGCGTTGGCGATCCCGCTTCCCAAAGCGCCATTAATTCGTCGCCATGGTGAAGCATGCTGATATTTGCGGTGTTCAGTGTATCCGGCCCACGCACGGCAGGGCCGCCGCTGACATGGGTTCCGAACCCGCTGAACAATTGCTTGCCCGCCGCTGTTTCCTGTCGACGCTTCGGCGTATCGATCACGCGCCCCCGGTGGCGGACCTGGCCATTGGCGATGCGGAATTCCTGGATCATGCCGTCAGCATCAAACCAGTGGCGGAACCGTTTACCAAAGCGTTCATGGATCGCAGGCCCATTGCGAAAGAAGCGGCCTGATAGGTCCTTCGGCCACGCACCGGTGATATTAAGCGCACCACTCTCCAACGGCGCGCCATCAACGCCCTGCCAGCCAAGCAGCAGCGGATTATCAGCCAAGGCGTCCTTGAACAGCCTGGCCCAATCATCTTGAGCTTTGGCCATGGCGTTCGGTCCAGCGAAAGGCAGGCCGTGCATCAGCCCCGCTGCGGCCATGCCGCTCAGCAAATTGCGTCGTGTAATCACGGGTATGGTCCTCAATACGCCAGTTTGATGGATTGGGTGACGACGCCGTCTGCCGGTACATCAAACGCGGCTTTCGCAAATGCTGGCGGGCCAAAGCTGCCGGTTGCGTTATTGGAGAAGCCAACGCCTTCCACAGGAATGCCAAGGCGGTTGCTGTCTAGTTTGCCGTTGCTGTTCGCGTCGTGGAGAAGCGCTATGGCGTAGCGGCCTGCAGGCAAGTTTTTGAAATGGACCGTGATTTCGCCAGCTTGCGCCGCCTGCATTTGGCCGGACACATGCGACGCATCATCAGGGAAGTCAGCGCTTTTGGTGTGAACGCCAACCAGCAGGGCACCGTCCGCATTCGCGACATTTTCTAGCATGACGCTTAGATCACCAGCTTGGGCAAAGGCCGGTACGAGGAGCAGTGCGGCGGCGACTGTTGAAAGGCTTAAAGTGCGCATTGGATATCATCCCTTGTGTTTTGGATTGGCCTGGGCGACTTCTATGCCCAAGTACGGGGACTGAACCTGCGAGCAACCGCTCCCCCGAACAACGCAGAATGCGGGAAACGCACGGAAAACTTCGCGAAATGACCGGAATGCATTTCACGATGCGTGAAATATTCAAGCCTTCGAACCTATTGCTGCAGGCGGGCCTTTGCGCCGTCGGTATTGGCTTGTTTGTGCATATCGGCCCGTTCGGCACCTATTACGACATGCCACTTGGCCAGCGGATTCTGTACTGGGGCGCGATCATGATCGTGAACTGGTCGATGAGTGCGGTTGCGTTCCAAGCGGCGGCGATGTGGGCGAGCGCGAACAAGAAGCCGCTTGCCCCGGTCGTGTTGCTGGTCGCGGGCGCAATCAGTTTCCCCGCGACTCTGGCCGTATATGTCGCCAATGTCGTCTTCAGGCCAAATATTGTGGATATCGTGCCTGTCCTGTCGCTCTTTGGCTCTGTTCTGGTGATCACGTTGACGCTTGGCTGCATCTGTATCGCCATCTCACGGCGGCAACTGGCAGCGGAGCCGCAGCCTGCGCCATCAGCAGAAACCGGTACCGTCGGCACACCTTTGCTGCGCCGCTTGCCGCCAGAACTTCGGGGCGCGTTAGTCCGCCTCTCAATGAACGATCATTATGTTGAGGTCGAAACTGCAAAAGGCGCGACGCTGGTGCTGCTGCGCTTCGCAGACGCCCTGGAAGAATTGGGCGACGCAGATGGGCTGCAGGTTCACCGATCCCACTGGGTTGCGCGCACGGCCGTTGAGGGCGCCCGCCGGGATGGCAGCCGGATGTTTCTGACCCTATCCACCGGCCAGGAAATCCCTGTCAGCCGGACATACCGGGCGGCAGTCCGCGATGCGGGTATGATCTAACAGACAGTCAGGCCGCATCTTCCAGCACCAGATCAGATGCTTTTTCGCCAATCATGATGCTTGGCGCATTGGTGTTGCCGGAAATCAGCGTTGGCATGATGGAGGCGTCTGCGATGCGGAGGCCGTCCAGTCCGCGAACCCGCAGCCGATCATCAACAACGGCCATAGGGTCAGAGCCCATTTTACAGGTGCCGACCGGGTGATACGTGGTTTCGCCGAACGCCCGCGCCCATTGCAGGATCGCGTCGTCACTGGTCTCACCGCTGCCAGGCAGAAGCTCTGTAACGCCAAGATCAGCCATGGCAGGCGCTGTCATGATTGCCCTGGCGATGCGGATTGCCTGCACGGTCAGGTCCTGGTCTGCCGGGGATGATAGGAAATTGTAGCGGATATTGGGCTGCACACCGGCCCTGGCTTCTTTGATATGCACGCTGCCCTTGCTCTCAGGGCGCATGGCGTGGGCGTAGCAGGTGAGGCCGGATTGCTTGGAAAGCTTCGGCCCGCCATTGCGGTTCAGCTCGTACAGCATTGGCACCCAGCCGAGCAGAAGGTCTGGCGCTTCCAGGCCTTCCCGGCTTCTAACGAAAGCGCGGAGAGGGGCTGCTGGAATGCCGAGCATGCCCTTCTTTTGGAATGCGTATTTCATCGCCTGGGCGAACAGGCCAAGGCCACGCCCCCGGTCATTATAAGTATAGCCCTTCGCGGTGATGGCCCAGCGTGTGCGGGGGGCGAAATGATCGCGCAAGTTCTCACCCACACCGGGCAGGGCGTGCTGTACATCGATCCCAAGATCGTTCAGGCGATCTGGTTGACCAATGCCGGAAAGCTCCAGTAATTGCGGGGAATTGAAAGAGCCGCAGCTGACGATAACTTCGCCTTCTGCGCGGGCTTCCCGCTGCTCGCCCTTCACAGAATAGCGCACGCCGACGCAGCGTTTGCCTTCCAATAACAGGCGCTCGCTCAGCGCGTCCGTTTGTATTTTAAGGTTTGGGCGATCTTTGATTGGGTCCAGATAGCAGGCCGCCGTGCTCATCCGTTTGCCGCCAGAAATCGTCGCCTGGCTCATGGAGATGCCTTCTTGGGACGCACCGTTATAGTCCCGATTGTGGGGCACGCCAGCCTCTCCGGCGGCCTTGATCAGGGCATCATAGAGTGGCCCGGTCTCATCCGGGTTGGTCACGCGGAGCGGGCCTGAATCGCCGCGAAATTCATCCGCCCCACCTTCATAGCTTTCCAGGCGTTTGAAGACGGGCAGCACATCCCGGTAGCTCCAGCCACGGTTCCCCATCTGCGCCCAGGTATCGTAATCCTGGGCCTGGCCGCGCACGAAAACGAGGCCATTGATGGAGGAGGAGCCGCCAAGCATCCGTCCACGCGGTGCGGGCAGGGCACGGTTGCCAGTGCCTTCTTCCGGGGTGGATTCGTAGCACCAGTTGGCAGTGGGGTCCTTCAGCATTTTGGCGTAGCCGACAGGAATGCGGCTCCAGCGATGGCTGGCCGGACCGGCCTCCAGCAGCAGGACTTTGTTTTCTTGCAATGCGGAAAGACGGTTGGCCAATGCCGCACCGGCCGATCCAGCACCCACTACAATATAGTCAAATATCTCAGTTTCAGCCATTTTTAGCCCTGCATTCCCATTGATTCCATGGCCATCGTAAGCGCCTTAGCCCGGCCTGCAACATGACCGAATCACTTGACCATGGCGATTGAGGCGAGGAAGCTTCTAGATGTGCGTACGAATTGGGCAGGGGCAAACAGCAATTGCCTGAAGATTCGGCGTTTGAACCAACAACCATGCAGCCGGCGAAAGATCGGCGCTCTTGAGGGAGAGAATTATGCGTTTCATGAAAATCGCGACTGTCGCAGCCGCGACAGCCGTCATCGGGACAGCCGCTTTCGCGGATGACAAGTATCCGTCCAAGACCATTGAGGTCATCACCCATGCCGGCGCTGGCGGCGGCACGGACGTCAACAGCCGTATGATCGGGGATTTCCCATTTGCGGCTCCTGTCCGATGGTAGCCGAGCCAAATCAGCGCTTTCAAGCATTTTGTGCCTCCAGCTTGGTTCATTGGGTGAGGTGTGGCCAAAAACGGCGGTGATGGTGGCTATAGCGATCCAT
>CALLKY010000156.1 GCA_938083135.1 uncultured Alphaproteobacteria bacterium | reverse complement strand
AATGGATCGCTATAGCCACCATCACCGCCGTTTTTGGCCACACCTCACCCAATGAACCAAGCTGGAGGCACAAAATGCTTGAAAGCGCTGATTTGGCTCGGCTACCATCGGACAGGAGCCGCAAATGGGAAATCCCCGATAGGAATTGAGGCAGGCCTGAATGCAGTATCACCTGAACGGATACCGTAACGGCGACCCTTCGGTCGCAGAGCGCCTTGAAGATGACCCAATCCGTTCCGACGCTGTAGATGTGCTGATCGTTGGCTGCGGTCCCGCTGGGTTGACGCTTGCAGCGCAACTGTCTGCGTTTCCAGACATCACGACGCGGATCGTAGACCGCAAGCCAGGACCATTAGAGGTCGGCCAAGCAGATGGTGTCGCCTGCCGTTCCGTCGAAATGTTTGAGGCGTTTGGGTTCGCCGAAAAAGTCCTGAAGGAGAGTTACTGGGTCAACGAAGTCGCGTTCTGGCGGCCTGATACAGATGGCGCTGGCCTTACCCGCGCGGACCGCATTCAGGATGTCGAAGATGATCTATCCGAGATGCCACATGTCATTCTGAGCCAGGCACGCTTGCATGACTTCTACCTTGAACACATGGGGCATTCACGAAGCCGTCTGCAGCCAGATTACAGCCGCGAACTGGTATCACTAGCGCTGACGGATGACGCAGAATTTCCTGTCACTGGCACCTTCAAATGCCTTGATGGCGAAGGAAGTACGGAAACTATCCGTGCGAAATATGTGGTTGGGTGTGATGGTGCGCGGAGCGCCGTCAGAAACGCCATGGGCTATGAGCTTAAGGGTGAATCCGCGCGGCAGCTTTGGGGTGTGATGGATGTGCTCGCTGTCACGGACTTCCCAGATATCCGGCTGAAAGCTGCCATTCAATCGGCTGACCATGGCAGCATTCTGATCAGTCCGCGCGAAGGCGGGTACATGGTACGCATGTATATCGAACTGGATGAATTGCACGGGGACGAACGCGCCGCAGACAGCAATGTTTCTAGTGAGATGCTGATTGAAAAGGCCTGCGCAATCCTTGCCCCATATATATTGGATGTGAAGGAAGTGGCGTGGTGGTCCGCCTATGAAATTGGCCAGCGGGTCTGTAATGCGTTCGACAATGTCGCCGATGAGAACCGCGGTGCTCAGACCCCACGCATTTTCATCGCGGGCGACGCTTGCCACACGCATAGCCCGAAGGCGGGCCAAGGCATGAATGTATCCATGGCCGATACATTTAATCTGGGCTGGAAATTGGCGGCAGTGCTGCGCTGCCAAGTGGCACCCTCATTACTTGATACATATTCTGAAGAACGCCGCGCTAAGGCAATTGAATTAATTGATTTTGATAAGGACATGGCGCGCCTGTTCAGCGCCAAACCAAAAGACGCCGCCGAGGCTGCCCAGTTCCAACAATATTTCAAGAAACATGGCCGCTACACGGCCGGCGTCGAAACACGTTATGACCCGTCCCTGATCACCGGCACTGGCTTGCATCAAGCGCTGGCTGCAGGGTTAAGAACCGGCATGCGTTTTCATTCTGCACCGGTAATCCGCCTGGCTGATGCGAAGCCTATGCAGCTAGGGCACGCCCTTAAGGCTGATGGCCGTTGGCGATTGATTGCATTCGCCGCAAAGGGTGATGCTGGCCAGGCTGGCGGGAGCATCGCCGCGCTCTGCGATTTCTTAGCGAACGATACCCGAAGCCCAATCCACTGCTTCACACCAAAAGGGGCCGATATCGATAGCGTCCTAGACCTGCGTGTTGTGTTCCAGAATTCACATCAAGACGTGAATGTTGAAGCATTACCGCCGCTGCTTAAGCCAACCAAAGGGAAATACGGGCTGATCGACTATGAAAAGGTTTTCTGTCCCGATTTAAAGCACGGCCCTGACATTTTTGATCAGCGCCAAATTGACCGGGCGAAAGGCGCGTTGGTGATCGTGCGCCCAGATCAGTTTGTGGCAGAGGTCCTGCCGCTGGATGGCTTTGACGATTTGGCGACATTCTTCAGTAAATTCATGATCGCCACGTCATCTCAGCATTATCCAAAGTCATAGGTTATTGCGACTATCCGCGATCTGCCCCACGCTGGCAGTGCTACATATGATGACCAGATAAAGAAGAAGCCCCATGCTTTCGCGCGATCAGAATAATATGCTGACCCAAACCGACGCCGACACGCCCATGGGCGCGTATTTCCGGCGGTTTTGGCAACCGGTCGCCTTGGCAGAAGAATTACCCGAAGCAGACGGGCCGCCCGTACGGATCGATGTCTTGGGCGAAGAACTCGTCGCATTCCGGGATAGTGATGGTCATGTTGGGGTGCTGGACGCCCATTGCCCGCACCGTGGGGCCAATCTTTTCTTTGGTCGCAACGAAGAATGCGGCCTTCGCTGCGTCTACCACGGCTGGAAATTCGATCGCCACGGCAAAGCGCTTGATCTGCCCAATGTGCCAGCAGACAGCAACCTGCATAAGACGGTTAGAACGAAGGCTTATCCCACACGGGAATTTGGGGACATCATCTGGGTTTATATGGGACCTAAAGCCAAATCCCTGCCAGGTGGCGTTCTGCCGGACTCCCCCAAGCTGGAATTTGCGTGCGTGCCTGAAAGCCATCGCTTCGTCACCAAGCAACGCTTCGATTGCAACTGGGCGCAGATTATCGAAGGCGACCTAGACACAGCCCATTTCAGTTTCCTGCACATGCCCGCGCCCAGTGAGCCATCGGTCTACCATCCGCACAGCACCGCAGACGAAAAACGCCTGCGCTGGATGCGCGATGACCCAATGCCGCAATTTGAAGTGCTTGAGCACGAATGCGGTTTCGTTGTCGCCGGTGCCCGTTCCGCTGACGGTCAAAAATACTGGCGGATGACCCAGTATATGTTCCCCGCCCACGGCACTGGTCCATCAACAATGCCAGGCGAAACCTATCACGGCTTCACCATCGTCCCGATATCAGACACCGCATGCTGGGCTTACGCGTATTCCTGGAATCCAGAGCGCCCACTTGGCGACGAGGAACGGGCAAAATTGGATGCAGGTTGGGGCCTCGTCTGCGAGCGTGACGAGAACTACATGCCTGTCCGCAATGCTTCCAATGACTTCATGATCGACCGGGATGAGCAGAAGCATCGTACATTCACCGGTGTCAAAGGATTGGCTGAACAGGATTCAATGATCCAGCACAGCCAAGGCCCCATCGTTGACCGCACCCGCGAAACCTTAACTGGCACAGATGCGGCCGTCGTGCGGTTCAGAACGCTCCTGCTGCAAGGCGCGCAGGCCCTTGCCGATGGCGTTGAGCCTGACGCCCCCTATCAGGCAGACGCGTTCTGCACCCGGCCAGGAAGTTGGCTTGCTGCCTCCGAAAAATCCCTCGACGTTGTAATGATGGAGCGTTTTCAGGACCCCCTAGGCCGTGTCCGCGACGACGGGGCGGCAGCGGCGGAGTAAGGCTCCCATTCTCCCAAAAACAGAGAAATTGGGGATCAGCACACAATGAGCGACAAACCAGATCTGGTCATTCGCGGCGGCACTGTGGTCGATGGCTCAGGCGGGCCAATGTTTGCGGCGGACGTTGCCATTTCAGATGGCTACATTTCCGCTGTCGGAAAGATCCCCGAAAGCGGCATTGATGAGATCGACGCCCGCGGTCGGCTGGTCATGCCGGGCTTTGTCGACGTGCACACGCATTATGATGCCCAAGTGACATGGGCCAACCAGATCACCCCATCTTCATGTAATGGTGTCACCACCGTGCTGATGGGGAATTGCGGCGTTGGGTTCGCACCCGTGCGGCCAGAAGACCACGACATGCTGATTTCAGTGATGGAGGGGGTGGAGGACATTCCCGAAGTCGTCATGCGGGAGGGATTGCCTTGGACTTGGGCCAGTTTCCCAGACTATCTCGACATGCTGGCCACACGACAGTTTGATGTAGATGTCGCCACTCAGGTGCCCCATGCCGCACTCCGTGTATTTGTCATGGGCAAGCGCGGTGCAGAGCGCGAGGAAGCGACCGCAGCAGATCGCAAGGCGATGGCTGAACTCACGGCTGAGGGCATCCGCGCCGGCGCTTTCGGGTTCTCGACCTCCCGGCTCCTGCAACATCAAACAGCAGAGGGGGAGCCAATTCCCTCATACGGTGCGGCAGAAGCCGAACTTGCTGAAATTGCCGATGCAGTAGCCGACGTGGGCCGTGGCTGGCTCCAGGTCGTTGGTGACTATGGTGCTGCAATCGACCAAGAATTTGGCCTGCTCACCCGCTTGGCTAAACGGTCTGGAAGGCCGCTCACCCTCACACTTTTGCAAACGCACGCCTATCCTGAGCAATGGCAAGACTTGCTTACCAGGATTGCAGCAGCAGACGCCGATGGCATTCAGATTACAGGCCAGGTCCGAGGCCGGCCAACTAGCACTCTGCTTGGCTTTGAGCTTTCAGAGAATCCGTTTCTTGGTTGCCCAAGTTGGCAAGAATTGGCCCCCCTGACGATTGATGAGCGCGTCTCAATCCTACGGGACCCTTCATTCCGCGCGCGCCTGATCGCCGAGCCCGCAGGCAATTCCGCGCAGATTAAGC
Source organism: uncultured Alphaproteobacteria bacterium (assembly GCA_938083135.1). Classification (GTDB taxonomy): domain Bacteria; phylum Pseudomonadota; class Alphaproteobacteria; order Bin95; family Bin95; genus VMCJ01. Next base: position 2,658 of record CALLKY010000156.1, on the reverse strand, counting down.
GACTACGCGATTGGGACTGGATCTACCCCTTCGGCGACCCGCCAGAATATGAGCCAGACCCGAGCACAAGCATCGGGGCAGAAGCGCGGCGGCGCGGCATAGACCCTGCGGAAATCGCATACGATCTCATGCTTGAAAACAATGGTCGCGCCATTCTCTATCATCCAATGACGAACTATGCGGATGGCGGCATGGATGCTGTCCATGCAATGCTTGGCCATCCGAATACATTGATTGGCCTTGGAGATGGCGGCGCGCATGTTGGCATCATGTGTGATGCAACCGACATGGCACACACGCTGACATACTGGACCCGTGACCGTGCGCGTGGCCCGAAACATGGGCTTGAAGACATGGTGCGGCGACTAACATCTGCAAATGCCCGTGCCATCGGGCTGCAGGACCGCGGCAGCATTGCGCCGGGCATGCGGGCCGATATCAATGTAGTGGACTATGACGCGTTGCAGCTGAATGCGCCCGAAGTCCACTATGATTTACCGGCGGGCGGAAAGCGGATCCTGCAGCACTGCACGGGCTTCGACGCAACGCTTGTGGCTGGTGTTCCAACATGGCGTGACGGCAAAGCCACTGGTGCCCTGCCCGGTCGCCTTCTGCGCAGCCATCATTGAACATCATCGGCGGCAGAAACACATGAACAGCGCATTTTCCAGCTAAAGGGTGAGTGATGTCTTTCGAAACTGGCACATCTAAATTGACGTATGAGCAGGATGGGCCTGTTGCTATTATCACGATAAACCGGCCGGAGGTCCGCAATGCCCTGGACAATGAGACAGCAGACGCTCTAACCCGTGCGCTCAGAGCCTTCGATCAAGATGATGCATTACGGTGCTGCGTGCTTACCGGCGCTGGCGGTTTTTTCTGTGCAGGTGCCGACCTAAAGGCGCTTGCCGCCGGCCAGGACTATCGCGCCTGGGCGGGTGATCCTGATGGGCCATGCCATGATACACTGTCCAAACCCGTCATCGCCGCAGTCGCCGGGTTTGCCTGCGCGGGCGGACTAGGCGTTGCCCTGCGGTGTGATTTGCGCGTTGCTGAAGAAACAGCGACCTTCGCAGTCCTGTCCCGGCGATGGGGCGTGCCGATGAGTGACGGCACGACCGTGCGCCTGCCTCGCTTGATCGGCGCTGGGCGCGCCATGGACATGCTTTTGACCGCGCGCAAGGTTTCTGGCACGGAAGCCCTGGCGATCGGCCTGGCGGACCGGCTTGTGCCGCCCGGCCAAGCGCTTCTGAAAGCAATTGAACTTGCGCATGAAATTGCTGCATTCCCACAAATCGCAATGCGGTCAGACCGTCTTTCTGCCATTAAGCAATGGGACCTATTGCTGCCCGATGCGTTCCAGCAGGAGCTGGAACTCGCAGCCGAGGCACGACGCAAGGAAGCGCAACCGGGTGCCGAACGCTTTGCAGCAGGCGACGGACGGCATGGCGGAAAGGCCAACACTTGATGCGCGCTGTCATTGGACATGATTTTGGCGGGATCGACTCATTAAGGCTGGAAACGACACCGCCTCCTCGGATGACACCGTCTGGCGTGCGGATCGCGATCCATGCGGCAGGCATCAGTTTCGCCAATCTTCTAGTGATCAAAGGCGAGCACCAGAACAAAGCCATTCCTCCGTTCACACCTGGCACAGAGATCGCCGGCATCGTGACAGAACTGGGACCCGATGCTGGCGTTAATCTCCGCATCGGCGACCGGGTTTGTGCAGGCCTGCCTTCAGGCGGCTTCGCGGAGGAGGCCGTTGTCGAGGCCAACAACGTCTTTCGAATTCCAGACAGCCTGCCATTCACCCAAGCCACACACTTTCCAACGATCTACGCGACAGCCTACTGCGCCCTCCAATGGCGGGCGCAGATCACACCGGGTGAGACCCTACTGGTCCACGGCGGTGCTGGGGCCAGCGGGCTTGCTGCGGTTGAGGTTGGCGCAGCGCTTGGCGCACGGGTCATTGCGACAGTCGGCAGTGCGGAAAAGGCCGATGCCGCCCTCGCCCATGGTGCAGCCCACGCCATCAACTATCGTGACGAAGCGTTCAAAGACGAAGTGCTTAACCTGACCGAGGGGCGCGGCGTTGATGTCGTTTTCGATCCCGTTGGCGGCGACATGTTCGATCAATCGCTAAGGTGTGTGGCCCCCCTGGCCCGGGTTTTGACCATTGGCTACGCATCAGGCCGGATACCGCAAATTCCGGCCAATCTTATTCTGGTCAAGAACATCAGCATCATCGGCTTGTATTGGGGCTTCTACATGGCCTGGGGCAAAACCCAAGCCTCCCCTGCTCTGCGCGCCAGGGTGCAGGATATGTTTGATGAAATGTTCGCGCTGTTTGATGAAGGCAAGGTGCAACCCGTTATCGATTGCACATTGCCGCTCGCTGATTTCGCGCAAGGCTTGCGGCGCATCGAGAGTGGCAAAGTGATCGGCAAAGTTGTTCTCGTGCCCGAGCACTGAGAGGCCGCGTTACCCTTTGGCTCAAAACCTACTTAACCAGAATTTAGAGCGCCGTCCATTTAATCTGCAACATATCCAGCAGCCTTAAAGAAGTTGTGGCAGTCTTCTGGAGTGAAGAGGTCGCAGGCTTGTGCGACTGATTGGAACAAGGCATCGAATGTTCTTGCCTTAGCGCTGCGCAGA
>CALLKY010000155.1 GCA_938083135.1 uncultured Alphaproteobacteria bacterium | reverse complement strand
TCAACCCGGCACGGCCGCCAATCAGTCCTCTGCCAACCAGATTAGCCCTTCGGCAGCCATCAAAAGCAAAAGCCTTGCAGATCAAGCCTTTCCCAACCATGCTTTCCTGGTTGGGACGATCCCACATGGGAAATCCCGGTTGAATGGGGAGGGTTGATCCTGCATCCGGCAGTGGTGCGGATGATTATGCCTATCTGTTCAGCACACTACCAAGCGGGCGGGACCGCGCTTTTCCCCTGGCTGATGACGCGCGGCAGCAGGTGCAAGCTGCGGAAGCAGGCGGGCCAGATATTCTGCTGTTACTCGGCAGCGTTTACGCAGAGGTGATGGGCGCTGAACCCGCTTTTTGATACACCCTTCAAGCAAGCCTTCCGTCGCGCTATACGAAAGGCATGCGCCAAGATATTCCCAAGTCCGTTGATGTGCTGATCGTAGGGGCAGGTCCAACGGGCCTCGTCGCCGCAAATCACATCGCTTTCGCCGGTAAATCTGTCCTGATCGTGGACAGAAACCCGGCACCCCTAAACCTGCCGCGCGCGATATCGATTGATGATGAGGGGTGCCGCACGATCGCCGCCGCTGGCCTTGCCGACCTGCTGCAAGCAATCCTGCGCCCTGGCGCTGGGTCCCGTTACGTGGATGAGCGGGGCGGTATTGTGGGCGAAGTTGGCCCTGGCCCCGTTGAATACGGCTGGCCCCGCCGCAACAATTTCCACCAGCCGGAGCTTGAGCATGTCCTGCGTGCGGGCCTGGAACGGTTCAGCCATGCAACACTGATTGATGGCGCGGACATGACAGGCTTCGAACAGTTCCCGGGCGGCATAACAGCGATGGTCGCGGGCACGCCTGTCCAGGCCGCAGTTATGATCGCGGCGGAAGGCGCGCGCAGCCAGACACGGGATGCGCTTGGCATCGACATGCCGGGGGAGGCCTATCCCCAGGACTGGATCGTCATGGACCTACACCGGGATGCGGACCAGGAGCCTGTCTCTAAGTTCTTCTGTGACCCCGCCCGGCCCTGGGTTTCAATCCCGACGACATTCGGCGGCAGGCGCTATGAGTTCATGCTGCTGCCCGGCGAAACAGCAGACGAAATGCTGAAGTTCGATACCCTGCAACGCTTGCTCGCACCCATCCGCCCCCTCGCTCCGGATGATATCATGCGCGCCGTCGTCTATCGGTTTGAAGCGCGTATTGCTGAGCGTTGGGGCGAAGGCCGTGTGTGGCTGGCAGGCGATGCCGCCCATCTGACACCGCCGTTCGCTGGCCAAGGCATGAACTCCGGTATCCGCGACGCCCATAACCTCGCCTGGAAAGCCGTGCTGGTGGCGGATGGTGCTGATCCTGCGATCCTGGAAAGCTATCAGGCGGAGCGCCGCGCGCCCGCCAAAGCAATGGTGCAGTTGGCGGTCGCCATGGGTGAAGTCGTGATGCCCGTTGGCCAAGGCAAGGCGCTGTTCCGCGATGCCTTAATGCTGGGTCTGGAACGCTTCCCAGACGCCCGCGACTACATCATCGGCATGCGTTTCAAGCCCAAACCACGCTACACCGATGGTCTGTTCATTGGCATGGGCGCGCCGGATGAGCCACCCGCCAGCCTGATCGGCGCCATGCTGCCCAACCCAAAGCTGGCAGACGGATGGCTGGACGACCAACTCGGCCCCGGCTTCGCCTTGATCGCGCAAAACGCAACCTGCCGCAAATGGCTGGAGCAGGCGGATTTGAGTGCGTGGCCCGCCCCCATCGCCCGTGTTTCTCTACCGGTTGACGCATGGAAGACGGACCCGGAAACCTTCCGCCCCATCCATGCCCATCGCGATGCATTGATGCTGGTTAGGCCGGACCGCTATGTGATGACGGCGTTTGGGCCGGAAGCGGCGGGGGAGGTATTGGGCGAGATATGTAAGGCCTTCACGAATGCCTGATAATTTCCCGGAGCTGCCCGCTGGCGTCGGCCCCCATAATGACAAAGAGCTGGAGCTGATGCTCTCAGGCGAAAAGCCTCTCGCAATGTTTTCAGACCTGCCTGGCCCAGACACAGTTCTCCCGACCGCAGCCTTCGCTCCTCACGTCGCCAGCGGCACTATCGTCATGGCAACATTCAATGAATTGCTTCCTGATGATCGCACCCTCCGCCACGAATTCTACGCCCGACCCGGTGAAGAATGGCGCATCAAGCCCGCATTCAAGCTGAGCCAAACCAAGTACAGCGTTTGGTGCAAGGCCGCTGCGAATGATTGCCGAGAAATAGGGCGGCTGCTGGGATATTCGGAGGCGGATATTGAGATATTTATCGCTAGGGCATCACAGAGATAATCAACGACATAACTACATTCTTTCCACCCTGTGGCGCCGTGGATTGACCGGGGCTTGCTGTCGGAATACCTGATATGATGCTGGTTATGGCGACTGGGCCATGTAGGCGGTAGGGGAGACTGGGTTATGGTGGCTTTACCGGAACCGGATGCGGAAATTCTGGCGGCGCGGGATGAAATCCTGAATGACCTGAAGGGGCTGATCGCGGCACCTGACGGCGTGATTGATCACCCGGATGAGATCAAACCATACGAAACCGATGCCCTGACGGCCTATAAGCAAACGCCGTTGGGCGTGGTGCTGCCGGAAACAACGGCTGAAGTCGCTGCTGTCATGAAATATTGCCATGAGCGGGGCGTGAAGGTGGTTGCGCGTGGTGCTGGGACGTCCCTCGCTGGTGGGGCGCTGCCAATGGCGGATGCGATTGTTATCGGCGTGTCTAAGATGATCGATATTCTGGATGTCGATTACGACAACCGTACGATCACACTGCAGCCCGGCGTCACCAATCTTGGCGTGACAGATATCGTGAGCCCGGACAAATTCTTCTACGCGCCAGACCCGTCATCCCAGCTTGCCTGCACCATTGCCGGCAATATTGGCATGAATTCCGGCGGCGCGCATTGCCTGAAATATGGCGTGACGTCCAACAACCTCATGGGCGTTGAGATGGTGACGACCACTGGCGATATCGTGCGGCTTGGCGGTAAGCACTTGGATGCGGGCGGGCTGGACCTGCTTGGCCTGATCACCGGGTCCGAAGGCACGCTTGGCATGGTGACGGAAGCGACTTTGCGCATTTTGCACTCACCAGAAGGTGCGCGTCCGATCTTGTATGGGTTTGAGACAAGTGCAGTTGCTGGCGAGTGCGTGGATGCGATTATTTCATCCGGCATTATCCCGGTTGCGATTGAATTCATGGACAAGCCTGCCATTCACGCGACAGAGCGGTTCGCCCACGCAGGATATCCGCTGGATGTTGAGGCGTTGCTGATTATCGAGGTCGAGGGCTCCAACGACGAAATTGACACCATGCTTGGCCGCATCCAAAAGATCGCCGCAGACTTCAAGCCCGCCTATGAGCGCGTGGCGAAATCTGCTGCTGAAAGCTTGGCGATCTGGAAGGGGCGGAAATCTGCATTCGGTGCTATCGGCCGTATCTCACCAGATTATTTCTGTATGGATGGCACGATCCCAACCGGCAAATTGCCAGAAGCGCTTGATCGGATCAGCAGCATCTGTGACAGCTACGGCTTTGAAGTTGCGAATATTTTCCATGCGGGTGACGGCAATTTGCACCCACTCATCCTGTATAACGCGAATGAGCCGGGTGAGACGGAGCGCGCTGAAGAATGTGGCGGCGATATCCTGAAGCTCTGTGTTGAACTCGGCGGTTGCCTGACGGGTGAGCATGGCGTTGGCGTTGAAAAGCGAGACTTGATGGTCGAGCAATTTACGCCCGCAGAACTTGACCTACAGCGCAGAATGAAACGGGTGTTTGATCCCAAATACCTGATGAACCCCCATAAGGTCTTCCCGCTGGTTGATAATCCTGGGCTGGCTGGGCCGATCCTTAGCCCGGTCCAGATGGAGGCAGCGGAATGACTGCCGCTGTCCTGAAGCCAGGCACGGTCGCAGACGTTCAAGACGCTATTCGAGACGCCGTGATGGACCGTGTGCCATTGGCGATTGAAGGCGGGGGCGGGCTGTCCGGCCTTGGTCGGCCTATGCAAACTGAACGGACGCTCAAGCTGGACGGCCTCACAGGCGTCGTCGAATACAGTCCGTCTGAACTCTACGCCACGTTCCGGGCTGGCGAGACGCTGGCCGATGCGCGGGCGGCGCTTGCTGAAAAACGCCAACGCCTGCCGTTTGATCCGCCTGATCTGACGGGTCTGTATGGTGATGCTGGCGGACTGGCCACCATGGGCGGTGTCGTTGCGGCGGCACTTTCTGGCCCTTCCAGGGTCGCGGTGGGTGCGGCGCGGGATTACGTGGTTGGCGTCGGGTTTGTTGATGGCCAGGGGCAGGCGTTGAAAGGCGGTGGCCGCGTGATGAAGAACGTCACAGGCTATGATCTCTGCAAACTGACAACCGGCGCATTTGGCACGCTGGGTGCCATTACAGACGCGACTTTCAAGGTGCTGCCGTTCGCCAATAGCGAAGTCACTTTGCTAGCACACGGGCTTGATGACGCTGCAGCGCAAGCGATGATGTCTGCCGCGTTCAAAAGCCCATTTGAACCTGTTGGTGCAGCACATCTGCCAGCAACGGCGGCCGCTGCAATTGGTGGTGTCGGTGGGGCTGGTGCAGTGACAGCACTGCGATTGGAAGGCTTCCCGGACTCGCTTGATTACCGAACCAACGCAATCCGATCCTTCCTACCTGCAGGCCTTGAATTGACGGAACTGGAAGCAGAGCCTTCTGCGGCGTTCTGGGAGGGTGTTCGGGATGTGGCCCCCTTCCAAGCGCCAGATCCGCGCGCGCTTTGGCGTATCTCAACCGCACCGACACAGGGACCAAAGCTGGTTGCGGAAATTGCACAATCGCTTGAAGTCGATGTGTTTTACGATTGGGCCGGCGGGCTTATCTGGCTGGCTGTAGCAGGTGATGCGCCTAATGCCGGTGCGGACGTAATCCGGCCATTGATCACGGCCCAAGGCGGCCACGGCACGTTAATGCGGGCGGACCAAAGCGTGCGCGCTGCTGTGGAGGTCTTCGAGCCTTTGGCCGCGCCACTCCTGCAATTAACGCAAGGGCTGAAGCGTACATTCGATCCGTTCAATGCTCTGAATGCTGGCCATATGTATGCAGCAGTATAAAAGGGATTACGCCTTAGTCGTTGCACTATAAGCATTTTCTGGGAAATCCACATTTACCATCCATGCGTACAGTCTTCTGTATCAACTGCGGAAGGATGACGACATTGATTGCAAGCATGCATCAAAAACTGGAACAGGATTTTCCGAACTTTGCTGATGAGGCGCGCCTGCTGATTCGCGCTAGCCTCTATTTCTCGAAACTGGTTGATGACTATCTCACCGCTTGTGAACAGGTTGATGCGCTGATGCATCACGTACTGACAACAGACCAAGCCCAACTGCACCAGTTAAGAAAACAACGTTTAGAACTCAAAGACGAAATCGCACGGCGGCTCAGCGAGGCGCGCAACCACCAAGCGCCAATGTTCGATGATGCCGAAGACACCCCCGTCGCCATTGCTTCCTGACGCTTCGACCTACTGGTCGGCCGAAGTGTGATCTGCGTCTATTTTGTGCCCGCCTAGAATAGACTAGCTTCTCCCGTAATCAGGGGAGCGGATATGTCTGGAAACGAAGACTTTAACGACTGGCTGCAAGCCTATGCCTACGCCTGGGATCGCCCTGGCCGGGAAGCGATTGAAGCGGCGGTATGGAAAGATTACGGCATGGAGGGCGCGGTGTTCGTGCTCGATATGACTGGGTTTTCCAGGCTGACGGCGCAGTTTGGCGCGCTGCACTATCTCTCCATGGTGCGCCGGATGCAGATTGCGGCTAAAGCTATCATCCGGCGGACAAATGGCGAGCTTGTGAAGTTTGAGGCGGATAATTGCTTTGCCCGCTTCAAAACGGTCGATGATGCCCTTCAGGCCGGGCTACTGCTGCATACGCATTTCACCATGCTGAACCGCGAAACTTCTGACGATTACGACATCCACATTTCAATCGGAATTGATTGGGGCTGGTATTTGTTGGTGGATGAAACCGATTTCTACGGTAATCCGGTGAACCGGGCCTCCAAGCTGGGTGAGGATATGGCGGCAGCAGACCAGATACTTCTAACCAATGACGCCTTCGAGAAAGGCGTGACGTTACCGCCTGACATTAAGGTTGAGGATGCCCAGGCCGATGTCGCCGGCAGCTCTATCGGTATTCGCGTCATAAACCTTGGATAACAAAGAGACGGGAGGTGCAGATGACGCCGATCTTCACTCCATTATCCGATGCGCTTGGCATTGAAGTGACAGGCTTGGACCTGTCTAAGCCTGTTGATCCCGGAATTGCTGCAGATCTTGAAGCAGCTCTGATTGAGCATCTTGTGATGGTCATTCGGGGGCAAGCGTTGACGCCGCCGGAATTGCTTAAAGCCATCGGCCTGTTGGGCGAAATTATGCCGCAGCATCTCAAAACTCTGCGTATGCCGGAATACCCAGAAATCGTGGTTCTGGACAGCCGTAATACGAAAGTTGGCGGCGACGGTAAGTTCGTCCCCATTGGTGCCCGGGATTGGCATACGGACCATGCACATCAGGAGCGGCCGCCAAATTACACGGCCCTCTATGCGGTAAAATTGCCGTCATCCGGCGGGGATACCAGCTTCGCCAACATGCAGGTTGCGTTCAAAAATCTGCCGCCAGATTTGCGTGCAGAAGTGGCCGGGATGACTGTGGTCACGAAGATTGATGACCGATACTCAACCGCCGAAGATCGCGCCAAACATCAGGAACCTGGGCGGCATCCGCTGGTTCGCACGCATCCTGTTACCGGCAAGAAGGCGATCTTCTTTCATCCGGGCATGGTCGCCTGCTTAGATGGGATGACGCCGGAGGAAAGCTTGGCGTTTTTAGACCGATTGCTTGAGCAAACTATCGTTCCGGCGATTACCTATCGGCATAAATGGCGGGCAGGGGATCTTGTGATCACAGATAATCGCAGCCAAATGCATGTCGCCCATGCTGACTATGATTTTGCAGAAGGGCGGATGCTGCATCGGGTGTTAGTCGCGGGGGATGCGCCTTATTAGGATGGTGTGCGACCTCTCGGCGTTTGCTTTGCAAAAGCCTGCCGGTCGAATGATAGGTTAGGTTGGTATCCGTCGTTTGCGTTGCAAACGACGTTGGCGGAGGAGAGTGGGAGTACGAACTCCTCACTGATGAGCCAAACCAAATTCACCTCAAGTAATATCAATAACTTAGCACGTAGCCCCACTCCGTCAAAGTCCCCCAACTGTTCTACAGTTTGGTGCGCAGTCATATCCT
>CALLKY010000154.1 GCA_938083135.1 uncultured Alphaproteobacteria bacterium | reverse complement strand
CTGAGCGCGCCGTCGAACCTGCAACGAAATACTTGATCAGCTCAATCTGAATACTTCGCGGAAGCCTACTCCGCCGACGCATGCTAACCATATGACCTGCATAGCCTTTCTCAGCTATCTAGGCCAGCCCCAAGATCAATTTCCTACGAGTGCATCAGGACCATCGCAGCAACCTTGGCCATCTCAAGAACTCCCCAGCGTCAACAAATTCTCCACCGGCTGGTACAACTCCTCCAAATACGCCACGTCCGCCGCATCTAGCACGATATCCGCCGCCGCGACGAGCTGGTCTAGCTGTTCCACCCGTGACACGCCGATCACTGGGGCTGTGATCTCTGGCTTGTTTAGCAGCCAGGCGACGGCGATTTGGGCGGGGGTGTGGCCTAGGCGGGCTGCGACTTCCTGCACGCGGGCGGCGATTTGGAAATCCATTTCGCCGAGATAGAGGCCGCTGGTGCGTTTGGCGTCTGCCCCTGTTGAGCGGGCGGTCGTGCCGCCGTCCAGGCCGCCTTTATAGGCACCTGTCAGGATACCGCGCGCCAGGGGGCTCCATGGGGTGAGGCCGACGCCAGATTGGGCGCAATAGGGGTTCATTTCCCGCTCTTCCTCACGGTAGATCAGGTTGTAGTGGTTCTGCATGGAGATGAACTTGGTCCAGCCCTTATATTGGGCCAGCATCTGCAACTCCGTGAACTGCCAGGCGAACATGCTGGACGCGCCCAGATACAGCGCCTTCCCAGCCTTCACCACATCATGCAGTGCTTCCATGGCTTCTTCATTGGGCGCACTGGTTTTGGCGAGCCCGCCATTGGGGTGGCGATGGATGATGAGCTGGTCCACGTAATCCACGCCCAAGCGCTTCAGGCTGGCGTCAATCCCCTCCATGATGTGCTTGCGGGAGAGGCCGCCCTGGTTAGGGTTCCGGCCCATGGGCGCGGAGAGCTTGGTGGTGAGAACATATTTGTCCCGCCCTGTCAGCCCGCGCAAAATCTCCCCCGTCACTTCTTCAGAGGCACCCAGGCCGTAAACATTCGCGCAATCGAAGTAATAAAGGCCGTGGTCGAGCGCTGCCTTGAAGATCGGTCGCGCATCATCAATCGACAACGTCCAATCCCCCTGATGCCCCTTGCCCGGCACACCGAAATTCATGGTGCCAAGGCACAACTGCGAAACGCTGAGGCCGGACGTGCCAACTTGGCGGGATTTGAGCATAAGAGATTATCCTTCGTAGCCGGATTGGATGAGGCGTGCGGCCTCTAGCGCTGAATATGTGAGGATCGCATCTGCGCCCGCGCGTTTGAAGCTGATGAGCACTTCCATCATCGCGCGGTCATAATCCAGCCAGCCGCGTTCGCCCGCCGCTTTCAGCATGGAATACTCACCGGATACATTGTAAGCGACGGTCGGCATCTGGAAGGTATCTTTGACGCGGCGGATGACATCCAAATACGGCAGGCCCGGCTTCACCATGACCATATCTGCGCCTTCCTGGATATCGAGCGCGACTTCCCGCAGCGCCTCATCGGTATTGGCGGGGTCCATCTGGTAGGTCTTTTTATCGCCCTGGCCCAGGAAGGTTGAGGAGCCAATGGCGTCCCGGAACGGCATGTAATAGGCGCTCGCATATTTGGCGGCGTAGGAGAGGATGCGGACATGATCATGCCCTGCCTCATCCAACGCTTTGCGGATAGCACCAACGCGGCCGTCCATCATGTCGGAGGGTGAAATCACATCACAACCGGCATCCGCCTGCAGTACGGATTGGGCGCAGAGCACGTCAATCGTCTCGTCATTGACCACATAGCCTTCCCGCACCAGCCCATCCTGGCCGTGGCTGGTGAACGGGTCGAGCGCTGCGTCGCACACAATGCCGATATCGGGGGCTTCAGCTTTCACCGCCTTAATCGCCTGCACGACGATATTATGGGGGTTGAGGGCTTCGGAACCGTCGGGGTCTTTCTTGGCTTTCTCAATCTCCGGGAAGATGGCGACGGCGGGGATGCCGAGGTCCGCTGCTTCACGGGCGGCTTCGGCAATGCGGTCCGGGCTCCAGCGGAATTGGCCGGGCATGGCGTCAATTTCTTCTTTCTTGCCTTCGCCCTCGGCCACGAAAATCGGCCAGATGAAATCATCCACCGTCACGATATTCTCGCGCACCAAGCGCCGGTTCCAATGGTCCCGCCGGTTACGACGCATGCGGATTTGGGGATAAGCGCCGGTGGTCATGACAGAGGTCCTTCGCGGAAAATACCAATTTGGCCGAATTATACTGTGCCAAACGATGTCACGCGATGGAACCAATGTCACATCATGGATCGCGTCCCGGATTGATCACACTCCTGCGCCCGACTAAACTTTAGGCGGCCCGCCCAGGAGAACAGCGCCGATGGATTTTAATCTCACCGATGACCAAACGGCGTTCCAAGACGCCGCCCGCCGCTTCGCCGAAGATAAGCTCGCGCCCCACGCCGCCAAGTGGGACGAAGAAGCGATCTTCCCGGTGGAGGTAATGCGGGAAGCGGCGGCGCTTGGTTTCGCTGGAATTTACGTGTCTGAGGATGTAGGCGGATCCGCCCTCACCCGGACAGACGCCGCACTGATTTTTGAGGCCCTGGCGCAAGGCTGCACCTCCACATCAGCGTTTATGTCGATCCACAATATGTCCGGCTGGATGATTGACCGCTTCGGCAATGAAGACCAGCGCCAACAATGGCTACCCGACCTCACATCCATGGCCAAGATCGCCAGCTACTGCCTGACGGAGCCTGGATCCGGCTCAGACGCTGCCGCCCTCTCTACCAAGGCCGTGCGGGATGGTGATGATTATGTGCTGAACGGCGGTAAGGCGTTTATCTCCGGCGCTGGGGTTTCAGACGTATATGTCACCATGGTGCGGACGGGGGCCGATGGGCCAAAGGGTGTGACCTGCCTTATTATCCCGAAAGACACGCCGGGGCTTTCATTCGGCAAGGTAGAGCGGAAGATGGGCTGGAACAGCCAGCCGACAGCACAGGTTCTGTTTGAGGACGCCCGCGTCCCCGTCGCCAACCGTGTCGGCGAAGAGGGCGAAGGCTTCAAGATCGCTATGGCTGGGCTGGATGGGGGCCGCATCAATATCGCCGCTTGCTCCATCGGCACGGCCCAGGGCGCACTTGATGCAGCAATGGCCTATATGGACGAGCGCAAAGCCTTCGGTCAGCGCCTGGCAGATTTTCAGGCGCTGCAGTTCAAAGCCGCCGACATGGCGACCAACTTGGACGCCGCCCGCCTTATGGCCTACCGCGCCGCGCGATCCCTAGACGCCAAATCCCCAGACGCCACCCTCCATTGCGCCATGGCCAAACGCTTCGCTACAGACGCAGGCTTCGAGATTTGCAACGAGGCGCTGCAGATCCATGGCGGTTACGGCTACCTCAAAGACTTCCCCCTAGAACGCCACGTCCGCGATGTCCGCGTCCACCAAATCCTGGAAGGCACCAACGAAATCATGCGCGTAATCATCGCCCGCAAACTTCTGGATAAAACGAGGGCTGGGTAACAAGCCCGATAAACAGGCAATTCTGCGGTAAGCACCACTGATCTTTGCCCCAAGGTCTCCTCACCTCCGAAACGGGGGAGAGGAATGCGTGAAGCGATAGACACATTGGGGTTATGCGCAGTAATAGCCGAGAGATTAGCCAGTGGACTCTTCACGCCACAAATTGGCTATGCGATATCTTTAGCCATCAGTTCACCAGTACAATTTCCTTAGCTGAGGTAGCATGACCGACGATATTCTGTTTGAAGAGCGGGGCGGGCTGCGGTTGATCACGCTGAACCGGCCTAAGGCATTGAATGCTATTTCGTTGGCGATGGTGCGCGCCATGGCGGCGAAACTAGCGGCCTGGGCTGCCGATGACGATGTTCAATTGGTGATGATCCTGGGTGCTGGCGGCAAAGCGTTCGCAGCTGGCGGAGATATCCAGAAGCTGTACGATGAAATGACAGCTGGGGACATGGCTTACCCGCAAGAATTCTTCGGCGAAGAATACCGGCTGAACAATGTGATCAAGAGATATCCGAAGCCTTATGTGGCGCTTTACAACGGCATTGTTATGGGTGGCGGGGTTGGTGTTTCGGTGCATGGCAGCCATCGGATCGCGACGGATGCAACGACCTTCGCGATGCCGGAAACGGGCATTGGCTTCTTCCCGGATGTTGGCGGCACCTATTTTCTACCGCGTCTTAAGGGTGGCCTCGGCCAATATATGGCGTTGACAGGCGGCAGGCTTGACGGCGGCGATTGCGTGGATGAAGGGCTGGCGGATGCCTACCTTCCGGTTGCGAAGACGGATGCTTTGATTGCAGCACTGGCGGACGCGTCATCAGAAGGTGTATCCGCCGCCATTCAAAGCGCCGCTGAACCAGCGCCCACTGGCCGCCTGGCCGGAAACCGGGCGGATGTGACTGCCGCATTCGACCAACCCAGCTTAAACGCCGTGCTGGAAGCGCTTGCCGCAAGCGAAAGCGAATGGGTGGCGAAGCAGCTGAAGGCGCTCCGCTCCAAGTCTCCGCTTTCGGTCGCGCTCGCATGGGAGCAGCTAGAGCGTGGCGCAAAGCTTGATTTCGAAGGCTGCCTCGTCCTGGAATACCGGATCGCGCTTAAATCCTTCCAGATGGGGGAGTTTCGCGAAGGCGTACGCGCCCTTATCGTAGACAAAGACAACCAACCGAAGTGGCGCGACACCCGCATTGAAGACGTCGCACCCTCTGACGTTCAAACCCATTTCGAGGTGCCAGAAGTCGGCGACCTCACATTCTAGATCAGTTGTAACGGAGAATAGCATCATGGCCCGTATCGGATTTATCGGCGTCGGCAATATGGGTGGACCAATGTCCGCCAATCTTTCAAAAGCGCAGCATCAAGTGCGGGCGTTCGACCTGTCGCCAGAAGCCGTCGCAGCAGCGGAAGCGGCGGGCGCTACGGCAGCCCCAACGGTCGCGGAGGCTGTGAAGGACGCCGAAATCGTCGTCACCATGCTGCCCGCCGGTGCCCATGTGCGTGAAGTCTATATGGGCGAGGAGGGTATTTTCGCGAACGCCCCAAAAGGCACGCTGTTCATCGACAGCTCCACCATCGACGTTGCGACCAGCCGTGAAGTGGCTGCGGCCGCTGATGCAGCCGGGTTCGCAATGCTCGACGCCCCTGTTTCCGGCGGTACTGGCGGTGCTGAAGGCGGCACGTTGACGTTCATGGTCGGCGGTGATGCCGATGCGTTCGAGCGCGGTGCCAAAGCGTTCGATGCCATGGGCAAAACGATCGTCCATTGCGGTAGTGCGGGTGCCGGGCAAGCCGTTAAAGCTTGTAACAACATGATGTTGGCCATCTCCATGATTGGTGTGGCGGAAGGCTTTAACTTGGCGGACGCGCTCGGGATCGACCGGCAGATTGTTTACAATGTCTGCTCAACGGCAACGGCATCTTCCTGGGCCTTGAACACCTACTGCCCAGTTCCCGGCCCAGCGCCCGCCTCCCCCGCAAACCGCGGTTATCAGGCTGGGTTCACGGCGGACATGATGCTGAAAGACCTCCGCCTCGCACAGGATGCCGCCCAGAAAGCGGGCGTATCCACACCGCTAGGCTCAGAAGCCCAGGCGCTTTTTGCCCTCTTCTCCAACATGGGCAGCGGCGCCAAAGACTTCTCCGGCATTATTGAGATGCTGCGCGGCAAGGCCTGACCCTAATGGCGAAGCGCCCAAACATCTTGATGATCATCATGGATCAGCATCGGCCTGATCTGATGGGCTATGGCGGTAATTCGGTTGTGCGCACACCGAACCTGGATCGGCTTGCCAGCCAAGCCATGAACTTTGAGAACGCCTATGTGGCGAACCCGATTTGCATGCCGAACCGATCCACGATGTTCACAGGGCGTATGCCGTCGCTGCATGGCAGTCGCTATAATGGCATTCCGCTGGATGCACATGCGCAGACGTTCCCGCGTGTGCTGAGACAAGCCGGATATCACACGGCCCATATCGGCAAATGCCACTTGCAAAATATGGGCAGTTCGCCGGAGCAATTGGCAAAGGCGCTCCCCAACCTACCGGACCAAGATGCCAGACAGGATAACCTGACAGACGGCTGGGATCGCTATGAGGATGTGCAGCGCCATGAAGCCGGATGGGTGGATATGCCCGACGATTATTACGGCTTCTCCCAGGTTGATCTATCCGTCGGTCATTCGGATGGCTGCACTGGCCACTACTATCATTGGGCCAAGGCCAAGGGGTTCGATCTAGCAGATTTGCGCGGTGCCAAAAATGCTATCGAGGTCTCCGACCCGGCGGTGCATGTCTGGCGAACATCTGTCCCTGAAGAGGTTTATCCAACCGCATACATCACGGAACGGACCCAAGACTACGTCAAGACCCACGCCGCCGAACGCTCCGATGCGCCGTTCTTCACCGTCTGCTCCTACCCAGACCCGCACCATCCCTTTACGCCGCCCGGCAAGTATTTCGACATGTTCGATCCAGCAGACATGCCGATGCCGGAGACGTTCAACGACGCCCACGAGAATTCCACGCCGCAATATAAGCGCATGCTGAAAAAGCGCGGCCAACCACTGCGTGCCCACGTCAACCCATTCTCCCCGACTGAGGCCGAATATCGTGAAATGGCCGCCCGCGCCTATGGCATGATCGCCATGGTCGATGACGGCATTGGTCGGGTGCTGAACACGTTGGAAGACTCTGGCCTCGCAGACGACACCATCGTCATTTTCACGACAGACCACGGCGATATGTTTGGCGACCACGGCATGATGCTGAAAGGTGCCATGCATTACGATGGCTGCATTCATGTGCCGCTGCTCATCAAAGCGCCAGGGAAGGACTCTGGGGTCAGCCAATCTCTTGTTGGCTCGCTCGATTTGGCAGCGACGGCATTATCGCTCGCTGGTGCAGAAGGGTATCAAGGCCTGCAGGGCCACGACCTGACGCCGCTTCTAGATGACCCGTCCCTCAGGCCGCGCGACGCTGTGTTGATTGAGGAAGATCAGGTCCATGACATGGTCCATACCGGCAAGTCACTGCGCATGCGCACGCTTGTGACTGATGCCGCCCGCCTGACCGTCTATGACGGACTGGCCCATGGTGAATTATTTGACCGCGCAAATGACCCAAACGAAATGCGGAACCTTTATGGGCAACCCGACGGTGCTGCACTGCAAGCGGAGATGACCACGCGTCTGACCCAAGCAATGATGTCCCATGCCGACCACAGTCCGCGCCCCACTGCATTCGCCTGATGCAGGATAGCGCGGACGGAACCTATTTCGATGGTGTGACGGCGGAAGGCCATGAGGCCTATCTGCTATTGGCTGGCGACTATCTGATGATCACGCCGGAAGGTTTCGGTGCCGTCTACTGGCCGCTTGATGATATCGCGACGGCGCATGATGTGCGCCGCGGACATCTCCGCCTACAAAACGCCAATGATCCTGACGCACGGCTGATCGTAGAGGACGCGGATACCGCATTGGCCCTCCGTCGCCGCGCCCCTTGGCTGGATACGCGCCACGGCAGGCGGCACGGGCATATCAGCCGGCGGAAACGTGTTTTCGGCGCCATCGCGGCAACTGCGCTGATTGCTCTTTTAGCGCTGGAAGGCCTGCCACGATTGGCGGCCTTGGCACCATCGGCCTGGCTTGCACCGTTTGGCGAAAGCGTGCGCACCGATGTCGCTTACGGCATGGGCGAAGGGTACTGCGACGCTCCCGCAGCGGAAGCCGCCGGGCAGCGGTTGCTCGTGCGGCTTGCGGATGCGGCGGGCGAAGATGTAGGCGACATCAATCTGCGCTTCGCCGCGGGGGATGTCATCAACGCCGTGGCGGCACCCAGCGGGCAACTGCTGGCGTTTGAAGGGCTAATCGCGTTTTCTGAAACACCAGAAGCCTTCGCATCCGTCATCGCCCACGAATTCGCCCACGCGCTCGAACGCCATCCAACGCGGGGCGTTGCGCGCAGCCTCGGGCTGACATTAATCGGCGAAATGCTGACCGGTGGCGGAATGGGTGGCACGGCGGCAGAAGCGCTGACTGGCCTCGCATACACCCGCGCCGCAGAACGGGAAGCCGATGCCATAGCCCGCAAAATGCTGCTCAATGCAGGCATCGGCACTGTCGGCATGGCGTCATTCTTTGAGAACTTGCAGAAGAGGTTCCCTGAAGCAGATGGAGGCTCAGTGCTGCTTGGGTCCCACCCCCGGCTGTCCGATAGAGTTGAAGCCGCAGCGGCAACCAGGGGGACGCGGCGTGCAATGTCAACCGCTGATTGGCAGGCGATCCAGAACGCTTGTTAGTGTGTGCTGGGGATAGGTTTTGTCCTGCAAGCCCCCCTCCTAAAGCCGCTTGAACATATACGTCGTTGCGTCCATACGGTCGCCTTCAGGTGCCAGTGCGAAATGCGGAATCTGGCCTGCCGTTTCATAGCCGAGACCGGAATAGAGCGGCTCGGCAGCGTCGCCCGTGCGCGTGTCCAGCACAACCAGCGCTAATCCCCGGGCCCGCGCCTCATCCTCCAACGCTATCATCAGCTTGCGGGCAAGGCCTTGGCGGCGGGCGTCTGGGTGGACCAACAGCTTTGAGACGTCAGCGCGGTGGGTCTGGTTTGGCGGCAGGTCCATATCAAGCTGCACCGTGCCAACCACGCGACCATCGACCGAGGCTGCAAACAGCACCCGTCTGCCGCCTGCCACGCCATCCCGCACCTTCCCAGTGAAGAACGCGCGCGCGTCCTCCCTGGAAAACGGCCAGATGAAGCCGACCCTAGCACCAGCCTGGACTGCTGCATGCAGAATATCCGCCAGTGCATCCGAGTTGGTATCGAGGCCAGCCACATCCAGCTTTTCGATAAGAAAGGTCATTGGCGGTGCCAGCTTAGTCCGCGACAATGCCGTCGATATCGGCCAATTCATCGCTGGTCATCGCCCATCCAGCGGCGTTGACGTTGGACTGGATTTGCTCTGGCTTCGTAGCGCCCGCGATCACGCTGGACGTGACAGATTGGGAGGCAAGCCAGCCAAAGGCCAATTCCAACAAGCTGTGGCCATGGTCCTTCGCGAAGGCTTCCAGCTTCTCAACCTTGTCGAAATTCGTTGGGTTCACATAGCCACGGTTTGCGAATTTCGGATTGTCCGTTAGCCGCGCACCTTCAGGCATCGCGTCCCGCTTGTATTTACCTGTCAGCAGGCCGGACGCGAGGGGGAAGAACGGCAGCATGCCAAGGCCATATGCTTCCATCATTGGCACGACATCGGCTTCAATTTTGCGATTTAGTACGTTCCATTCTTCCTGGCAGGAGGCGAACCGTTCAACACCCAGTTCACGGGCGACATATTCCGCTTCCGTAGACCGCCAAGCGCTAAGGTTTGATGAGCCGATATATCGAATCTTGCCCTGCTGGATCAGCATATCCAGCGCGCTCAAGGTTTCGTCGATGGGTGTATAGGGATCGGGTTTGTGCAGCTGGTAGAGGTCAATCCAATCCGTGTTCAGACGGCGCAGGCTGTCTTCCACCGCTTGCATGATATAGCCGCGGGATGCGCCGCGCTTCTTGCCTTCACTGTCCATCTCCCAGCCAAATTTGCTGGCAAGCACGATGTCCTTACGACGCGCGCCGAGGGCAGCGCCCAGATGCTTTTCGGACCCGCCTTGGCCGCCATACATGTCTGCCGTGTCAAATAACGTGATACCAGCGTCGATTGCTGCGTGGACGACGGCTTTGGTGCCGTTTGCATCCAGCTTGGCGCCGAAATTATTGCAGCCAAGGCCGACCAGCGATACGCGCAGGCCAGACGTGCCCAGATTACGGATTTCCATCGATTCTCTCCCGGAAGAACAGTTGTTTCCATATCAATACGCTGACCGCACTCACGCGTCGAGATCACGGGGTGACTAGGGAATCGCGATCGCAGCAGCGGCGGCATGGGCAAGCGCTTCAGCTTTGGCGCGGCCTGGTCTCATGCTATCCGCAACACGGCTGGCCGATGCTGCAGCGGCAGCGTCTTTCCCAGCTTTGGCTATGGCCGCAAATGCAGGCGTAGCAGGAGGTCCGTTGACGCGGCCAAGAATGCGCCGGGCGCTCGTGACATCTCCAGCCTTTGCATAAGCCGCAGCCAAGGACGCCCGTGACGTTGGGCTGTCACCGCCATTTCGAAGTGCGGTATTCGCCCGCGCAATGTCTCCAAGGTCCGCGTAGGCGGCGGCGAGCGCGGGCGCATACGCCGGGGCTGCAGGAACCTGCCGCGCTGCCGCTTGCAGGAACCCGGCAGAACCAGCCTGATCCCCTATCAAGCGCCGTTCCTCCGCCTGGGCCAGCAGTTCAGGCAGCATGTCTTCCGGACTGGGCGCTTGAACATTCGGATCAATCCGGCGGGCCGCCTGGATATAACCAAGCCGCGCCAATGCGGATGCGGTTGCAGCGGCGGACGCCCGCTGCGCGCCCGCCTGCAGGCTGCGCCACAAGGCTTCCGCTTGCCCGGCCAGGCCTTGCCCCGCCAGCGCCAACACGGTTTCACCACCAGCACCATCCGCCACGCTCCGCCAAAGCGCTTCACTCGCTGGACCGTTCTGGCAGAGGATCGCCGCCCTTAACAGACGAACTTTCGCGGTTGGCTGGGCAGCGCCAGCGACGCCTTTGGCAACGTCCAGAACCCGCGCGGCATCATCCTTGAAACCCAAGCTGCATGCAGTCTCTGCCGTTTCAGCCAGTAATCCAGCCCGCCAGCCATCGCGTACCGCCGGTGGTTGATCACCATTGGCCTGCCAAATCGCTTCTGCCGTTTGCCGGAGTGCATCCCGCGCATGCCCATCAAGCCCAGCTTCATGCTGAATGCGGGCGATCGCCAAGACGGCGCGGGTTCGCGCTGCGCCATCTGGAATACGTGCTGCTTCCGCCGCTGCTGCCGCCATCAACCGTGCGCCGGTCTTGGCGTCTGCGATTGCCTGGATGGGCAGGAGGATCAGACAGGCCAGTAATGCCGTTAGCCGCAGACTATTCCTCAGCATCGGTCAACGCCTTTCGAAGGAGGGCTTCATCAACATCACAGCCCGTGAAATGCCGGAATGCATGCACGCCTTGGTAAAAGAACAACTCATAGCCGGAAACGGTCCGCAGCCCCGCCGCAGCGGCATCCTGCAAGAAGATTGTGTCGCGTGGAGTGTAGACAGCATCAAACGCCCAGGCCGCCGCTCCCATCCACTCCGGCAGAAGTGGCGTGCCGCCATACCCGCCCATGCCAAGCGGAGTGCAATTCAGCAAACCCTCAGCGCCTGGGACACAATCCGCAGGATCATCTGAAACCGTAACCGCAAGGCCTGGCGCGACGGCTTTCAACGCGGCCGCCAACGCCATTGCTTTAGGCCGATCCACTTCCAATAACCGCATATCCCGCGCGCCCAAGCCCAAAAGAGCAAACGCTATCGCTTTGCCAACGCCGCCTGCACCAAGCAGACAGACCGGCCCCGGCACTGCATTACCTGACGCACCCCGATATGCCGCCATGAACCCTGAATGATCTGTGTTGAAGCCCCTGGCCTCGTCACTGCCAAAAACGACCGTATTCACTGCCCCCATGGCCCGAACCAAAGGATCATTGATCTGCAGCTTGGCGACGACCCGTTCTTTATAGGGCAGCGTGATATTGAGGCCGTGGCGTTCTGCTGACGCAGTTGCAAACACAGCGTCAAATGATTGGTTCAGGACCCCTGGGATCAACAGGTCATAGCGAACGTTTATCCCCACCAGATCGCCTGCCAACTGGTGCAGCATTGGCGCGCGGGAGTCTGCAATGTTGTCACCAATCAGCCCAAGCACGACGTTCGCCAAACACAGAGCCTCCCCATTCAGTACGAAACGTATAAGCTTCGTCACACAGATTCTCTAGGGAGGTTGAGGCCATGAACGCGGAAAACGGAACCGGCCAGGACGGCCATGTCACGATCATCGGCGCTGGCATTGTCGGCGCGTCTACGGCTTTGCACCTCTTGCAGGACGGTTGGCGCGTAACGCTGCTGGATTCTGAAGCACCCGGTTCGCAGACATCCTACGGCAATGCCGGGGCCATCTCCCCACAGTCGATCAATCCAATGGCCGGGCCGGGCATGCTGAAGCAAATTCCGGGCTGGTTGCTGGACCCACTGGGGCCGCTCGCACTCCGCAAGCGCTATCTGCCGAAAGCATTGCCGTGGCTCATGAAGTTTGTCGCTGCCGGAACGCCAGCCCGCATCGCTGAGCAATCCAAAGCGCTCGCTGCACTGCATGCACCTGTGATCGACGCCCATGAGGAACTGGCAGCGCTTGCCGGCGTCAAGCACCTGATCCACCGCCAGGGCTGGCTTTCGCTGTATGAAACCGATGCGAACTTCAACAGTGACGCCACTGGGCGCCAACGCATGCGGGATGCTGGGCACGAAATCCACGAACTTGGGCCAGAGGAAATCGCGCAGCTGGAACCGGGCTTGGCACCGATCTTCAAGCATGCGACCTGGGCACCGAACAGCGGCCATACCGCCAATCCTGGCGCGCTAACGGAGGCGTATGCGCGACAGGCTGCAGCCATGGGCGCAGAAATTATCCAAGCAAAGGCGCTGGGGTTTGAAGTCGGCCCGGATGGACCGCATACGCTGAAAACTAGCCAGGGTGACCGCAAGCTGGACCGGCTGGTGATTGCGGCGGGCGCGTGGTCCGCCAGGCTTTCCCAGCAGCTTGGCGATGGATTTCCGCTCGAAAGTGAGCGCGGATATCACATGATGCTGCCAAACCCAGGTTTCACAACACGGCGGCCCGTTAGCTTCAATGAACGGAAGTTCATGACAACGACCATGGAGAAAGGCCTTCGCCTGGCCGGTACAGTGGAATTTGCAGGCCTGGAGGCGCCGCCGACCTGGGGCCGTGCCGACAAACTCCTAACCCATGCCTCCCAAGTTTTCCGGGAAGTGGATACATCTGACGCTGAACGCTGGATGGGCCAACGGCCTGCAACACCAGACAGCCTGCCCGTTATTTCTGGCTCGCCGCATCATGCCCGTGTGTTCTACGCGTTTGGCCACGGTCACCTTGGTCTAACGGGTGGTGCCGTCACGGGGCGCCATATTGCAGCCCTTGTCGCCTGGCGTGATCCAGAAATTGACCTCACGCCCTTCCGGGTAGACCGGTATTAAGGTCTGCACACACTGGCGCGCGCGATGTATCAGCTAAAGCCGGGCATCAAGCAGGATCCAGAACGGCGTTGGGCTTTGCCAGACCGCGTATTCTTCGGGTTTGGCGCATGCCATATTTTAGCGGGCGTTTACCTACAAAACCCGCCGCTGCCAGGATTCTTTCCTGAACGCATCATTCCGGGCGACAGTTTTTCTGGGAATCATATCTACTTTACCAATGGCGATATCGCGTTCGATTATCGGGGATATGTAAAACGCCAGCGTTTGCTGCATCGCCATACTTCGGGATGGGCTGAGCACTACCCCGGTGGTTGGAATTGCATGCTAGAGCAGTCAGACTTTGACCTGCTCGATACCCATGCCCTCAATCAAAGAAAAATGCGCGGGCCGGATCAATATTTCGGCGACCCAATTGCCCGCGCCAAAGCATTCATTGCCAAAATTGACCATAGCCGCAACGCAGCAAAAGCGGCTTCAGCTTCCTGAGTCTGCTTTTGCAAACTAAAGTATCCGTGAGGGAGATAAACTTGCACCAGCACACTCTGGGACCAAACATTTAGGCTAAATTCTGGGCTTAGATTGCGAAGTTGGATTGATCGATGAGGTTGGCGGTGATGCCGATAAGGACGATATCGTCGCCGGGCGCCAGCGTGATGATCGTTGATCCGTTGGTCTGCCGGATCAGGTTAGAGAAATCCGAGAAGCCAGCAAATCCAAAGTCTTCGACATTCAACGTATCGGCGCCGTTGTGAAAGCCGAAGATCACATCCCGGTCCATGCCTGGACGGAAGAAGAAAGTATCGGCGGCGTCGCTGGTGATCGTCAGGGTGTTGGATGCCTCCGACAGGCCAGCGACGCTAGAGCGGATTTGGATCATTCCGGTTCATAGCCGCATGCAGTGAAGAAGCTTCGGGCATCCTTTGTCGTTATAGCGTCGATAGCGTCTCGAATGGCGTTCCAGAGGCGATGGACAGTGCGGGCGGAGGCTTTTCTG
>CALLKY010000153.1 GCA_938083135.1 uncultured Alphaproteobacteria bacterium | reverse complement strand
TCCACATTCATCGCTTGACGGACAAACACCAGATCAGGCCTACTTCAATGCGCTGACGCCAATCAAGGCGGCGGCATAACAAGGGCTGGGATCCACTTATAAAACCAGACCCCGTTGTTCAAATTTCCCGAGCCACTTCTCTTCCTAGGGGCAGGACCTAACTTGGCGTGGCGAGTTTCCGTAGCAGCCCGACGGTAGAACCATCCTTTCCGCTTGAATCACCCCCTTGGACGACTGGCAGCAATGCGTTGGCGAGTTCCTTGCCAAGCTCGACGCCCCATTGATCAAAGGAATTGACGCCCCAGATCGCCCCTTCCACAAAGACCCGGTGTTCATAAAGCGCAATGATTTGGCCCAGTGTGAACGAATCTAATTTCTTATAAGCCAGCGTGACTGAAGGCCTATTACCGGGAAAAGTGCGATGAGCCGCCTGGGTTTGCTGCTCCTCGCCCTCGAAGCCCAAAGCAGCCGCGATGTTCTGCGCATCTTCATATGACCGCCCAAGCAGCAAAGCTTCGGACTGCGCCAGGCAATTCGCTTTCAGCATGTCGTGATGGTGCACCAACTCAGGCTCATGGCCTTCAGCTGCAATCAAAAACTCAGCCGGAATGATATCTGTGCCCTGATGGAGCAATTGAAAGAACGCGTGCTGTCCATTGGTGCCAGGCTCCCCCCAAACAACGGGTCCAGACTCCTGGGGAAGCGTTTGTCCATCAATTGCGACGCGCTTCCCATTGCTCTCCATATCCAGCTGTTGCAGATAGGCAGGTAGGCGGGCAAGCCTTTGATCATAGGGCAAAACTGCCCGCGTCTGATATTTACAAATGTTCCGATGCCAGATGCCGACCAGAGCCATCAGCACTGGCAGGTTCACCCTGAAAGGTGCCAGTTTGAAATGCTGGTCCATGGCCGCACCGCCGGCTAGGAACGCGCGGAAATTCTGAGGGCCGATACTCAGCATAATGGCCAGGCCAAAAGGCCCCCAAAGCGAGTAGCGCCCGCCAACCCAATCTGCGAAGCCGAACACCCGGTCTGGCAAAATCCCCATAGCAGCCGTCAGGTCGAGATTTGTGGAGATGGCAGCCAGGTGTTCGGACACATCATCCCCAACGCCTGTACGTAGCCAGTTGAGCGCTGTATCGGCATTGGTCATCGTCTCAACTGTTGTGAATGTCTTCGATGCGATGAGCACGAGCGTTTTGCGTGGATCAAGGTCTTTCAGAACATCACTGACATGGGCACCATCGATGTTTGAGACAAAATGGCAGCGCGGGCCATCGTGATATGGGGCAAGGGCCAAACTCGCCATCGCTGGCCCAAGGTCTGAGCCGCCGATGCCGATGTTAACGATATCAGTAAACCGATGCCCGCCTGGCGGCGCGATGTCGCCCGAGCGAACTTGATCAGCAAACTTGATCATCTTCTGAAGCGTATTGGCCACCCCTGGCCGGATGTCTTCACCATCCATGATCAAAGGGGTGGTTTCAGATGATCGAAGCGCCGTATGCAGGACGGCCCGGCCTTCAGTTGTGTTGATCTTCTCACCAGAAAACATGGCATTACGCTTCTCAGCCACGCCAGATCGCTCAGCAAGTTGGATCAGCAGCGCCATGGCCGCCGGATCAATATTGGTTTTTGAAATATCGAGCAGCATGCCGTCGGCTTCGGCGGAAAAATCCTCAAATCTGCTTTGGTTCGCGAATAGGCTGATGATCCTCCGGTCGCCCGCCGCGCTCAGATTATCTTTAAGTTTCTGCCAGATATCCATCAAAGTTCTCCGGCCCATGGCGGGTTAGACTTGACACGTGTAACAGGAATAGCAGCACCCCGCGCGCCGTACTCCAGGCCCATTCTAAGCAAGATTTCCAAAAGGCGGCTTAAGTTTGGTCTGCCTAAGAGGATCGCCGCGCCACGGTGGAATGTGTCAATTCCGATACTGCCTTCACGGATATCTGGCATTGCTATCCTGGGCAGACACGTCATCGCCAAGGCCGAAAGGCCCGTCACTTGCGTGATTGCCGGCTTTGCCACTTGGCCAAGTTTGCGAACCAAAGGCAGGACTAGGTGATCATTATAGGCCCACAAACCGCGTTGGTTCGATCCACGCCCTACTGGGTTTACTGCAAAGATCGGACATCCAATCAATTCAATGGGCGCCTTGGTCATGTCTTTTCCAGTGTAGGGACCTGATCGCGGGTAGTCTGACAATCTGGTGAGTACAGGCATCCGTCCAAAACCAAATCAATGTGAACTCTTAACTCATAAACAACCCCGATGCCTGATTTATGCCTTCTAAACAGGATGCGCCTGGCTGAGGACGTTCCCGCGCACCGCCTTAGACCTGCTAGAAGAACATCACATGCGCATTGCCACGAATCAGCGAGCACGAGAAGCGATGACATGTGCGCGAATGGGCGGGAGCCCCCCCTCGAAAGTGCGGAGACGGATAATGGCAATTATAACCATCGAAACCACACCAATCAAAGGCCAGAAGCCTGGCACGTCCGGTTTGCGCAAGAAGACAGCTGTGTTCCGCGAGCCGGGATACTTGGAAAATTTTGTCCAGTGTATTTTCGATGGCGTCGGCGGCGGGGCCGGGAAAACCTACGTGGTGGGCGGTGATGGCCGGTTCTTCAATACTGAGGCCATTGGTACGATCATGCGCATAGCGGCTGCGAACGGTGCTGCCCAGCTGATCATCGGTCAGGATGGTGTCTTATCCACGCCAGCAGTGTCCAACTTGATCCGAAAATACAGAACAGATGGCGGCATAATTCTATCCGCCAGCCATAACCCGGGCGGAGAGAGTGGCGATTTCGGCATTAAATTCAATATGCCGAACGGCGGCCCTGCGCCCGAACGTGTGACGGATGCGATCTATGCCCGAACACAGGAAATCGCGGCCTATCGGATCATTGACGATGCACCGATTGATATTTCCGTCATTGGTGACTTCACCCTGGGCAATATGCAGATTTCTGTGATCGATCCTGTCACCGATTATGAAGCCTTAATGCGGGAGCTGTTCGATTTCGATGCGATCAAGGCGCTGTTCGCCCGCGGCTTCACGGTCTGTTTTGATGCCATGCACGCCGTCACAGGCCCGTATGCGAAGCGTATTTTGGAAGGCACGCTTGGTGCCCCAACCGGCTCGGTAATAAATGGCACTCCAAGCCCAGATTTCGGCGGCGGCCACCCAGACCCGCACCCTGTCTGGGCCAGCCAATTGGTTGAGATCATGACAGGTGCGCATGCACCAGATTTCGGTGCTGCATCAGATGGCGACGGCGACCGGAATATGATCATCGGTAAAGGACCAGACGGGTTTGTTTCTCCATCGGACAGCTTGGCGCTGTTGACAGCCTATGCACACCTAGCGCCCGCTTATTCCGGCGGACTGGCAGGGGTGGCGCGGTCCATGCCCACCAGCCAGGCCGTGGATATCGTTGCCAAACGGCTTGGCATCCCCTGCTACGAAACACCGACAGGCTGGAAGTTTTTCGGCAATCTGCTGGATGATGGCAAAGCTACACTCTGCGGCGAAGAAAGTGCTGGCACGGGATCGGATCATGTTCGCGAAAAGGATGGTTTGTGGGCTGTCCTCTTGTGGCTGAATATTTTGGCCCGCGATGGGCGCGACATCTGTCAATTGCGTAGCGATCACTGGCACGATTTTGGCCGGAACTACTATTCCCGCCATGACTACGAAAACGTCCCGACTGAAGCCGCCGACGCCCTGATGGCCAAAGTGCGCAGCCGACTATCAAACCTTCCGGGTACTGTCATGTGCGGCATGAAGATCGAGAGTGCAGACGATTTTGCTTATCTTGATCCGGTCGATGGTTCATTGACCGAACGACAAGGCGTCCGTGTTCAATTTGGTGATGGTTCCCGGGTCGTCATGCGCCTTTCAGGCACGGGCACACAAGGTGCCACTTTACGGGTCTATCTGGAACGTTTCGTTGAGCCTGGGGGTGAGCTTAATGAAGACACACAAATTGCATTGGCCGCAGTCATTGAGGCCGCTGAAATGATCGCGGAGATCGTAAAACATACCGGTAGAACCAAAGCCGATATCATCACCTGATCTTGCCCAGGCAACAGCTGGGAAAATCGTGAAATTGCCATCCCAAAATCTGACGCCTACCATCATGTCCAGCTATGGTCATTTCTTGATGGAGCAATGGACGAATGGAAATTCAACCAATCTCTGGCGCGATCGGCGCGGAAATAACTGGGGTCGATCTGGCCGCGCTTGAAGTAGATGAATTTGCTGCCCTGCATAAGGCCTTGCTGGATTACGGCGTCATCAGTATCCATGGACAGGCTTTGACGGCAGATCAGCAAATCGCGTTCGCCCGGCGATGGGGGGACATTCATGCCCATCCCTATCTAAGCGGCCTCGACGGAAATCCCGAAATCATCGAAATCGTCAAGGAAGCCGGTGAGCCTAATCGCTTTGGCGCACACTGGCACACTGACCAGGTTTTCACGCCTGCCCCTGCAATGGCGACCATGCTGCTTGCCCGGGAGGTTCCGCCCGTTGGCGGTGATACGCTCTTCACAGATCTTTACGCCGCCTATGATGCGCTCTCTGACGGCATGAAACGGATGGCCTGCCGCCTCCGTACCGTCAACACCTATGACAAGGGCACAACACGCTCAAAACGCATGGGAGCGAAGGTTCTGGAACCGGAAAAAGAAGCCGTGCCAGCCGTCCATCCCTTAGTCCGGGTCCATCCCGAGACCGGCAAGCGGGCGCTTTACATAAATGACACGCGAATCATGCGCCGTTTCGAGGATATGACGGAAGCCGAAAGCAAACCGCTACTGGACTTTTTTCTAACCCACGAAACGCGGCCCGAGTTCACTTGCCGTGTTCGCTGGCAAGTCGGCACACTTGGGCTTTGGGATAACCGCAGGCTGATGCACTTAGCCCTGGACGACTATCAGGGCCATCGCCGCGTCATGCACCGCATCACAATAAAAGGCACGCCGACAATTGGGGTCGACCCGAGCGAATTTCCGACCTGAACGGCTATAATGCCTTGATGATGGTCAACCATACAGCTGGTCGAAATTGAAAGAGCCTTGCATGCCGAATTCTTCGACACAGCCTGACCTCAAACAGTTCCGCGCGGGAATAAGGGCTTTTTTGCAAAGTAATCTGCCTGAGGTAATCCGCAGAAAAACGGCTGCGGGTATAGAGCTCGGTGAAGCTGAATACCGTGCCTGGATGAAAATCCTGTCCGTCCAGGGTTGGATCGCTGTGAACTGGCCAAAGAAAGACGGCGGTCCCGGCTGGTCCTTATGGGAGCGGTCAGCCTATGAGGAAGAATATTATAGGGCCAAAGCCCCACGCGTTGTGGACATTGGCGTGCGTATGGTTGGTCCCGTGCTTCTGGCATTCGGCAAACAACAGCAGCGCGAACGATTCCTGCCGCGGATTATTGATAGCTCAGATTTATGGTGCCAAGGCTATTCAGAACCGGGGGCGGGCTCCGACCTCTCATCTCTTAAGACAAGGGCCGTTCAGGACGGCGATGTCTATCGTGTCCAGGGTTCCAAAATCTGGACGAGCCACGGGCATATGGCGGATCGTATGTTTACGCTCGTTCGCACAAGCAATGAGGGAAAGAAGCGGGATGGCATCTCGATCCTACTGATCGACATGAAATCACCAGGTATTCGCGTGCGTCCTATCCGGCGGATAGATGGCCGACACGAATTCCATGAAGTGTTCCTGGATGATGTCAGTGTTCCAATTGAGGATCGTGTCGGTGAAGAAGGCCAAGGCTGGGAGATAGCAAACTATTTGCTTGGCCATGAACGCGGGAACATGTCCCTGGTCGTGCTGATTGAGGAGATGTTCGATAGCTTGCGAGAAATCGCAACAGGGGAACGCGCCGGGTCAAATTCCGTCACAGATACGGCAGGCTTCCGCAGAGCACTCGCCGAAGTCGAGATTGACTATATGGTGGTCAGGCAATCGGCAGAGAAGATCATGCACGCCGTGACCGCAGACAGCGCCGTTGGTCATGCGGCGTCTGTCGTTAAGCTTGGTCGCAATCGTGTAACCCAATCCGTCGCGCGCCTGATGCTTGAAGCCGGCGGTTATTCCGCCATGGCTAGCGATCCATTGGCGATCCGTGGTGAAGCACCGCCACCAGAGCCAGAGCTCCTATTTCGGATGGCCCCAGAATATTTTGATTCCCGCAAAGTCTCTATCGCTGGCGGATCAACCGAAATCCAGAAAGACCTCGTCGCCCGGCGTATGCTAGGGCTGTAGCTGCAGTGCGGGAACCTCCTGCGTCGGCTATTGATTTGGAGGCTTGCTCACAACAAAGCATTCTGATCGCACTGTCACTTTAAACCCTGTCGCCAGCCACCCAACCAAAATACGAGGCCCTATCATGGACCAGTCATACCGGATCGATTGCCTGCAATATGCCAACTGGTCCGAAGCCATTTTCCGCCAGTTCCGTGAAGGCGGCCTGGATGCTGTTCATGTCACTGTGACATATCATGAGAATTTTCGTGAGACCGTGTTGATCATGGAGAAATGGAACCGCTGGTTCGAACGCTTTCCCGAGCTGATTTTCCAAGGCCGCACAGGCCACGACGTGCGCAAAGCCCGTGAAACCGGAAAGACAGCCATCTTCTTTGGCTTCCAAAACCCATCAGCCATTGAGGATGACATTGGCTTGGTCGAAATTCTGCACACGCTTGGCGCACGTTTCATGCAGCTGACCTACAATAACCAATCGCTGCTCGCGACGGGTTGCTATGAGGCAGAAGACCCCGGCGTCACACGCATGGGCCGTCAGGTCATCAAAGAAATGAACCGGGTTGGTCTGGTTGTGGACATGAGCCATTCCGCCGAACGCTCGACCCTGGAAGCGATCGAAATATCTGAACGGCCAATAGCAATCACCCATGCAAATCCGGCCTCCTGGCACCCTGCCCTCCGAAATAAATCTGATGATGTCTTGCGGGCGCTGGGCCAATCCGGCGGCATGCTTGGTTTCTCAACCTACCCCCATCACCTCCGCGGGAAGTCCGATTGCACGCTTGAGAGCTTCTGCGAAATGATCGCACGCACTGCAGACTTAATGGGGCCAGAGGGCATTGGTATCGGCACAGACCTCTGCACAGACCAGCCAGACAGTGTTGTAGAATGGATGCGCGTGGGGCGCTGGACCAAAGAAATTGACTACGGCGAGGGCTCCAAAACCGACGCCGGATTTCCACCAATGCCCAGCTGGTTCCGCGATAGCCGCGACTTCGACCAGATCGAATCCGGCCTACGGGCAGTCGGCATGAATGACACAGACGTTGCAGGTGTCATGGGCAACAATTGGCTACGCTTCTTCGATGAGCAATTTCAGCCAGCCAAGAGGCCAGGAGACGGCTTGGTTTCGGCATAAGAGGCAGAGATTGATGCCCTATCCAGTGCATAACATAACAAAGCTAAAGGTTCCGCTCAGAGCGCCTGAAAAGGTTATGCGGCTGGAACGGCTGGGCGCGAGTTTCCAGTCGCGTCTTTCGTTCATTCGTATCCTGATGCGCAGAATGCAAAGCGAAAACTGGCGCATCGACCGACCAAAATTTAATATTGATAAGAACGGCGTTGGCGTCGCCGTATATCGTGTGAGCGGACCTGATCGCACTTATAGTTTGGTCGCCTTTGCCCACGACCTGCCAGACGACCAACGCTCAGACCGTGTGATTGCCGCAGCTTGGGATGCGACCTTTGCCTTGGTTGATGGCGATGTAGATGCAGCCGATATCCGTAGACTGGCAAGCAACGTGCCAAAGCAGGAAGCGGGCCGCGTTTCATCGAAAGAACTTACGCTTTCCCGGGCGAACCGATCCATCAGGCTGTTCGAACATACTGTTCAGAAACTCGCTTCAGGAAAACAGCCAAACGCAGATCTGATTGAGCAATCTGGTTATCTCATGAGAACAACTGCGGTTTATGGGTCTGGAAAATTCGGCGCGGCAGACCATTCCACCATTGCTGACCGGCCAGAGTTTGCTGCACCTTTTCAGGCAGAAATGCTCACGGTCTACCTGATCCGCGCATTCTCTATCGATCTCGTCGAACACCTAGCGGCATGTCGCGCACCGGACACTGCGACGAGAATCGCATCGAACCTTCGTCGCCGCTTAGGTATCGGCAATTCGACTGGTCTTGGCATGGCACCATTCGTAATGAACCACCCCATGCTCATCAACAATTGGATCATGGCCCGCGAAACAGCACTTGCCCGCATTCGATCATTGCCGGAAGCCGCGCCAAAAGCCACCGCCCGCCTTCGCACACTTGCCATTCAGGCAGCCGCAAATGCGCATTCCTGGACGTCCGAACACCCGATTCAGCGAGCCAAGATTGCACGCTTGCGGAAGGACCTAGAATTACTCAACAAGCACCTTGCTCAGAATTGTTTGCCCACACATTTGCCTTGGAATGAGGTGTATCGCTGGACTGAAGAACATTTATCAATCGAAGGCCAGGAACAAACCGTTGCATTATTGATCGACGCTCATGGTGCGCTCACAGACGACCTTGCCTTGACTATGAGCGCAGATGAAGGCCTTGGACGTGTGATTGATGGTACGATGACCATATCTGCGATCAAACGGCTCTTAACTGAAGTCTACACTTTTGCCCTGACTATTGATTGGGCAGACCAAGAAGCAATGGACCGTGTCTGGTATGTATCAGCTGAAAAGCTTGAACCCAGGCTGGGCCAACGCTTCGAAGAAGACATCGAGGCCTTCGAGGAACCACTAGCCCCTGCCCGCGATGCAGCAAAAATGCATGAGGACCTCCAACAATGGCCTGATAACCAAACCCTTGCAGCATTTCTCTTAGAGCATCCAGAACATCGGCATATAGCAAGGCGCGTCCAGCTTAACTCCCGCCTGCCCTATGCAGAGATAAGAGACAACACCATCGGTAAAGCCGTTTTGCCTATAGATATCTTGCGCTGCAAGCTCGCATTCTTCGGTGCTGCCCGTTTTGACCCAAGGTCTGACCGCTGGGTCCGGATAAACATGTTCCAGGGCGCTCCCTTCTTCAATGAATTGCAGTCCGCTTTGGCTGACGACTGGATGTATCCAACCCAAAGCGCCCTGCCATGACTAAAGCTACAAAATTGGACCGCTCGTTCGGTGAGGTTGCGGCTCTTGCCAAGCGGGCGACACGTGGCGCTGGATATGATTGGGGTGCCTGCGAAGACGCCTCGGCCGCAACGGAATGGCTATCGCGGCACGGATTGCCGGGTGTCGAAGCGCTGAGCCAAGCGCTCTCCACCGAGGCGGTATCTCCACTGGCGCGCATTGCAATTGGGAAGCCCTGGATGGCGGCGGAAGGAACACACATCTGCCCCTTAATGGCTGGTGCTGCGCTGACGGACCATATTCAACACGCAGCAGATGATGGCGGAATCACGATTCTCGGCCTTCGTTCTCCACTCCTCATTGTTGGCTGTGTTGGAGCATATGGCGAGGCCACAGGCCGCTACTACAAGCTTGAATGGGATGAAATATTGATTGAAGTTGGGCGTGAGAGATGCCTCATCAAAGGCTCCGCGCGCGATCTTTCCGTTTCTAGTACAGACAAGTTCAAATGCACTGAGATCGAAGCATCCCCTATGCACAACTCCCCTCGTCGCCCGATACGCCGCTCCATTGCTGCAGGTCATTGGAACCTTCTCGAACAACTAGCAGCCCAAACATACGCCCCAGCCACTGCGGCCTCACGCTCATCCGGCGCTGGCCCGGCAGATTGCTGAATCTCTTTGCTTAGGTGTTTACTCCCATGCATCCGAAACATCGTAACTGGGCGTAATATTGGCCGAAGCACCTGGATACCTCTTCACATTTTATGTGAAGCCATGGAGAGCTTTGATCTTGCCTAGAGCAAGATGCCTAATCACTCCAACCGCCGCTTAATGAGAAGAATTGACCGGTTTGGAAGCGGTTGCCGCCATCGAGCAGTGAGGCGGTGAAATGCGCGACTTCAGCTGGTTGGCCGAAGCGTTTCATTGGCACTTTGGCCTCTACCTTTTTGCGCACTTCCGGGTCCTCGGAGCCGGTGGCGTTGATGAAGCCGGGATAATCCAGAAACGCTGTGCCGACGGCGTTTACACAAACACCTTTGCTGGCGACCTCAAGGGCTGCAGCCTTGACCATCATGTTGGCACCAGCGCGGGTCGAAGCATACAAAGCTGCACCGAGCGGACGGCGCCCCGTCGCTGAGGTCACGATGACGATCTGGCCTTGCCCAGCAGGCACCATCACCTTCAGCAAAGCCTGCAAGCTATGGAAGACCGCCTCCTGATTCACGGCTTGAAGGCGCTGGAGCTGCTCCAAAGTCGCATCCATAAATCGACCGCCGATGATCTCCCCGGTCCGAACACAGGCAGCATCCAGCTTTCCGAACCGTTCCATTCCGGCATCAATCAGGCGCGCGATGGCCGTGCCATCAGCTAGATCCGCCATCCCATCCATTGCCAGAACATCCACGCCTAGCGCCTCAACTTCCCCGACCAGGCCAGGCAGCGGATCACCAAGAATAAGATCATGGCCGCGCTTGGCCATAGTGCGCGCAAGATCAGGGCCAAGGTGCAAGTTTGAATCCGTAATCAAGGCGACGCGGCGTGCCATTATGCTGCCTCCGGTTCTTGCGTGATATGAACGGTTTCACCGCTCTCCGCCGCTTCCTGAATAGCGCCGACGACGCGCATCGTTTTCAAGCCTTCAGCACCGGATACCAACGGCGCTTCACCATCCCCAATAACGCGGGCGAAATGGGCGATTTGATTGATCAGTGGATCCGCTGCGGCAAGCGGCATGTTGGTGGCACTCATGGGAGACCACCAATCCGGTGCCCCAGCATGCCGCCAGATTTTAAGGTCTGGGATCGAAAGCGCGCCTTCAGTACCACCGAGCATGTAGCAGCTCTCGGACGTCGCGGGGTATACTGGGTACTCGCGGGCCGTCAGCTCCCAACTCCAGGGGGAGACGACGCCATCCGCGACACTGATCGTCCCTACAGCACCCGAAGCAAAGCGGACGACAGCTGCCGCAGCTTCCTCATTCTCAAAACCCCTTGAAGACGGTGCGGCCTGGGCCTGTACGCTGACAATTTCACCGCAGAGATGGCGGATGAGGTCAACATCATGGACCAGATTGACAGAGATCGGCCCTGCCCCCTTTTGCGTTCGCCAAGGGGCTTCTGCGAAATAGCTATCGGGCTTATAGAACCAGCACGTCGCTTGAACGGTGCGAATTTGGCCAATAGCGCCCGACGCGATGATCTCCTTGGCCTTCTGGATAATTGGATTGTGACGCCGATGGTGTCCCACTAGGACAGGCACGTTGGCTTTTGCCCCAGCAATGGCGATCTGTGTTGCCTCAGCAACAGTGGCCGCCAACGGCTTCTCGATCAAAACGGGGCATTTTTGGGCTATGCAGGCCAAACCTTGCTCTGCGTGCAGTAACGTCGGCGTTGATAATATGACACCGTCTGGACGGTCCGCCGCAAACACCTCAGCCAAATCGCTAAAGCAGGCAATGCCTTGCACACGCGCAAATTGCTTAGCCTCTGCAGTCAGGTCCACGATGGCGGCAAGCTCCACGCCCTCAACCTGCCGGATAGCATCTGCGTGCCGCTTTCCGACAAGCCCGAGGCCCGCTATCACCAAACGAATTGGCTCATCCATCCCAATACTTCCACTCTGCGCCACATGCCTAAGTCTAGCAGTCTGGCTTATCGCGGGAGCACACAGAATGGAAGCATCACGGATGGACCTGCGCTAGAATGAGATGTCATCAGCGCCGAGCTGGTCTAGCGCGACGCCAACCAGCACGACAGAGTTTCCTTGACCCGCGGGGTCAGCAGATGTGATCCGCAAAGTGCCGCCGAAGTCTTTGAAGATTAGAGAGTCCTGGCCTTCAAACCCGGCGCTATTGAATTGAATTTGATCAAAGCCCGGCGTGAAATCTAGAATTTTCTCAACGCCGAAAGCGCCTTCCATCTTGAATGTATCGGCACCAATGCCGCCACGCAGGAGATCAATACCAGCGCCACCGCTGATAATATCATCGCCGCTACCGCCATAGATGCGGTCAAATCCGGCACCGCCGTTCATGCGATCTTCGCCACCGCCGCCATTCATGCGGTCATCGCCATCATCGCCATTCATTAGGTCGTTATTATTGACGCCCCAAAGTCGGTCATTGCCGGATCCGCCATGAAGCTCGTCATCGCCGTTCTTGCCATTAACTTTATCGTCTCCAGAACCGCCAAACAGAATGTCTTGGCCGCGTCCTGCATTCAGAAAGTCATTTCCAGAACCGCCGAATAACCGGTCATCACCGTGGCCTGACTGCAGATAGTCAGAACCGCTATTGCCGTGCAGTACGTCATTGTAAAGGTCGCTGTAAATCCGGTCATTACCAGATCGCCCATACACAGTCCCGGATGGATGATTGCCTACGTAAATCTGATCGCCAAATGTTGTGCCAATGAAGGATTCAATACCGCTTAATGACGCCCGGTCCCCATTCTCTGAAAGCACGTAATTGCCTAAGTGGATTTTGACCGCCGCATCATGCTGATGCAGATCAAGCGTGTCATTCCCTAACCAGCCGACATAGGCATCCCGGCCTGACAGCCCGTAGAATGTATCGTCACCGGTGCCGCCGTAGAGAGTATCATTTCCGTCCCCACTATAGAGGAGGTCATCGCCGTCAAACCCCTGAACGACGCCACCATTATTCATTGCTTGCAACGAATCCGCTTGCACACTGCCGATAATTCGATCGGGTCCGCTGACCATGTCAGCCGGATCCATATAGCCTAGAGCAGAGACCGGCTATCCACTAACATTACACCCGGACCACTTAGTGGGGGCTGACCATCACTATTGAATAAAATTGAGAATGCGCCTGCTGTTTCGGATGTCGGCTCACCATAATTACTCGTTGCAACAACATTCCAAGTTGTCACGCCGAACGCGTCTGTGCCTGCGAATGAGAAGGTGAGATCAAGCGCTGTAAACTGGACGGGTGCTGCATCCTTGAGAATCGAATTAGCAGGCGTTGCTATGCTGATGGTGAACGTATCGTTCCCTTGAGCAGGGCTCGCGCCATCAATCAGGCGAGGCAGCGCACCAGCGAGTTTAACCAGGTCAGCTTTTGTGAAATTGAATTCAGCAACGTGAGCACCGCTTAAATCATCAAATATCCTGGATGATGCCTGGAATGTATCACCAACGGACATTTTAGCTGGAAAAGTCGCCTTGATATGAACGGTATCCGTGCCTCTTGATGTGAACGGCACCTGCTGCAAATCAATGGGTAAGAGATCACCGTCAGCCGTTGGGTCCGGCACTATTGGGTTATTGTTCTCGTCTACAAACTCGCCATCCTTGTTCAACTTCCAGCCCATCAGAAAATGGCCAGATGCATTTGCCAGATGATTAGCTTTATCGACTGCAAAGTGACCGGCACGCGTGAATATGCTGTGGTTAAACCCCCAATCTTCATTCAGACTGTTACTAATCCAAAAGTTATTACCATCGCTTTCCAATGCGAAATTTGAAGGACTCGCGGTCGTGTGCAAGATATTCTGTGTTTCAAATAAGGGCACGGGTTTATACGACACGCCTGAGACGCCCGGGGTGTTTCCTGCATTACCCGCCGCAACCAGCGTAGAGAAGTGGTTCGTATTGGCCTTAAATTCACCCGTGTTTATATTCGTAATGTTGTTAGAAATTGTTTCAAGGCCGCTAAACATGCTGCCATAAAGGCTCATTTTGTAATCTCCGATAACTATATTGGTTGTTGCAATACAATCGTCAGAGCAAGGATTGGGCCGTTTGGCTCCATCCGCCTAACCAATTGGTATCAAGTGAATTACCCTAAGAGCCCACCTCCAATTCGACGGTAAAAGAGCGTCCCCGGCAGACATAGCCTGATCAATCTTGCCGCATATTCAGTTGCAGGCGCCCACTAGGGTAGTTCGTGAGGATTGCCTCCCGGTTCGGATAGCGGGTTGACCAGGACAATCTCGCCGCCTCATCTTGCTGGACAGCCATGACACACAGTGAGAATGCCCTGATGCCAGACTCTGCCTTCAAAGCCGCTGGATATGACTGGCGCTTGTTCGTCGGCCCCCAAGTGATTGAACAGAACCTCGCCGCTTCCGTGAAACGCGCCGGAGCCGCGCGGGCCTTCATCATTTGCTCGCCGTCGATTAATCAACGAACCAACACAGTCCGACGCATTCAATCCGCATTGGGGGACAAGTTCGCAGGCGTATATGACGGCATCGCCAAGGACAGCACGTTTGCATCCGTTCAAGCCGCCAAACAGGCAGCAGAGGATGCAGGGGCTGACATGCTGATAGCCGTTGGCGGCGGTAGTGTGCTTGTCGCCGTGCGCGCCGTCGCAATCTTCATGGGCGAAAGTGGCGATCCGTTTGAGCTGATGACACAATATCCCGAAGGTAAATCAGCCTTCAGCCCCCGGTTGAATGCGCCCAAGCCACCAATCATCAATATTCCGACAACACCAACCAGTGCCATGAACCGCGCTGGTACTGGCCTTAAGAACCCAGACATTGCTGGACGTATGGAATATTTCGACCCCAAAACCCGGCCAAAGGCGATTCTGCTGGACGATGAAGTGCTACTTGGCGCTCCGATGGAAGTCATCCGTTCAACAGCCACAACTGTATTCGCCAGTACCCTGGCAGGAATGGCGCAAACTGGCCTGAACCCTTTGGTGGAAGGCAACCGGGACCAAGCATTCAAGCTCGCGCACCGCGCCTATATCGGATTGATGCATGGGCTCAATGATCCAGACCGTCGCCGCGACTTAGCGCTCGCCGCATTCTTGCAGAACCGGGCGGAGGATGACGGGAAAGGTCGGTTTGCGGGCGGCGTTTTTGCTGGGGATTACGCAATCTCAACCGCACTGCACGTTATCTATCCGCATATCGGCCAGGGCGAGTCCACATCGGTCGTCCATGCGCCTGCCATCCGGGTTGCTAGTGCAATCCCAGATGATCAAGCACGCCAAGTTGCAAGCGCGCTCGGTCTCTGGAGTGTCGGGATGGAGGCCGAAGATGCCGCCCAAGCCGTGGCAGATAGGCTGGACGCTAATTACACAGAAATCGGTATGCCGACGCGCCTTCGACACCTCAATGTGCCGAAAGAGGACCTGCATCAAGTGGCCGCCGCAACGCTGCGAAACTTCAACGCGAATGCGGGCGTGCGCTCAGAAGTTGAGCAGATCGCCAGTGCGATGCGCCTCCTAGAAGCTGCTTGGTGAACTAGCTGTCTAAGAACGCCAATACAGCCTCAGAAAATGCCACTGGCTGCTGCGCGAACATTACGTGGGTCGCATCTGCAATGCTGACGAAATCTGCCCCCTGAATGTGTTCAGCCAGAACCCGAGCGATGATTGGCAGTGCCCCATGGGTATTGGCACCTGCCACAATTAGAGTTGGTGTACTAATGGATTCCGCTTCACTCCGCGCAAACGGTCGCCGCTGTTCATTGCTCTGTGCTAGCAAGGTGAATGCGTTGTCGCGGCGGAGCTGTTTATCTGCTTCCGGCAATCCGTCCCAAGTGCCAGGGCCATCAACGCCATCTTTGAACGCGCGAAGGCCGCCATTGATATCGCCAGCGTGCATCTTTGCTGCTGCCTCGGCGACATATGTGCGCGGCGCGCTTGCGGCACCGTCAACTGCAGGCGGTGCGAGCGACGCATCCAACTCACCCCCAGGTTCTGCCAACACAAGCCGCCGAAGCAGGTCTGGGCGTTCCTCCGCGACGCGAAAAGCGATGTGACCGCCCCGGCTGTGACCCAGTAGATCAATCGGCCCTAAGTCCAACGATTCAATAAACGCGATCACATCTGCCACATGCTGAGCGATTGTGAAGCTGCCGCCCTGCCCGTTCCAATGCTCTGGAAAATAATGACGGAGGCTTGGCACTATGACGCGCCGTCCTTGTGACAGCGGCCCCATCACTGGCGACCAGGCCCGATAATCGTTCAGCGAACCATGGATGCAGAGAAGCGGCGTGCCACCTGCGCCGACGCCAGGCCCAACATCGACGAATGCCATTTCATAATCGTTGATTTTCAGTCTCAGCATAAACCCAGTCCAATTTCGCTCAGGTTTAGTCTTTAGTTTGCCATCCAGCCGCCATCGACCATCAGGTTTTCACCTGTGATGTAGGTTGCCTCATCGCTCGCGAGGAATAGCGCAGCATTTGCGATATCGCTTGGGCGACCCAGGCGTGGCCAGGGTGTGCGACTATGGGAGTAATCCAGTGAGCCTTGAGACGCTGCAGGTCCCGCCTTCCCTGTCAGAATTTTACCCGGTGCCACCGCATTGCAGACAATGCCGTGCTCGGCGTAATCGCCTGCAATCTGCTTGGTCATATAAACAACCGTCGCTTTGCCGACGCCATAAGCAAAATCATGTGGCGCACGGATCATGCCATGCTGGGAGGATATGTTGACGATCCGCCCGCGCACGTCATCTCGTGGCTCCTGGTCAAGCATTTGGCGAACAGCGGCGCGGCAGCCAAGAAATACGCCCTTGGCGTTCACATCCATCACCCGATCAAAGTCTGCCTCAGACGTTTCATGGAGCGGTGTATCGCAGCCGATAGCAGCGTTATTGACGATAATATCCAGCCGCCCGCCAAGTGCGACTGCCATAGCAACAGCCGCTTCCATATCTGCGTTTTCCGTTACATCGCAGGGAACGAACTCCGCAACACCACCGGCAGCCCGGATCACCTCAACCGTATCCTCGCCGCCTTCGCGCGGCGTGCGGGTAACATCGCCGACAATGACCATCGCCCCCTCCGCCGCGAAGCGGAGTGCGATGGCTTTGCCGATGCCGGATGCAGCCCCGGTGATTACAGCAGTGCGATTCTGCAGGCGCATTTTGCTTTGTCCCACGTTGCTATGAGGCGACGAATCCACCATCGACATTGTAATTCGCACCAGTAACGAATGATGCCCGGTCTGACGCCAGCCAACACACCATTTCCGCAATTTCCTTTGGTACGCCCATACGTTTAGCTGGAACGCGGGCCAGAATTTGGTCCCCTCGCCGCGCCATGGTGTCCTTCGTCATATCGGTTTCGATGTAACCTGGGCACACAGAATTCACGCGGATATTGTCCGTCGCATACTCAATCGCCGCAGTCTTGGTTAGCCCGACAACACCGTGTTTCGCCGCCACATAAAGCGACGATGTCGGCAGGCCATGCAAGCCAGCAATTGAAGCAGTATTCACAATTGCGCCGCCAGTTCCTTGCTTCTCGAACTGTTTGAGTTCAGCGCGCATGCACAGCCAAACGCTTTTCAAGTTGACGTCGATCATTTTGTCGACGCCATCCTCCGGCCAGTCAGCCGTTTTTTTGCCAACGGCACCGACCTGAAAACCGGCGATTCCGGCATTGTTGAAAGCGCAGTCCAGTCTTCCATAGGCATCTACGACGGCCTGAATCATTGCATTTACGGCGGCCCCATCGGTTACATCGCATTCGATGGAGAGCGCCTGACCGCCGGCTGCATTGATCATTGCAACCGTTTCTGCGGCCCCTTCCGCGTTAAGGTCACTTGCAACGACACGCGCGCCTTCTGCCGCAAACAACAGTGCAGCTTCGCGGCCAATACCGCGAGCGCCGCCTGTAATAAGCGCCGTTTTACCTTCCAACATGCCTGCCATAACGCTTCTCCCTATAGATCAAGTATTGAGGCTTCCGCCCCGTTCATAAGCATCAGTTGACGACGGCAATCGCGGCAGGTCAAATCCTTCCTATGAGCTGGAAAGACAAAACCCACGAATTGAATGCCCGCCGCACCGCCGCATTGGCGCAAGGTGGGGAAGAGGCTGTCGCAAAGCAGCATGCTAAGGGCCGCCTGACGATCCGTGAACGGATCGACACGCTGATCGACGCAGACAGCTTTGACGAAGTAGGCCGTGCTGCAGGCGACGCCGAGTTTGACGAGAACGGCAACCTGATTGAATTCACGCCAGCCAATTTCGTGCTGGGATTCGCAAAGATTGATGGGCGGCGTGTTGTTGTTGGTGGTGAAGATTTCACCATGCGCGGCGGCTCCCCCACAACGGCGGGCTTCCGCAAAAGCGTGTATGCCGAAACGGTGGCGCTGAAGCACCGGCTGCCATTGGTACGCATGCATGAGGGTGCGGGCGGTAGCGTCGGCGTTCAGAAGAACCCTACACCGCCAGCGCCCGTTTTCGATCCGCCGCGGTTTCGAACTGTCGCGCAGACCTTAGGCAGTGTGCCAGTCGCGTCTGCTGCCATGGGTGCTGTCGCAGGACTTCCTGCCGCACGATTGGTGTCCTCGCATTTCTCGGTGATGTCGGAAGAAACCGCGCAGATATTGATCGCAGGCCCTGCCGTCGTCGCCCGCGCCATGGGCGAGAAGCTCACCAAAGAAGAGTTGGGCGGTGCCAAGGTCCATGCCCGCAACGGTACGGTTGATAACGCCGCTAAGAATGAAGTGGCGGCGTTGGAGCAGATCAAAACGTTCCTCAGTTACATGCCGTCGAATGTATGGGAATTGCCACCGGTCACACAGCCTGATGATCCCGTCGATCGCCAGGAAGACATGCTGCTGGATATCGTGCCCCATGACCGCAGGCGGGCGTTTGACATGCGCCGCGTGATCGCAGCCGTGTTTGATATCGGCAGCTTCTTCGAAATGGGCAAAGGGTATGGCCGCAGCCAGATCATGGGCCTGGCGCGAATGAATGGGCAGCCTGTCGGTGTGTGGGGCAATGATGGCCGACACTTAGCCGGCGCCATGACCGCCGAGGGCGCACATAAAGCCCGGCGCTTCATGGAACTCTGTGAGACATTCCACCTCCCCATCATCTGCCTGATCGATGAGCCTGGGTTTATGATCGGCTCACAATCAGAAAAGCAGGCGACGATCCGACATGGGGCAGCAGCAGTGCTGACAGCCGCCATGACAAACGTACCTTGGGCATCGGTTATGGTCCGGCGATCCTTTGGCGTGGCACAGGCCGCACACTATGGACCAGATGCCTATGTGATCGCATGGCCTTCTGCTGAAACCGGGCCGTTGCCCGTCGAAGGCGGTGTTTGGGTGGCTTACCGCCGTGAGATCGAATCCGCAGCCGATCCCGACGCCAAACGGCGCGAGCTGGAAGACATGCTTGCCGTCAAGCAATCCCCCTTCCCGCGCGCTGAAGCGTTTGCCATACATGAACTGATTGACCCACGTGAAACCCGCCCCATGCTTTGCCGTTGGATCGACCG
Organism: uncultured Alphaproteobacteria bacterium; assembly: GCA_938083135.1. GTDB lineage: Bacteria > Pseudomonadota > Alphaproteobacteria > Bin95 > Bin95 > VMCJ01. The sequence continues at coordinate 10,599 of CALLKY010000153.1, read as the reverse complement.
GGTACAGCCTCTCCTCCCTCAACTGCTGGGCCCATCAGGCTTCGCACTCCGCCCCTAAACCTGAAAGACTTGAATCATGGCGACTGAAGTAGAACTCGAAACAGCTGGCACCGTATGGAAACTCCTGGTGAAGGACGGTGCCGCCGTTAAGGAAGGCGATATGCTCTTCATTATGGAAGTCATGAAAATGGAAGTGCCCTATGAAGCCCCCCATGACGGTACAGTGAAAGATCTCAACATCGCGGAAGGTGATGTGCTTGAGGAAGGCGATGTCGCCATGGAAATCGGCTAACGGCAGATAGTCCATGGCCCCATATGCCGGTTACCAGACACTCGATATCGATGCCCATGCTGACGGCGTTGTCGTCGTTACGCTGAACCGGCCAGACCGGCTAAATGCCTTTGACGGCGTGATGCGCCATGAAATCCGGCAAGTGCTGGGTGAGGTCAAAGCGGATGACAAAGCCCGCGCCCTGGTGCTTACAGGCGCTGGGCGCGGGTTCTGTTCTGGTGCCGACTTAACGGCGGAGGACAAGCGCACCTGGCCGGCGGGCATCAATGAGCCGCGCTTTGGCTGGTGCTTGGATCTGCTTGAAATGCCGAAGCCGACCATCGCCGCTGTCAACGGTGTTGCTGTTGGCGGCGGGCTTGGATTGGCACTGCTTTGCGACATGCGCATCTGCTCAACCAAAGCCCGCTTGCTGCCGATTTGGATGAAACGCGCAATCCATCCAGATGATCTAATCACTTGGACATTGCCCAAGTTGGTTGGATACGGCCGCGCGCTCGAATGGCTCTATTTGGCAGAGGATATTGATCTAGACGCAGCCGAACGCGCTGGCATGATCAACCAAATCACATCCCCGGAGGACTTGATGCCGCGCACATTAGAACTCGCTAAGCGTCTAGCAGCGGGACCAACCAAGCATATGGCGCTGACCAAGCAAGCCGTTCTCAAGGGCATGAGCCGCGAGGCATTTGATGCGGCGTTAATTGAGTCTTGGGGCCAAGACCAAGCCCTCGCCTCTGAGGATCGTAAGGAGGGCACGCGCGCCTTCATCGAAAAACGCGCACCCCGCTATATCGGACGGTAAGACAATGGCTGACACGCCGAATATTGAACGCATCGAACTCACACTTTTCGATGTGAGGATCGAGAATATGAGCGCTGACCCGTCTGGGTTCGGCATTTCATACACGCCTGGCCAAAGCAATATTCAAACGCGCCTTGCTATCCGCATCTATGGCGATACTGGTGTGGTTGGCGAATATGTGCCGGGGCGTGGGCGCGCGCGGGTCATTCAATCCGCGTCTGCTGCACTTGGTCAGATGTTAATCGGTAAGCCCGCCCTGCAACGGGAAAAGAACTACACGACACTCCGCCGCCTCACCAAGCATGTGGGGGAAGTTGGCATTGGTGGCTTAGACATCGCGCTCTGGGACCTTGCCGGAAAGCATTATGGTGCTCCAGTCTATGAGCTCCTGGGTGGCTATCGAACGAAGCTTCCCGCCTATGCCAGCACCATCCACGGGGATAGGACGGCAGACGGCCTTTCCAGCCCAGAAGCCTATGCCGACTTCGCCGAACAGTGCCTGGACATGGGCTATACCGGTTTCAAAATGCATGGCTGGAATGAAGGCGATGTCCGCGAAGAATCCGCCATGATCGAAGCCGTCGCCAAGCGCGTCTGCGGGCGGATGCGGATCATGTATGACGCGTCCTGCCACCTAAAAACACTGACGGACGCCATTGAAGTTGGCCGCGTATGCGACGCCAATGGCCTCTATTGGTACGAGGACCCTTACGCAGACGGTGGTCTTTCAATCCACGGCCACCAGATGCTTAAGAAGTCTATCAAAACGCCTATCATGATCAGTGAGCATGTGCGGAACCTGGAAACCGCGACGGACATGATGGTTGCCGGTGCTACAGATTTCGCCCGCGCCGACCCGGACTATGATGGCGGAATTACAGGCGGCCACAAGTTAGCCTATGCCGCTGAAGGGCTTGGCATGGATATCGAAGTGCATTCCTGCGGCCCCGCCATGCGACATCTGATGGCTGCATGTCGAAATGCCAACTATTACGAGGTCAATCTCGTTCACCCGAAATGCCCGAACGCATGGTCGCTCCCAGTCTATGAAGGCGGGTATTCAGACCAGCTCGACTGCATTGACGGCAATGGCGACGTTGCTGTGCCGGAAGGACCAGGCCTCGGCATGGAATACGACTGGGTAGAGATTGAACGCTCTGCAGTGGAAAAGGTCGTGCTGACTTAAACGCCACCGCTATCGCAGCGTTTGCGCTGGAGCATCCAAGGTAATGCAGGCGGAAACGCCGTGGGCGTAGAGCTTGCCATTCGCATCAATCAAGCGGCCTTCTGTTGAGAGCAGCTTACGGCCTGCATGCAGGACTTTGCCCTCAGCGCGCACAACGCCAACTTTCGGTGTGACGGCACGAACATAATTCACTTTCAGGTCAACCGTCGTGTAGGGAATACCGGCTGCCAAGGTCGTATGCCCAGCACACCCCATGCAGCTATCCAGCAGCGTCGCGATCCAGCCGCCATGAATGCCGCCCAGCGGATTGAAATAGGCTGGCGTTGGCTCACCTTCCCAGACCACGAAGCCCGGCTCAACTGTCACCAATTGCAATCCCGCCGTTTCCGCTATGGGCGGATGCGGCAGGCGGCCGTCACGAATGGCGGATAAAAATTCCATGCCTGAAAGCGCAAGCGCTTCATCAAGCGGGACAGAGCCGTATGTGATTGTCACTCGGCAGCCTCAGTCTTGCTCTCAAACGTCTCAAAATAGCGGCGGCCAGCGCCCTTCTGATTTTCGTAGATTGAACCTTGCTTTTTGGCACCTGGGAACGGCATCCGCACGGGCACCGGTGCCATCCGTGGCTGGCTAGTGCTAGCGCCGCGAACCATACGACCCTCAAACGCTTCAAAGCCGCCCTTCAAATTGGCAAGCGGCCATGCATCCGCCGCAGCATATTCTGTCAAAAGCAAACGGCGTTGGCGGTTCGATGTATTCAACGCCGAGCCATGGACGGATCGCACATGATGGATCGTCATGGACCCCGCAGGCCCCATCAATTTCTCTGCGCTTGAAAGATCGACCTTCAATTCGTCTGGGTCAAAAGCCCCACAGAATGCGCCATCATTGTGGTGATCATACACGGGGCCTTTATGGCTACCTGGCACGACCATCAGTGGGCCATTCGCCTCATCGCAATCGTCCAGCAACATGCCGGTCGCGAGCACATCATCATTGGTGTGAGGGTAAAATGCCCAGTCCTGATGCCATTCAACCGGGGCACCGTAACCTGCCGCCTTCATATTCATTTTGCCGCCGTAAACCCGCACATTCGGACCGACAAGCTGCGCCACAATATCCGTAACATCAGAATCTTTCGCCAGATCCCAGAAATACGGAACGTGATTATAGGGTTCTTTGATGCGCCGAACGCGCGGGTTAGATGCGCTGTGGCTGTCTTCAAGATCATACAGCTCATTGTTCTCCGTGACGGAGGATGCAGCTGCAATAATCTTGTCTGTCTCTTCCCTGAGCTTCGCGAGCTTTTCTGGCGAAAGCACGCCTTCAACGACGATATAGCCCTTTTCGTAATATTCTTCGACTTGGGCGTTTGTCAGTTTGATCGGCATGTGCAATCTCCTCAGCTAAACCGCATTTCAGCCAATAATGCCGAATTCAGCGCGCTTGTCACGCGCCAGCAGCAAGGCCTTCACCGGTCAGCGCCTGATCCATCAGCGCGATGGTTTCATCGACGCCATAAAGTGCAATGAATGACCCCATGCGCGGGCCAGAAGACTGGCCAAGCAAGACTTCATAGAGCGCCTGGAACCACGCACGCAGGTTCTCAAAGCCGTGGGTCTTACCCACATCGTAGACGATGTTCTGAAGGGCGCTGGCGTCTTTCTCTTCTGCCACTGCCAACCGGTCCCGCATATCCTGCATGGCCGCGCGTTCAGTGTCAGTCGGTGCGCGGTAAGTTTTCTCGGGCTTCACAAAATCCCGATAATACGCGAGCGCATAGCCAACCAGGTCATCCAGCATTGGCGCCGTTTCGGGCGTCAGGTCCGGCTGATATCGCCCGATGAACCCCCAAAGCGTCGCCTTCTCTTCTGCATTACAGACGGCCGCGAGGTTCAACAGCAACGAGTAGGAGAAATCACCTTCAGGCTCTGGTGCAGCGCCAGCATGGATGTGCCATGCAGGGCTTTCCAGCAGCTTATCCGCTTCCAATTCAGAGACTTTGGCCAAATGCTGGCGATATTCATCGACGGCGCGCGGGATCACATCAAAATAAAGCCGCTTCGCCGCTTTCGGCTTCTGGAACATAAACAGTGCCAAGCTTTCCGGCGGGGCGTATTTCAGCCAATCTTCAACCGACAGCCCATTGCCTTTGGACTTCGATATCTTGCCGCCTTCGTTATCCAGGAACAATTCATAGGTGAAACCTTCGGGCGGCTCGCCGCCAAGAATACGGCAAATCCGGGATGACAATTTCACGCTGTCGATCAAATCTTTGCCGGACATCTCATAATCAACATCCAGAGCCCGCCACCGCATCGCCCAATCCGCCTTCCACTGCAGTTTGCAGTGGCCGCCAGTTACCGGCGTTTCGACAAGCTGATCGGTAACTGGGTCACGGTAGACCATCGTTCCTGCGTCGACACGGATTTCCTCTGCCGGAACTTGCAGCACTTCGCCTGTTGTTTCAGATATTGGCAGAAATGGGCAATAGGTTGCGCGACGGTCTGGTCCAAGCGTTGGCAGGATAACTTTCATAACTGCGTCGAAGCGATGCAGCATCGCCAAAAGCGCTTCATCGAATTCGCCAGCTTTATAGGCTTCCGTCGAGGACTTGAATTCGTAATCGAAGCCAAACGTGTCCAGAAATGCCTGGAGGCGCGCGTTATTGTGCGCGCCAAAGCTGGAGTGCGTGCCGAATGGATCGGGCACTTCGGTCAACGGCTTATTCAGGTGCTGCTCCAACATCTCTTTGTTCGGCACGTTATCGGGTACACGACGCAAGCCATCCATATCGTCCGAAAATGCGATCAATTTACTAGGAACATCAGAAAGTTCTTGGAACGCCCGGCGCACCATGGACGTGCGCGCCACCTCGCCGAAGGTGCCAATATGGGGCAAGCCAGACGGGCCATAGCCCGTTTCGAACAGCGCATAGCCCTTCGTATTATCCCGTTTCTCCAACCGTTTGACGAGCTTACGCGCTTCTTCAAACGGCCAGGCGCGGGCAGCTTCAGCGGCAGGGTTCGTCATGGCGGGACAAGGCTCCAGATAAGGTTGATCCTGCGGTTGGTAGTTCTGCACCGCCAACGGGTCAACCGGGGGCAACATGATTAACGCCGCGCTGAAGGATTAATCCCCATGGCGCAACGCTGAATTTCCATTGCGAACATGCCTAAAAAGCTCCAGCATGACGTTAATACGATGTTAAGCAAATCAGGCAGGAGGCCTTACGCAAGATGCATCGCTTCAATGTTATCGCTATGGCCGCGGTGGCCTCACTTTCGATTGCAGTCGCCTACACTGTTCGCGCCGCACACAGCGCAGAGCTGGTTCCACGAATGGCACCCATGCAGGACGCCATGTGGATTGAGCAGATGTCTCTGCCAATCAAAGAACTCACGATCCAGCGCCGCCGCGACGGCCTTGTGGAAGAAGCCGCAAAGCTCACAGGCCGCAAAGGCGCTGTCGGCGTGCTTCGAGATCCCAAGGCACCGCTGAAACCAACCCGAACGATTGCCGCGCGTGATGTTTCCGCGTTCGAGCGCGAAGTCCGTCAGCGGTTCCATATGGGCGAGGAAAGCATAATCGCTTATGCAGCGCCCATGGCCTTACAGCCTGAAGGCCGCCGCGCCACTGGGTTCGTTGCGCGCGTTGAGGCTGGCGGAAAATCCTGCGATTTCGCTATCGCAGGCTACACGGAAACTGCAGACTCAGAGGCCATCGTCGCCATGGCGCGGCTAATCCTGTGTGATCCTGTCAGCACCCTGACGCCGCCAGAAATTCGGGTCAGTGCATTGCTGAACGGTGCGGAGAAGGTTCAATGAACCGCGCACTGCTGGGAAGAACAACGGCTGCATTTTGTGTGGCATTCGCACTGGGAGCGACCGCGATTGGCGGCGCATCCGCAAAACTTGGCGGCGATCCAGCGGAAGCCGCACCCGCGAAGGCTCCTAAGCTATCAAATAAGAACATCATTATTGTGCTCACGCGCGCCAAGCGTGGTCGGCTGAATCAGAAGGCCGCTGAACCAACCTTATCGCCGGTCGCGTTCTCCAAAGAACTCGGCAAGACATTCACTGATGATGATGGCGCACCATCTGCGCATACGCGCCCAGTCCCCCTGCCGCAGACAGGCAATCTGGCAAGTGGGTTCGTCGCAAAGGTGGACGGGCTAGGTGATCTTTGCGCCTTCGCACTTGGCGGCCTGGACTTCACTGGCAATGGCGGTGCCGATGGCTTGGACGCAAAAGCCGCCGTCATCATGTGCGCTCGGGACCGCGCTGGCCTTGAGCGACTCAGCAGCCCGGCACGTATCGCCCAGCGATTAGGCCTGCTGCAAGCCAAGTGAATGGCAGGCTCTACAAGATTGCTTTAATTCGGCTATAGTCCCCGGCGACAGATTCTTCCTTTCGCCGGAGCAAACCCATGCAGCTGCGCGACGTATCACTCGACGACAAATATACCCTGGAACGCGGCCGCGCGTTCATCACCGGCACCCAAGCGCTCGTGCGTATTCCGCTTATGCAACGCCAACGCGATATCGCGGCTGGGCTGAACACAGCCGGGTATATTTCCGGGTATCGCGGCTCGCCGCTCGGCGCTTATGACCAGCAACTCTGGCAGGCCCGCAAGCACCTGGAAGAAAACCACATCACCTTCCGCCCCGGCCTGAACGAGGACCTGGCGGCGACGGCGATCTGGGGTGCACAACAAATCGAACATTCTGGCGACGCAAAGTATGATGGCGTCTTTGGCATTTGGTACGGCAAAGGCCCCGGCGTTGATCGGTCCGGCGATGTATTCAAGCATGCGAACCAGGCCGGGTCCGCCAAACATGGCGGTGTGATCGCGCTCGCTGGCGATGACCACATGGCGAAGTCTTCTACCGTCGCGCATCAGAGCGAGTTCGCATTCGTTGATGCGATGATGCCGGTAATCTCACCTGCAGGCGTTCAGGAATTCCTAGATTTTGGCCTGCATGGCTTTGCAATGTCTCGCTTCTCTGGCATGTGGGTTGGCTTTAAGGCTATTGGCGAAACGGTTGATTCATCAGCAGTTGTTGATTTCTCGCCAGAGCGCGTTCAGCCCATTCTGCCACAAATTGAAATGCCGCCAGAAGGCTTGAACAACCGCCAGATCATCATCGAAATGCTGGCGCTAGAAGAACAGCTACACCGCTACAAGCTGCCTGCGGTATTGGAATACGCTAAGGCCAATCGCCTGGACCGCGTGATCTTTAGCGGGCCAGAACGCCGGATCGGCATCATCACGACAGGAAAAGCCTATCTGGATGTCCGTCAGGCATTGGATGAGCTTGGACTGGATGAGAAAGAAGCGGGCCGACTTGGCGTGTCGCTTTACAAAGTAGCCATGCCGTGGCCGCTCGAAACAGAGGGCGCTCGCGCATTCTGCGAAGGCCTCGACTTAGTTATGGTCGTTGAAGAAAAACGCAGCCTGATTGAAGCCCAGCTTAAAGAAGCAATGTACGGCATCGACGCTGATAAGCGCCCGCGCATTATCGGCAAACAGGATGAAAACGGGCAGACTCTATTCCAGCCCTATGCTGAGCTAACGCCAGCCATGATTGCCAATGCGCTGGCAGAACGGCTCAAGATCTCCGGGCTGGACCAAGAAGGCACGCAGCGGATTGAGGACGCCCTCTCCCGCTATGATCGGATGGCTGTGCATGCATCCGGCAACCAGCCGCCAACCATGTCCCGCACACCGTATTTCTGCTCTGGCTGCCCCCATAATACCTCCACTAAAGTGCCTGAAGGCAGCCGCGCTGGTGCCGGGATCGGGTGTCACTACATGGCGATGTGGATGGACCGGGATACATCTGGGTTCACACACATGGGCGCGGAAGGTGTTAACTGGGTCGGTCAGGCGCAGTTCGTGGAAACCAATCATATTTTCCAGAACATCGGTGACGGAACCTACAATCATTCCGGCGTTCTAGCGATCCGTCAGGCGGCAGCGTCCGGCGTCAATATCACTTACAAAATCCTCTACAATGATGCAGTCGCAATGACCGGCGGTCAGCCCCATGAAGGCGGCATGACGGTTGATGAAGTTGCGCGACAGGTCCACGCAGAGGGTGCCAAGCGCGTCGTCATCGTGACGGATGAGCCCGATAAATACCCCGATATGTCGCTGTTCCCACCTGGCGTTAAAGTTCACCACCGCCGCGCCTTAATGGCTGTGCAGAAAGACCTGCGCGAAACCCCAGGCCTGACTGTCATGATCTATGACCAGACCTGTGCAGCTGAAAAAAGGCGCAGGCGGAAGCGAGGCACGTTCCCAAACCCCGCCAAGCGTGCATTCATCAATGAGCGCGTTTGCGAAGGCTGCGGCGATTGTGGCGTTAAATCCAACTGCGTGTCCGTCGCACCTGTCGAAACTGAATTTGGCCGGAAACGGCGAATTGATCAGTCCTCCTGCAACAAAGACTATTCCTGCATGGATGGGTTCTGCCCTTCCTTCGTCACAGTGCTGAATGGCGAGCCACGCAAGGCCGCACCCGTGGCGGATGATCCGCAGAGCGTGCTTCCAGCACCAGATCTGCCGAACCTCGACAAGCCCTATGGCATCCTGCTGACAGGCATTGGCGGCACTGGCGTTGTTACCGTGAACGCAGTCCTCTCCATGGCAGCACATCTGGAACACAAGGCGGCTACGGTCATGGATATGGCTGGGCTGGCGCAGAAAGGCGGGGCTGTTTGGTCTCACCTCCGCATCGCCAACTCGCCTGAAGAACTCCACGCGACACGGATTGCGATGGGCGGTGCCAGCTTGCTGCTTGGCTGCGATATGGTGACGTCTGCGCAGCCAGACAGCATCGCCAAGCTTGAGCACGGTGTCAGCAAGGCGGTCATCAATACTTACCGCCAGTTTACGGGCGATTTCACCCGTGACCCTGACTTTCAGTTTCCAACTGATGAGCTGATGCAACGCATTGAAGGTGCCACTGGCCCAGGCGGCACGCATTTTGTAGACGGTACAGATATCGCCACCAAGCTGATGGGCGATAGCATCGCAACCAACCTCTTCATGATGGGCTTTGCCTGGCAGAAAGGCCTGATCCCGCTTTCATCAGAAGCGATCCTGCGCGCGATTGAGTTGAACGGCGTAGCGCTAGACATGAATAAGCGGGCCTTCCAGTGGGGCCGCACAGCAGCCTATGACCTTTCCAAGGTCGAAGCCGCGGCGGGCCCGAAGGTCGAGCGCGCCAAGCCAATGGACCTGGATGAAACCATCGCCCATCGCGTCGAGGAACTGACCAAGTACCAGAACCGCCGCTACGCAAAACGCTATGAGAAGCTGGTCGCGAAAGTTCGTGAAGCTGAAGCCGCCAAAACGCCGGGGAAATCCGGGTTGGCGATGGCCGCAGCGAAATACGCGCACAAGCTGATGGCCTTCAAGGATGAGTATGAGGTCGCCCGGCTTTACGCAGAGCCAGACTTCCGCAAGCGGCTTGAGGCGCAGTTCGAGGGCGACTTTGAACTGCGGTTCAATCTGGCCCCCCCCATCACATCCAAGACCGATCCCGTGACCGGCGAGCAGATCAAGAAGGAATACGGGCCCGGCATGGAGAAGTGGTTCCACCGCCTCGCCAAGCTGAAATTCCTGCGCGGCACAATGTTCGATGTGTTTGGCCGCACAGATGAGCGTAAGCAGGAACGCGCCCTCATCACCGAATACGCCGCGACAATTGACAAAGTGACGGCAGCGCTAACGGCTGAAAACCACGCCTTCGCCGTCGCCCTCCTCAGCGTACCAGAACAAATTCGCGGCTACGGTCACGTTAAGATCGAGCACGTTGAGAAGGCAAAAGCCGAAGAACAACGCCTCCTCGCCGCATTCGCTGATCCAAAGGCAGCAAACTTGGCGCAGGCGGCGGAGTAAGATGGTATCGCGTACTGCCTGGCGCTCCTGATTACACTCATCAATCATCGACACTATGATGGTGCTCAGAATTGAATGAATCTCGAGAAATACTAAATATATTTAACGTTGCAGCAGGGCTTTCAGGGATTGTTCTGGTTCTTCGGGCAGTAATTCTTGGAAAAGTGAACCACAAAGATATCTGGCCTGAACTTCATGACCCAGAAGCCAAGAGTCTTTCAGGATTCCGGGCTCTCTTTCAAATATTCATAGCATTCTGGCGAGAATTAGTGTTGGGGCTGGCCTATCTAAGGGTTTCGGTTCAGAGGTTTGCCCACTTGCGTAATACTTTCAAGAGGTTTTCGGTGGGCCTGTGATTGAAGCGCCATTCGCACTCTTTGAGATAGAGGTGAAAGTGCTGGCTAGGGACGC
>CALLKY010000152.1 GCA_938083135.1 uncultured Alphaproteobacteria bacterium | reverse complement strand
CGCGACAACGCGACAACGCAGATCAAGAGAAAGAGCATTCGCCATGTAAGCTGGCCTCCTTTGCCAGCAAACATCGTGAATCACATATTCCCTACCAAGGGAATCCCAAACGATTCAATCAAATCCAAATCCGCTCTAGCGACATTGGATGGTGCCGACGGGTTCACGATGGTGGGGCGCGCCAGCAATGATGCGCTCGGCTATGCCCTATCCAGCCTTGGCGATATAAACGGTGACGGTCTTGATGATTTTATCGTTGGCGCGCGCGCGGCTGATCCAGGGAGCGTTGATTTCGCCGGCGAAGCCTATGTCGTGTTCGGCCAGACGAGCAGTTTTGGCGCTGCGTTTTCATTAGCGGATCTGGACGGCTCAGATGGGTTCCGCATCGAGGGCATCACTGCCTATGACTATATCGGCGGCGCTGTATCTTCAGCGGGCGACTTTAATGGCGATGGCATCGATGACATTTTGCTGGGTGCTAGTGGAGGCGATGTCGGCGGAAACTTCAATAACGGCGAATCGTATATCCTGTTCGGATCAACCACCGCATTTGGTGCCGTGTTTGATTTAGACCAGCTCGACGCAACCGAAGGATCGAGGCTAGATGGCATTACCGGCGCTGACCAAAGCGGCCGGGCGGTTGCGGATGTCGGTGATGTGAATGGAGATGGATTTGCAGACGTTCTGATCGGTGCGCCATTTGGAGATCCCAACGGCGAAAGTGGGGCAGGCGAAAGCTATGTCGTATTTGGCGGCCTTGGCGGCCTTGGCCAAAGCTTTGAATTAGATAACATCAACGGCCAAAATGGTTTTGTCATCCAAGGTGCCGCACAATCTGATCGGTCCGGTGATTCAGTTGCTGGGCTTGGCGATATTAATGGCGATGGCTTGGATGATATCATTGTTGGGGCAGAGCTGGCGGACCCGCCAGGCCGGGCAAATGCTGGCGCGGCCATCGTGGTGCTTGGCCAAAGCACGGGCTTCGCACCAGCAGTCAACGCATCGACCTTAGACGGCACAGATGGATTCTTGATCCTGGGCGCAGCGGCTGGCGATATCCTTGGCAGATCTGTCGCCAGCGCTGGTGATTTCAACGGCGATGGCTTCATGGATATTTTGGTTGGGGCGCAGAACGCCAATGCTAGCGCAACGGGTGCTGCATTCGTGGTTTTTGGCAGCGGCAACGGGTTCGCTGCAACGATTGACCTGGCCAATCTCGATGGTAGCGATGGCGTCCGCATAAACGGTATCAGTAGCGGGGACGGCACAGGGGATGCTGTATCCGCAGCCGGTGACGTAAATGGCGATGGTCTCGATGATATTCTGATCGGCTCCCCAGGCGATGATAATGGTGGTCTGACGGCGGGATCATCCACAGTTCTCTTCGGCAGCTATGCGGCTTTCTCCGCAACGTTTGAGCTTTCCACACTGGATGCCACAGAAGGCTTCCGGATTGATGGTGCGGATAGCAACGATAAAAGCGGCAGCGCCGTTTCTGCCGCAGGGGATATCAATGGCGATGGTCTGGCGGATATCTTGGTCGGCGGCCCATCGGCGAATGGAAGCGCTGGCGAGAGCAATGTCATTTTTGGCACGGCTGAGCCGGGTGCAATTGTGGGCACATCCGGTAATGACACTCTGAACGGCAATGGCCAGAACAATACAATGATCCTGGGCGCTGGCGATGATGTGTTCAATGCGGGTGCCGGTGATGATGTGGTGCGCGGCGGTGCAGGGCGGGATACCGGGTCACTTGGCAGTGGGGATGATCTGGCATTTGGTGGTGCTGGTGATGATATTCTCAACGGCAGCCTTGGCGATGACGTATTGTTTGGCGAAGACGGGACGGATCGACTGATACTCGGTGGCGGTGCCGATGCTGCGCTTGGTGGAGACGGTACGGACCTGATATTCGAACGTGCCGATCAACTTGGGATTGGCGACCAGCTGTTTGGCGGACTTGGCGTCAATGATACGCTAGTGGTGCTATCATCTGGCGTGCTTGATCTCACATCCCTGACTGTATTCAACGGTATTGAGCGTGTGCGGGTGGCAGCCAATCAGCAGATCACCTCTACGGATGATGATCTGAACTGGACAGGCCGTTCCGGTGCTGAAAATTATGGCCTCGGTGACGGTCGCGATATTGTGCGGGCAGGCGGCGGCGCAGACATTATTTCCGGTGGTGGCGGTAACGACACCATTTTGGCGCAAGGTGGCGATGACATCATCCAAGGTGGTGCTGGGACAGACCGGATTGTGGGTTCTGTCGGCGCTGACACATTTGTTTTTGCACCCGGGATGCAGATCGACATTATCTTTGATTATGCGGACGGCACGGACCAGTTGGATGTATCTGCGTTTGGCTTCACCAACTTCACGACAGACGTTCAGCCTAGGATCGATACCGTTAACGGCAAGGCTGTTCTGGACTTGGCCAATGGTGACCGGGTGATATTGAATGGCGTTTCAGCCGGTGACCTGGACGCTGGCGATTTTATCCTAGCGTAAGCGACGTCAGCGCCAGACTGGAATATCCGTTCTATCGCCCTGGCTTAGCAGCACCTGCCATAGCTGGTTGATCCGTGCCCTGAACCCAGCAGCAGCGGAAGCCAGATAGAATATCCACATCCGGCGAAAGCGGTCGTCATAGCGGCTGTGATCTAGGTCTGCATATGCCGCTTCGAAATTCCGGGTCCAGGCCATGACTGTCTTGTCGTAGTCCGGGCCGAAATTGTGCCAATCTTCAATCACAAAATGGGGCTCTGCGGTGCGGGCTATTTCCGTTGCAGATGGAATGTGCCCATTCGGGAAAATATAGCGGTTCACCCAGGGATCGAGATGCGGGCCAGCGTGATGATCCCCTATCGTGTGCAGCAGAAAACGGCCCTGCGGATTGAGACAGGCGCGGGCAGTTTTGAAGTATGTCTCGTAATTCTTGGCACCAACATGCTCAAACATGCCAATGGAATAAATCGCATCGAACCGTTCATTAAGTTGCCGATAGTCCTCCAAGCGGATTTCGACATCCAACCCGGCGACACGGGCCTCTGCAAGCGCTGCCTGTTCTTTAGAAATGGTGACGCCGACAACGGAAACGCCGTAAGCCTTCGCCATGTGATATGCAGCCCCACCCCAGCCACAGCCAATGTCCAGGACTTTCATGCCCGGCTGCAACTCTAGCTTGCGGGCGATCAAGTCCAGCTTGGCTGTTTGAGATTGGGCAAGGTCCTCAGCGCCGTTTTGCCAGTAGCCGCAGCTGTACATCATCAGCGGATCAAGCATCCGCTCAAACAGATCATTACCGACATCATAGTGTGTCACCGCGACGTCACCGGCCCTGTCAACCGTCTGCCTATTGGCGAAGGCGTTGTGGATGGCTTGTAGCTTTCGGCTGGCCTTTTCGATGAACAGTTGGCTACGAATGCCGCCGCCCATCAGCCGCATGAACATTTCATCCATTTCCGGCGCATCGAACCACCCATCCATATAGGCCTCGCCAAACCCCAGCGAACCACCCAGCACAGCGCGCCTGAAAACGCGTTCATCGTGCACCTGAATGTCCCAGGGCCGATCACCGTTGATTTGGATATCAACGTCGTTCAGCAACTGGACAGCCTTATCTTTGAAGAAGCTAGCCATGGCTTCCCCCTATCTTAGAGCATATTCGGATCAGATCGGGTCATTTTGTGGCGCGGTCCTAAATGAGATTGGCCTTGAGTTCAGTTGGATACTTGCTAGCCGTGCGTCTCATCGAAATCCTGTGAGATGCGATAGAAGTGCGGCATTACGGGGCTCATGCCATTTTTCTCATGGTTGCGGACTACGCCGCGAGCAACCGTGCGGAGATGCACTTCGTCTGGGCCATCAATGAACTGTAACGCACGGCCCCAGCTCCAAAGGTAGGAGAGTGGCGTGTCTGGCGTCAGGCCCATAGCGCCGAACACTTGCATCGCCCGGTTTGTGACGGTGGTTTGCAGGCGAGCAGCAACGATTTTGATCTTTGAGACCTCATCGCGGGCGGCGCGGGGGCCTTCCTGATCAATGATCCATGCAGCGCGCAACACAAGCAGGCGCGCCATATCAATTTCCTGGCGGCAGAGAGCGACAGACTCACGTGTCGTGTCGTGGTCGATTGTGCGTTTTCCGAATGTGTTGCGGTTCAATCCACGCTCAATCATCAGCTCCAGTGCTACTTCGCATTGGCCGATGGTGCGCATGCAGTGGTGGATGCGTCCGGGGCCAAGGCGCGCCTGGGCGATCATGAAGCCATCGCCTTCTTCCGCAACCAAGTTACTAACAGGTACGCGCACATTGTCGAACACGACCTCACAATGCCCTTCGGGGGAGATGTGATGCATGATCGGGATATTGCGGCGGACGGATACGCCCGGCGTACCAGGATCAACCAGCACTTGGCTTTGCTGGCGATGCGTTGCCGCATCAGGGTCCGTCTTCCCCATGACGATCATCACGCCAAGGTTTGGATGCATGGCGTTGGTGATGAACCATTTCCGGCCATTGATAACGTACTCGTCGCCCTCACGCGTGATGCGGGTCTGGACGTTGGTTGCGTCTGAGGACGCGACTTCGGGTTCCGTCATGCAGAAGGCGGAACGGATTTCGCCCTCGAACAATGGTTTGAGGTATTTTTCCTTCTGCTCGGGCGTGCCGAACATGTGGAATACTTCCATATTGCCCGTATCTGGCGCGTTGCAGTTGAACATCTCCGGCGACCAGTAGATGCGCCCCATAATCTCCGCGAGTGGGGCATATTCCAGGTTGGAAAGGCCTTGGCCCGGCACTCCATCTGGCAGATGCGACAGGAACATATTCCACAGGCCCTCGGCTTTCGCCTTGGCTTTGATGTCATCACAGAATGGCGGTGGGAAGGTCCCGGCTTCCGTCAGTTCATGCCATTCCTTATCACGCGGCACGATCTCGCGGACCATGAAATCCGTCAGTTGTTCTTGCAGCTGTTTGACTTTGTCTGAGTAGCCGAAATCCATGGAAGTGCCTGCCTTTGTCTTCGTGCGCCATGTGAAGGCGTTGATCGTTGATGCGGGCAGTGTAGCGTCCGCCGTCGCCTGCGGCTATCGTCGGTGCAGGAGGGTGCGCCCATGCGTTTCGTCGCAGTTGTTAAAGAAGATTGTCCGACGTGTGTTTTAGCTGCGCCTATGCTCGGCGCGATCCGGGCCGCCGGTCTGCCATTGGAAGTGTGGACACAGGATAATCCGGCATTTCCAGAAGGCCTTGCTCCATTGCACGATGCTGATCTGCTTAAAAGTCACGCAATGGGGATTGAGATTGTGCCGACATTGGCCGCCATTGATGATTCGGGCCACGAGCAGGCGCGCGTTTTCGGCTGGAATGCCGATGATTGGCAGAAAATTACGGGCCTCAACGGCCTGGGCGAAGGATTGCCCGTGAACCAACCCGGCTGCGGCGCATTAAACGTTGCGCCGGGCATGCTGGAACGCCTCCAACTTGCATCTGGAGAGGTGAAGCTGCAGGCCCGTGAAATTGCGGTCGAAGATGATATCGATCCGATGGAAGTCGCCTATGACCGTGGTTGGACGGATGGTTTGCCCATCACACCGCCGACAGACCTTCGGGTTGCGCGTATGCTTACAGGCACCACGCGCCGGGCGGATGACATCGTTGGACTGATTCCGCCAAACCTCGTTCCTTGCACGGTCGAGAAGGCTGCGATCAATGCAGTAATGGCCGGATGCCGCCCGGAATACTTCCCCGTGCTGCTCGGGGCGATTGAAACGGCGCTGCAACCTGAATTTGCCATGCATGGGCTACTTTGTACGCTCGCGTTTTCAGGCCCATTGGTGATCGTGAATGGCCCTGTTTCACGCCGTATCGGCATGAATTCAGGCGGCAATGCTTTGGGCCAAGGCAACCGCGCGAATGCGACCATTGGCCGAGCCTTTCAGCTGATCATCCGCAATGTGGGTGGAGGCCGACCGCAGGAAATCGACAGGGCCTGCCTTGGTCAACCTGGAAAATACACATTCTGCTTCGCCGAAGATGAGAGTGACGAAGACTGGATGCCGTTATCAGAGGCGCGCGGCGTATCTGCAGGCAAGTCTGCGGTCACGATGTTTCACGCAGACGGTGTAACAGGATTTGTCGACCAGAAAAGCCGCACGCCGGATGAGCTTTGTCGCTCCCTGGCGATGCAGCTTTGGGGCGTCAACCATCCGCGTCTGGCGCGCTGGGGCAATGCCGTTCTGGTGCTTTCGCCGAACCATTATGAGATTCTCCACGCGGGCGGATGGGGGCGTGCGGAACTGGAAGCGGGGTTGCATCAGGCGCTGAAACGACCGGCAAAGGAATTGCTGGAAGGCGCTGATGGGCATCCGCTCGGCATCACTCCGGCGCAGGCTGATGAATATGCAGATGCGGATGGCATGATTGATAAGTTTCATCCGGGTGGGCTGCTGATTGTGCGCGCAGGCGGACCTGGCGCACTGATGTCTGGGATTATCGGCGGCTGGACCGGCGGCCGAAACAACAAGGAAGTGCGCCCCGTTACACGCGCGCTGGAGGAGGTCTGACCTATGACGACATACACAATGCGCGACCCGACGGCGGAAACCGCCGCCGTCTTGCGGGAACGCCGCCAACCGCCCGAAAGTTTGGTTGGCAAAACGGTGGCTTTGCTGTCGATCTCAAAAGAGCGGTCCGACGAATTTATGGATGCATTGGAGCCGCATATTAAGGCTGCTGGCGTTAAAACCATCCGCTTTAAAAAGCCGACGCACACGAAACCTGCGCCAGAGGCTTTGCTCCAGGATATCGTCGAGCAAGCTGATTTGGTGATCGAAGCGCTGGCTGATTGAGGGTCGTGCACGTCGTGCAGTTTGCATGACATCCAGACCCTCGACACGCGCGGCCTTCCAGGGTGCGCTACGGCCACGGTGGAATTCAAGCAGGCTGCCGCCGCACAGGGCGGCGCGCTTGGCTTTGCGCCGGCGATTGTATGGACGCCGCACCCAATCCAGAACCGCTCCAGCGATGAATTGGCGGCGCTAGCTGCTGAAGCCGCACCTCAAATCCTCGCGGCAATACGGCAGGGTTAGATGACGGACGGGCCGCTGGTGAGAGCGAAAGCGGGGCTACGTCCGTCGTGAGCATCAAGGGTGTTGAAAGCCAACGTGCGCGGCTGCTTCGGCTGTCGTGGCCCATCATGCTGTCCAATGTCACGGTGCCGCTGGTCGGGGCCACAGACACGATCGTTATGGGGCATCAGCCTGATGCAGCGCTGTTGGCGGGGCTCGGTCTTGGCGCTGGCGTATTTAATCTCGCGTTCTTCAGCTTCAACTTTCTAAGAATGGGAACGACCGGGCCTGCGGCGCAAGCTGCGGGTGCTGGGAATATGGCAGAAGCGCGGGCGATCCTGTACCGGGCGCTTGGGCTTGCCATGTTGATTGGTATGGCGCTCGTGGCGCTCACGCCCTTGATCGTGCTCGGCGCATTTTCGGTTTCCGAAGCCGCACCGGATGTCGAAGCAGCGGCGACGCGTTATTTGAGCATCCGCTTGCTCGCTGCACCTGCTGCGTTCGCTGAAATGGTGCTTGTGGGCTGGCTTTGGGCGCTGCAGGACACGCGCTCGGCGTTTTATATCCAGATTGCGACCAATCTCACGAATATCGTGCTGGACGTATGGTTTGTGATTGGCCTTGGCTGGGGCGTGGAAGGGGCAGCAGCAGCAAGTGCCATTGCCCATGTTGTTGGTGCCATCATCGGCTGCGCCATCGTATGGCGACGGCTGGGGCCAGATAAACGCGTCGCCTGGGCGCAAGTTGCTGATTGGGCTCGAGTCCGCCGCATGCTGGTGATGAGCCGGGACATTTTCATCCGTACAATTTGTGTTGTCGGCGGCTTGCTGCTGTTTCGGTATGAGGCAAACCGCTTCGGGACTGATGCTGCAGCCAGTATTGAGCCGCTCTACCAGTTTCTAACAATAACAGCCTATGCCCTTGATGGGTTTAGTCATTCCGTGGAGCCAATGGTTGGTGACGCTATCGGTAAGAAGGACAGGCGCGCGCTCCGTGAATCTGCAATTGCGGCATTCCAGGCGGGCGGCATTACGGCGGCGATTATGTCTGGGTTGCTCCTACTATTTGGCGAGGATCTTCTGTTGCTGTTCACCAGCATTCCCGAAGTTCTTGCCATCGCGCGGGAATATGTTGTGTATGCGGCTTTGCTGCCGATTGTCGCCGTCTGGTGCTATTTGCTGGATGGAATGTTTCTGGGAGCTGCGCTGAATATCGCCGTTCGAAACGCCATGCTGCAGGCGATGGTACTCTATCTGATCGTCCTTTTCACCCTGCCGCGTCACTTCGGGCTGGATGGCCTTTGGATTGCCGTCATGGTCTTCATGGGCCTTCGCGGCGTGACGCTGGCGTTTCGGTGGAATCGCCTGCTACGCTCTGCTGATTAAGTTATCTCTGAACAAAGGAAGCGCCCCGATGGCCGATTACAAATACTTGCAAGTCGAGCGTGATGGCCCCGTGACCATCGTCACCATTAGCCGGCCAGAGGTTTACAACGCCCTGCATCCACCAGCTCATTGGGAATTCGACGAGGTGTTTAACAATTTCCGCGATGATCCCGATCAATGGATCGCGATCATCACTGGTGCTGGCGACAAGGCATTCTCCGCCGGTAATGATCTGAAGTATCAGGCTGAAGGTAAGGGGCCGCGCGACCGGCCCGCAACGGGCTTCGCTGGCCTGACATTCCGCTATGATCTGGATAAGCCTGTTATCGCTGCCGTGAACGGTTTTGCGATGGGCGGCGGGTTCGAAATTGCATTGGCTTGCGACATCATCGTGGCGTCTGAGAACGCAATTTTCGCCCTGCCGGAACCGCGTGTTGGGTTGGCGGCGCTGGCTGGTGGCGTTCACAGGCTCCCGCGCGCCATCCCGCTGAAGCAGGCCATGGGCATGATGTTGACCGGCGGGCGCGTAAAGGCGGCTGAAGGCAAGGAGCTTGGTTTCGTCAATGAAGTGACGCCAGTTGGTGGCGCGCTTGAGGGGGCAAAACGCTGGGCCGCAACCATTATGGAATGCAGCCCCATGTCGCTTCGCGCGACAAAGCAGGCCTCCATGCGCGGTCTGAATGCGCCAACGCTGCAGGATGCGATTGAAACCACATATCCAGCCGTTCGGGCACTGTATGCCAGTGAGGATCTGATTGAGGGTCCAAAAGCGTTCGCAGAAAAACGCGCGCCAAATTGGAAGGGCCGCTAAGGCCGAAGCCGACCGTCAGGCGACGTTCATCATCTCTGTCGAGCGCCGGAGCCCTGGGGAGTCGGTGCTCGGCAGATTGATTGCAGCTGTAATGAGGCCTGTCTCATCATCCTGTTCGAGGCTCGCTTCGCCTGCATGAAGTCTCGCGACAGCGCGGACATATGTAAGGCCAATACCCAAGCCTTCCTGGGCGCGCTCCAGCGATTGGTCGGCCTGGCCGAAGGATTCAAACGGATCAAACGTGATTTGCAGATGATCCGGCCCCGGCTGGTTGGTGACCCAAAGCCGGACATCGCCGCGCTCTGATAAGACCGTTGCGCCTATGGTGATGGAGCTATCAGGCGCGCCATATTTGGCGGCATTGCTAATGAATTCCGCGACCGCATTAGACAGAATGCGGTGGTCGCCGGTGACAACCGCGTCTTCGGTGCAGGGGTCAATCTGGAGGCGGGACGACAACGCCGTGTCTGACTTTAGCGCCAGCGTGACAGCTTCTTTTGCGATTGCCTTAGCTGGCACGTGGCGGGCGCTACTGCGAACTTCACCTAAGTCCATGCGTGATAGCTCGAGCATCTGATCAATCTTGTTCACCAACCTCCGGCCGGATGAAACGATAATCTCTGCATAGTCGCCAATTTCATTGCCTGATGCGGTAGGCAGCATCTCACCAAACCCAATGACGGCGTGCAGGGGGGTGCGCATTTCGTGGGAAAGTCTTGCAATGAATAAAGACTTCGCCTTGGACAGGCGTTCAGCCTCATCCTTTGCCTCAAGCAAAGTGTCTTCAATGGCCTTATGCTTAGAGACATCAATGCAAGCGAGCGTATATCCGCCTGTTTCAAGTGGCCTGATACGGGCCTCAAGGACACCGTCGCCATTTGGTTTGATCACCTCGACAGCGCGGCCTCTGCGGTCATTGGCCTGCTCAAGAATTAGATGAATTACTGTCTTGAGCGTATCGTCATCAGCATCTGGTGTTGCGGCCAGTTCGGCCATGCGCCTGTTCCACATGACGATCTTGTCATCGACATCAAATGCCGCCATGCCAACGTCAGTCGATTCAAGCGTCGCCGTTAGCATTTCGGATTTCTGCGAAAGGTCGCGTCGTGTTGCTGCAGCAGCCACAGCATACCGGATGGCTTTCTCCATGATGCCGGGCGAGATGCGATCTTTCACAAGATGATCGACCGCGCCCGCTTGCATCGCTGCATAATCAATTGCCCGGTCAGTATGCCCGGTAAGCAGGATGAAAGGCGTGAAAAAGCCGGCCTTTATCGCTGACTGAACAATCTCCACCCCTGTCACGCCACCGACATGGTAGTCGACCAACACGACATCATATTTATCGTATGGCAGGTCGCCTGCTATGGCAGCCATGCCGTTGCGTTCCCAAGTGACCGCATAGCGCACGTCAATGACTTCCTGGATGCAATCAAGCGTCAGAAGATAATCATCTTCATCATCTTCGATCATCAGGATGCGAATGGGCGGTTGCATGGAATGGCTTCGTTTCTGGGGCGGGGTGACGGTTACGCGGCTGCGCTTTTGCGCTCGTCAAACTGAGACGGCAGTTGCACGATCTCAATCCAATAGGATGTGACCACCTGAGCGACGCGCAGCAGGCCTTCAAACGTGACTGGCTTGGTAATGAAGGAATTCACGCCAAGGCCATATGTCCGCAAAATGTCTTCTTCCTGCTTCGATGTGGTCAGCACGACGACTGGGATCTGCGCCAATGCTGGATTGGCCTTGATACGCTTCAGGGCTTCGCGGCCATCCATGCGTGGCATGTTTAGATCCAGCAGGATCAGGCCAGGGCGGGGTGCTTCGGCACCGCCTTCATACTTGCCCTGATGCTGAAGATATTCGAGAAGTTCTTCACCGTCCTCGACGAACCGAACATCGTTCGCCAGCCGGTTTTCTTCAAAAGCCTCATCGATCAGCATGCGATCATCAGGATCATCATCGGCGACAAGAATTGTGATCAGTTTGCCATTAGTCGTCATCATTATTCTCCTGAGCGCCGTTAAGCTGCTTGATGTTCTTGGGTCTGTGTAACCGGCAGATAAATCGTGAAGGTCGAGCCGACATCTGGCTCGCTTTCCGCAACGATCAAGCCGCCGTGGCGCTCAACAATCTTGCGGACTGTCGCTAAGCCAATGCCCGTGCCTTCATAGTCGCCGCGCCCATGTAGGCGTTGGAAGATTGTGAAAATCTGATCCACATACTTCATATCGAAGCCGATACCGTTATCCTGAACCACGAACTCCGCCATCATGCCGACAGACATAAGCTGGGCTGGGCGCTTTTCGCCCTTCGCCAGAACACGACCGCTAACAGAAACCCGCGGTGCTTCATCAGGTTTGCGGTATTTGATCGCGTTGCCGATGATATTCTGGAAGAGCTGGCGCATCTGAAGTTGATCAGCATCGATCTGGGGTAGGGCGTCCACATGTACTTCACCGCCAGATTCTTCGATGCTGACAGACAGGTCGCCAACGACCTCTGACACGATTGTATCAATACTGGTTGCCTCAAACGGGCGTGCCTTCGTCGTGACCCGGGAATAGCTCAGCAGGTCGTTGATGAGTTTGCGCATGCGGCCCGCGGCGTTCTGCATCCTGTCGATGCATTGGCGTCCGTCATCATTGAGATGCTCGCCAGAGCGGCGGCGAAGGCGGTCACCGAAAGCTTCAATTTTGCGCAATGGTTCCTGCAGATCATGGGATGCGACGGAGGCAAAGCTTTCCAGCTCTTTGTTGGAACGCTGCAATGCCTGTTCGCGGGCTTTGATTTCGGTCACGTCTGCACAAAGTAAGACGATCTGGCCTTCTTCAGTGTGATGCTGTTTCAGCAGAACCCAGCCGCCGTTTTCCAGCCGGCGTTCACCAACCCAGTCATCTGCCGGGCCGCTATTCAGGCGAAGATCTGTCTCGATCTCAACTATGGTTTGGTCATGACCAGCGTGAATGAGCATTTCTGCTTCGGCGCGGACGAATTCTTCGAAGGAAGATCCGGGCTTTAGGACATGCTCCAAACCGCTGAAGGTCGCGAGAAACAACGCGTTACAGGTAAGGAGCTGCTGGCGTTCATCATATAGAGCAACGGCTTCCGAAAGGCTTTCAAGGATGGCGCTGCGGGCGCGGGCTTCTGCCGCTGCCGCCGCAATCTCTGCTTCCTTGATGCGGGTAGAATCCAGGATAACGCCATCCCAAACAACATATCCATCTGGGCGCTTAGAGGGGCGGGCGATCGCATGGGTGAATTTCTTTTGGCCTTCACGGTCGATGATCGTGGCTTCGACATCCCACATCGTCATTTCGCGGGAGGCTTGGATCAGGCGTTCGCTGAAGTTCTTACGGTAATCGGGGCCATAGGTATCGAAGAGAGCTGTGGAATTATTGATGATCTCATCGGGAGATACACCGAAAAGGTCTTCGGCTGCCTTGGAGATGTAGCTGTAGCGAATTTCGCCTTCTGGGCTAACGGTCCGCTGATAGACGACGCCTGGAATATTATCTGCCAGCGCCGCAAATCGACGGTCTGCATCATCGAGCGCCTGACGGCTGCGCGTGTGTTCGATTGCGAAACAGGCAAGGCCAGCCAGGCCTTCGAGTAAGCGTTCCTCTAGGCGGCTGGGTGAGCGGGCGGCACGGAAGAAGAATCCGAGCGCGCCATAAGGCTTCTCTGATTCACCGATGAGAGGCTGCGCCCATGCAGCGCGAATGTCATACACCGGGGCCGTTTCGTGGGCCGGGCAGGGGTTCTCATCAGGTATGGAGGCCAGTAGATCTGCGGTGAAGCTTGGTCGGGCTTCTAGCGACGCT
>CALLKY010000151.1 GCA_938083135.1 uncultured Alphaproteobacteria bacterium | reverse complement strand
TCAGAAAAGCCGCCGCCCGTAATCTCCCAGATCTCTGGGACGCCATCCGAGACGCCATCGACGACCTCACGCCAAACGACTGCAGGAGCTACTTCACAGCTGCAGGCTATGAACCAGAATGATGGGAATCTGCTCTAGCTGAACTCAAACGCACAGCCAACGCCGCTGCAGACCGCCTGAAGCGCACCGTCGATGCGATCCGCTTCCTGGAGGCCGCACTGATTTCTGAAGCGCCTGAGGAAGGTGCCGATCTTAGTATGCAGATGGCCTATACCCGCTACGCCCAAGGCTCCCGCAATCGCCGGGATGCGCTAGGCTCCATGATCCCGGCGCTGGCCCATGATGTCGCCGAAGCAGATGCCGCCGTGCTCGAAGGCTTCCGCTCTCTCAAGCAGCTGGAAGAAGCCGCCAAAACCCACCGCGAGGCCATTGCCGCAGAATTTGACCGCAAAGAACGTGCGGAGACAGACGACATGGCAGCCGTTCGCGCCATCCGTCGCCAACGCGCATAGACATCTAATGCCGCCACGCGTAAGCACCGGCGCATGGCAGCAGATACACATAATGACACACACTATGATATGGCGATCTTGGGTGCGGGTGCCGCGGGCATGATGTGCGCCGGTGTGGCCGGGCAGATAGGCCAGCGCGTCCTGATCATCGATCACGCAAAGGCACCGGGCGAGAAAATCCGCATATCAGGTGGCGGGCGGTGCAATTTCACGAATATCAACGCAGGCCCGCACGCGTTCTTGTCCCAGAACCCGCATTTCTGCAAATCCGCTCTCAGCCGCTATACCGCGCAAGACTTCATCGACATGGTTGAGCGTTACGGCATTCAATACCACGAGAAAACACTGGGGCAGCTTTTCTGCGACCACACTGCCAAAGACATCATTCAGATGCTGCTGGATGAAATGGCATTGGGCGCCGTAGAGCTTCGGTTGGAAACTGGCCTGGAAGAGGTCCAGAAATCCCCCACGGGGGAGGCATTCACGCTCCGTCTAAGCGACGGTTCTGCGCCCATTACAGCCACGAAGTTCGTGATCGCATGTGGCGGCAAGTCCATTCCAAAAATGGGGGCCACGGACTTGGCCTATCGCATAGCCAGCCAATTCGGCCATGAAATTACGGAAACCCGTGCTGGCCTCGTGCCATTCACATTTGGTGATGAGCTGGGCGCGCGCTTCAAGGCGCTGGCGGGCTTGGCCGCCCCTGCGGAAATCAGCACGGGTGCAGGGCAATTTCAGGAAGCTCTGCTGTTCACCCATCGCGGGCTTTCTGGCCCTGCCGTGCTCCAGGCGTCATCCTATTGGCGGGAAGGCCAGCCGGTCATCGTCAATCTGGCACCGGGGGATGATATTCTGGAAACCCTGAAAGACCGCCGCTATGCAGCCCCCAAGCAGCGCCCGACGACCGTATTGGCTGAGCGCCTGCCCGCCCGGCTCGCCGCAGATATCACCGCCCACACAATCCCAGAGGCCCAAACCGGCCTGCCGCTCGCCGAAATCCCAGACACAACCCTGGAAGCCCTCGCCGAAGCCGTAGAGGCCTGGCGCCTCACGCCATCCGGCACCGAAGGCTATCGCACAGCCGAAGTCACGCTCGGCGGCGTCTCCACAGATAAACTCAGCTCCAAAACCCTAGAATCCAGCCTCTGCCCCAACCTCCACATCATCGGCGAGGCCGTAGACGTCACCGGCTGGCTAGGCGGCTACAATTTCCAATGGGCCTGGGCGAGCGGTTGGGCGTGTGGCGCGAGCTATTAACCGCTATCGCCGGGGCGACCGTCTTAAGCTGCGAAGTTCCTCGACAAAAAGCGACTGCGGCGGCGCAAACAGGTCGAAGGCGAGGTACAGATTCTGCAGGGCCGCAGCGACAACGACGGGCAAGTCATTTGAAACGTCGCCCAATGATATCGTCACGTGGCCAATGGCTTCCGGAACACGCGCCCGTCTGTCATCATCCAAAACGCGATGGGCGTTGGCCCAGGATTTAAGCTCCCTGCCCGCAAGTCCAGTATATCGAACGTTAAGCTCAATGCCTGTCTCTGCTGGCAGCCCGAGTGCTTCACAATAGTGCTGCGCGTGCAGAAATACCTCTCCTACGCGCCATATTGGCAGCGTCAGGTCAAAGATCGTGGCAGGCGAAAGCCCATCCGCACAGTCTTCTTGATAGCCGCGTTGAAGATAAACGCTGCCTGTTAGCGATGCCCGCCAAAAATCGGAATGGGCGGCATCGCCAAATGCTCGCTCAGCTTTCGGCGACCCCATCCAGCATTCAATCCCGTCTTCAACTGGAGAAGGCGCTATCGCCGCCTGTTTTGGCATCCAGAATGGCGGCCAGCCAGTATATTTTCTATCGGCGCTTCCCAAGACTGTCAGCAATTTCTTAGGCGTGGCGATTTCAACGCCATCAATGCGATAGTCAATTGCAAACCACCCGTCAGGAAAGCGGGCTGGCGCGTTTTCAGGCAACCCCTCGATCAGGCCCTGCCATCTCGCTTTGCTGCGATGGACAAAGCGTTCTTGATCCTCACCATGGCTTGATCGCGCCGCAAGACCAACGACGTCCAGAATCTCATATGCATTCGCCAGGGACAAACGCATGTCCAGTCGATCAAACCGCGCCAGCGTTGGCCTGCTGACACCAGCAAGCGCTGCATGTTCCTTTTTGGTGAGCCCTTCGGCCCGGCGGCGCAAAATCGCTTCCTCTACCAAAGCTGGCCAATCCAACGGAGCCGTCATGGCGCAAGCATCCTTTCAACAGCGGCGTTCACAAACGCTTTGTAATCATCAAGAAACGCGTCCGGCGCCGACGAAGGCTTGAGCGTCGGCGACGCCTTAAACTTCCGGTGTAATGCTGTCAGTTTGCCGCCGGCAGCTTTGGGCGATAGGCCAATGTCCTTGGCAAACGCCATCAAGTCTGATCGCGTGACCTCGTCCAATTGCGGTTTCGCGCCACGGAATTCAAGCGCTGTTACCGTCTGAAATTGCCCGCCATAAATCATGGAGTTCACAACGTCATACATTGGGGCCAGCCTCATCCCGTCCGGCCCCTCAAGCAATGACCAATTCTTCAAATGCGCGTCTGTATCACCGAGGCAGAAGCGGACCGCCAGGGCCGCAAAGAACCGCATTTTATCAATACGGGCGCGGGCGGAGAATTGGTCGATGGCCTCTGCGATCTCTCTGTAATCACCGCTATATTTTCCGGCGCCATCTGGGCCGTTCGGACGAGACAGCACTTGCGCGAAATCTTCCATCCGGAGCTTCGCGCCGCCTCCAGTTCTGTCGAACCGCTTCACGACCAATGCTTGCTGATCGATAGCCGGGATCGGCGCAGGCGTGAACTCCGTAACCTCATCAGTGCCAAGCACGCCCCGCGCAATACTCAGTGAATAGGCCTCATTTCGCAGCAGGCCATGCCCGCCATCGCCCTCCAGCTTGGCGATGAAGAGCGCATCGGTATCTCGTGTCGCTGGCTCGAACGCACCGTCTTCTTCATACACCAATAGCTTCTTTTGTATTCCAGACAGCGCCCGCTGCCCGCCCGCAGCAGCGCTAGCGGCACTGGCGCTTTTGATCTGCGTGCTCTCGCTTTGCGCTAAGGTTGGGGCGTCTATCGGCTCAATCGAAATCGCGCCGATACAATCCCAGCCAAACAGAAGCAGCAGCCCGAGATCATCTTGCTTATCCAGTCTCTGCGCGCGCATGAGTTGGTCACGCATCCACCCCTCAGCGCTCAAATGCTCAAACACCGGGTGTAGGCCGAAGTCAGAGGCAGCCATCGCAGTATTGCGCGGCAAGGCACAGGCGATCTCATGCGGCCAATCTGCCGCATATGTAAAGACAGACCCGCCGCTCCGAACCTCTTCAATATGCCCGGCGAGACTGCCCTTAAAGAGCACACGGGCACGGCGCAGCGCATCCATTTGCTATCTCCGGGGCAATTCAGGCTGCCCTTATGGCGCAATTACATCCAAAAAAGCAAATATATTTTCCATTCCATGCATTCAATCACATATACAGAATATACTTCTTTAGAAGAAATCGAAGTTTGCCGATGACAGTTGCGCCGTTGTAACGCCCGTAAGCGTAATCACATCCGTGCCGGCGGAGATTTCTATTTCGGCGTTGCCGTTGCCATTGTCCTGGATTTGGAACTGGAGGGTGGCGAAGTCGAAGATGCCTGTGGAATCGCTGTCTAGCGCGATTACATCCTCGCTCACGTCAAAGTCCGTGATCAGGTCCAGGCCGGAGAGGGCGAAGAACTCGTAGCGGTCGGCGTTGGATTGGCCGGTCATTACGTCATCACCCTCACCGCCGCGAATGATGTCGTCACCCGCTTGGCCGAAGATGCGGTCAGACGCGCCGCCGCCTGTCAGCACATCGTCGCCGCTGCCGCCGAGCAGGCGGTCCGCGTTGACGCTGCCGATGATTTGGTCATCCCCGCCTGCACCATCTGCGATAATGACGAAGCCGGTCGTGACTTCGATGTTGTTGTTTTCAGCATTGCCGCGCACGGTCCCGGAGCCAATTTCGAGGTCCGCGTTCTCAACGCCAGCGCCAAGTGCGAACAGGTTGAACCCGCCGCCAAATTCAATGGCAACCCGGTCGATGCCTTGCTCGCCCGCCTGCTCAATAACGGTATCACCCACATTATCCACCCGATAGATATCAGACCCCGCACCGCCTTCCATTTCGTCTGCACCGGACCCGCCGTTCAAGCCATCATCGCCATCAGCGCCGCGCAGAATGTCGTCACCAGCGTTGCCAGTGATCGTGTTGCCAAGATCGTTCCCGGTGATCAGGTTCGCGCCAATATTCCCGCTGCCATTCAGCGCCGTCCCCACCAGCAGCAAATTTTCGACGTTGAGGGAGAGATTGAAACTGACAGAGGACTGGACCGTATCCAGCCCTTGGTTCGAATTCTCCGTCACTAGGTCAACGACATTATCGACGATGAAGGTGTCATCGCCCGCACCGCCATTCATGAAGTCGGCTCCAAGCTCGCCATCAATCAGGTCATTACCGCCGAAACCAAGCAGGCTGTTTGCACCACTATTGCCGGTGATGATATTGGCAATGTCATTGCCGCCACCATTGATATCAGCACCGCCGAGCAGTGTGAGGTTTTCAATATTCAGGCCGAGTGAGGCGACCGTTGCCGTGCTCTGCACAGTATCTGTGCCGCCGTCCACAGCCTCCACGGCCACATCGTCTTCGGTATCGAAGATGTATGTGTCGTCGCCGAGCAGGCCGGTCAGGACATCATCGCCGCCCAAACCGTCTAGCGTGTTATTGCCATCGGTGCCAGTGATGGTGTTGTCGAGACTATTGCCGGTTCCGCTAAGCGCAGCGCCTGTCAGCACCAAGTTTTCGACATTATCAGCCAATGTCAGATCAATGCTGGAATTGACCAGATCAGTTCCGCCGCCAATGCCTTCAATGACGGTATCGCCCGCATTATCAACGGTGAACGTGTCGTCGCCGGATCCGCCGATCATATCATCCGCGCCGATGCCGCCGTCGATTACATCATTGCCAGCATCGCCATTGATTTGGTCATCGCCAGCGCCGCCATTCAGGATGTCATCGCCATTCCCACCCAGGATGATGTCCGCACCTTCACCGCCATTTAATTCATCATTGGCATCACCGCCGGTCAGCGTGTCGTCCCCGAGCAAGCCATTGAACACCACTGCACCTGCTGTGGATGTCATCGCGTTATTGCCGTCATTGCCATTAACAATGGCCGAGCCTGAAGTGACGACGGCGTTCTCAATTCCGGCAGCAAGCGTGAGCGTTTGCAGGCCAGAGAGCGCGATCCGTAGCTCATCCACGCCGCTGCCGCCACTCTCGTCCGCGATATCTAACAGACTGTCGATCACATAGGCATCGTCGCCGTCACCGCCTTGCATCATGTCCGCGCCAGCGCCGCCATCCAAAACGTCGTCACCGCCAAGGCCGGTCAACACATCATCGCCCGCCCCGCCGGTGATGACATTGTCGAGCGCATTGCCGGCCCCGGTGAACGTCGCAGCCGCAGCCGCGCCGATGGCGGTAAGATTCTCAACATCCGGCAAAGTTGCGAGATCGAATGACGATAGCAGAGACTGGATTGTGTCAGTTCCGGCACCAGTCAACTCAATGACGACATCATTGACGTTATCGACGGTATATTTGTCGTCGCCATCGCCGCCGGCCATATTGTCTTCGCCGTGGCCGCCGTTCAGCATGTCATTGCCTTCACCGCCGGTCATCACGTCATTTTGCGATCCACCACCCAGAACATCATTGCCGTCACCACCATTGATGATGTCCTCGCCCAGCTGGCCAACCGCCCAGTCATTGCCAGACCCGCCTTCCAACGTATCTATGCCGAAACCACCAGTTAGGCGATCATCATCATCGCCGCCACGAAGGTCGTCATTGCCGTCATTGCCGAAGAGTTCATCATCGCCTGAATCGCCTAGGATGATATCTAGCCCGTCGCCGCCATTAGCTATATCAACCCCGTCACCGCCCTCAATTCGGTCATTGCCATCGCCACCTGAAAGCGTGTCATCGCCTGAATCACCCAGAATGAAATCAATACCTGCACCGCCGGCTATCGTATCGTTGCCAGCACCGCCTTCAATCCTATCATTGCCGTCATTGCCGGAGAGCGTGTCATCGCCCGAGCGGCCGAGCAGTTGATCAACGCCTGCACCGCCAACCAGGACATCATCGCCTGCACCGCCATCCAGATCGTCTGCACCATCCGCGCCGTCGAGCTTGTCATCGCCGACGCTGCCAATCAGCACGTCATCGCCGCCGAATCCGCGCAGAAGATCGTCCCCACGCAATCCATTCAGCGTGTCGTCAAAATCACCGCCAAAGATCGTTTGATCGGCACGAGAGCCCGTCGCAGTGATCTCACCCAGATTGATAGGGCGCCCGAAGATGGCCGCGACTTGGTTCAGGCCGTTCGTCAGTAGAAAGTCAGCGCGTCCGTCGCCATTAATATCCTCCAGCGCCGCCAATGCCTGGGATTCGCTAGAGCCGCCACGGGCTACAAAGCCGTCACTGCCGTCCAGCGCGCTAAACGATAGCGGATACTGGCTTACGTCTGCACGCCAAAGATAATATCCGCCCGCGCACCATTAGAGGCATCGCCCATGATCGACCAATCATCAAAGCCGTCGCCGTTGATATCGCCAATTGCGAAGCCTTCCTGGAAAAGGCCATTGCGATTGCTCGCATCGAACGTAATGGCCAGGCTTGGGTCCGTCAGCGGAGTTGTAAGATTTCCAAATCCACGTGGCGCGCCAAAGATGAGATGCGTGACGCCAATAAGGTTATTTTCAGCAATACTCGCTTCTCGCGGAACAGACACCGTAAAGTCGCCAAATCCATCGCCGTTCACATCACCTGCGGCAGCAACAATACCGCCCAAGAATTCAGTACCGCTAAATGCTGGTGAAACGGTGCGGCCTTCGCTTACCGCCACGCCCGCAAGCGGCGTCTCGCCAATCTCGAAGCTTGCCTCGTTGAAGGCAGGATTTTTGCCGTAAAGAATGGTCGTTTGGCCAAGCGTCGTGGTCATCCCGAAATCGTCAACGCCGTCGCCATCAACGTCACCGACATTGGCGACATGGCTTCCTAGGCCCTTAGTATCGACCTGATCACCGCCGAAAAATTTTGCGCCTTCGCTCCCATCCATTGTCGATAGAGCAAAATCAGGTCCAATGACATTCAAGCTAACCCCGCCATTGATGATATGGACCGCGCCAGAAGAGCTATTACCCCCGACATCATATTCTCGCGCGCCAATCAAAATATCGTCGAAACCATCTCCGTTGAAATCACCGGCCGCAACGCTCGCGCCAAGCTGATCTTCGGCTTGTCCACGCGTAATGGAAAAGCCATTGGAGCCGTCAAGGTCAGCGGTCGAGATCGTACCGCCTGCGGTAATTTCACCTCCAAAAATAACATGGGCGCCGCTTGCGATTTCAGTCCCGTTGCCAATTAGAAGGTCGTCAAGTCCATCACCGTTAAAGTCGCCAACAGCCACACCGTTGTTACCTGCCGCCAGGACGCCATCGGTTGAGGACTGCAAGACATCGCCTATGATTTTTACAGCGGTTCCGGCAGTGACCATATCGTCCAAATTGTTCAGCGCGCCAAACGTTGGGTTCGCACTGGACAAGATCACATAGACTTCACCCGTTTCTTTCGTATTGGTAGTCGCTGCAAGAACAATATCCTCCAACCCATCACCATCAATATCGCCTGTGGCGATGCTACTGCCCAGCCCATCTGTCTGCGTATCCGTCGTGAAAATGAAACCTTCCGATGGTGCAGGGGACGATAAAAATTCTGAGGAATAGAAGGAGGGGGTGCTGGAGTAACTGGCCATGATGCTGAATCCCTGAATTTCAATTATTATTGCGCCTGGAAGGCATTAACCAATTTGCACACTTTCAAGGGCTCGGAAAGTCCACCAGGGCTTTTTGTAATGATTTCACAGATTACGCAGATAATTTCCGATACTTGGAAGCCAGTATCGGGACGCGTTCACGCGCCGCTATACAGCTTGGTTCAAGCAATCATGGCGGCCATTCAATCTCTTAAAACTTTCCGTTGTCATTTTTCCACTCGTGCCTGGGCGCCACTTTTTCGGTCGTGTCCCAGTGTTCCACAAGCATATTTTGCTCTAGCCGAAATAGGTCGTAGAAGGCGGAGTGGGCACCGCCAAGGTAGCCTTCACTGGCACACAGTACAAAGTTGCCCTCCGCTAGAATGCGATGCGTCTGCTCATAGGCAATATGGCGGGCACCATCTGCCGCAGGGGCCAAGGCTGCTTTGAGCGACGCAGCACCATCAGCCAAACCTGGATTATGTTCGGCATAATGCGTTGGATGAACATAGTCCTCCAACGCATCGAGCGCACCGCCGATCAGCACCGTTTCAACGAAAGACCGGACGCGCGCGCGATTGGTCTCTGTCAGATGTGTATCCGCAACCTCGACCGGCCCATCCACCATACTGCGACCAGAGGGATTTGGGCCAAGGCGCGGCTGAATATTGTCCCAATGTTCGACAGCCTGGCCATTTGCAAACCGGAAGACTTCAAACCCGATCCGGCGCGTAGCGAAATCATATTCAGTGTGGGCGAACACATAATCCCCGTCCTCAAACGCGCGGACGATATTCACCTTGGGGCCAGTCTTCGAGAGCCGCTTGAAGAGCGCCGCCAAGCCTTCACTGTCCTCCTCAGTCTGCGGATTATGCTGAATATATTGCGCTTCATTCACCACCGCGACGGGGCCAGGGTCACCCGTTTCAATACTCTTTAGGAGCGCACGGATTTGGTCTTTCTTATTCATCTGCATGTCCCGCTTGGTAAGCGCATCGATCCCGAAGAGCTAAGCCGTGCCGACACCCAATACCGCTGGCATTTCCAACGCGAGGACGCCATCACCGCCACGTTCGGCCATGAGTGCCTGCGCCCGCTCCAAAATTGCTGCTTTGATTTTGGGTTTAGCGGCCTCGTCCTGGGCTTCAAACAAGGCTTTGGTGCGAACGGTGGCTTTGCTTAGGCCGTCTAACAGCGCTTCGGGGGTGGTTTCACGGTAGATGGTTATGCGGCCCGCGGAGGCCTCGGCGAAACCTGCGGCTTGCAGGCTGCGGACGGCCTCAGCCTCCTCAGCGAAGCGGAACATCGGCGGGGCTTCAGGTAGCGGTACGTTAAGGTCGCCGTGTTCAGCCATGGCAGCACGGAAGATTTTGAAGGTTTCCACTTCTTCCGCCGGGCGCCAAACGGTAAAGGCATAGCGGCCGCCGGGCTTCAGCACGCGCCGCGCCTCCCGCATCGCTTGGTCCGGGTTGGCGAAATGGAGGAGACCAAAGGCACAGGTGACAGCATCAAAGCTGGCGTCAGGAAATGGCAGCGCCTCCGCGTCGCCCTGGCGGAATGTGGCTGCTGGAAACAATGTTGCGGCCTTTGCTGCCATCGCCGCCGCAAAATCTATGCCCGTCGCCGAAGCCCCCCGCGCTGCCGCTAATCCAGCGCTGTATCCGGGGCCTGTTGCCACGTCCAAAAGTGACATGCCCTGCGCTTCACCCTCGCCGAGCCCAACGGCATCCAGCAAATCCTCCGCCGCTTTGGCGGTACTGGCGTGGGAGACTTCATAATAGCTGTCGGCCAATTGTTCCCAGCCCTTGTGTTCAAAGGCCTTGAAGGCGGCGCGTGCTGCTTGGTCCATGGGGGAAGGTTCCTCTCTCGACGAATGGCAGCATCGGCGGCATCATTCATCGACGCAAGCCTTTGGACGCCAGATCATGCCCTACCCGACTGCCCCCACCCTCACCCAACACCTGGCTCGTGCTGCCACAAGTGCGCCGAACCGGATTGCACTGATCCACGACACGGGTGCCATGTCTTTCGCAGAGTTGGATGCCCTCTCCTGCCATTATGCTGCTGGGCTAAAGGCGTTGGGGGTCTGTATTGGGGACCGCATCGCGCTCTGGCTGCCGAACACGCCGGAACACTATGCGCTGGCCTATGCCGTATGGCGGGTCGGCGGGGTCGTGCTTGGCGTCAACACGCGCTTCAAGGCGAAAGAGGTTGAGGACATTGTCGGCAGGGCGGGTGCCAAGCTGCTGGCCTATCAGCCGGGCTTCAAGGACATTGACTTCGCAGGCATTCTTGCAGGCGTCGATCCAGCAGCGCTGACAAAGCTCGAACGCGTCATCACATTCGGCGACGGCAAAACAGGCGATGTGTTAGGCCGCCCAACGACGCCGCTCGCTGAACTGGAGACCCACGGCGCGCTGGACGAAGACTTCGCCACGCCAGATACGCCCTGTCAGATTTTCACAACATCCGGCACCACATCCAGGCCCAAATTCGTGCTGCACGCCCACCGCACCCTTGGCCTCCATGCGGAGCGCCTGCCAGCCTATTGGGGCCTGGGCCGGGAGGATGGCGTGCTGTTTCAGGCTGCACCCTTGTGCGGGGTCGTTGGGCTGAACGTCGCGACATTGGGTATTGCCGCGATACGCCCGCAAATCATCCAGGCCGTTTACGAGCCGGTGAGTGCGGCAGAATTGTTCGTCAAACACGGCGTCACCCACATGATCGGCATGGATGCCATGTATGAACGCATGGTCGAAAGCCGCCCTGAAGCGCAGCCGTTTCCGAAGCTGGCACCTTGCCCATCCTTCGGCGCGAACCCACCACTGGAATCCTACCTCAAAATCGCACGGGCGCGCGGCTTACCGATCTGCGCCGTCTACGGGATGAGCGAGGTGATGGCGCTCTTCTCCTTCCAAAGCATGGATTACGACGAAGCTGACCGCGTTATTGGCGGCGGCCATGCCGTCCACCCAGAAACTGAAATCCGGGTGTGCGACCCAGATACAGATGCCCTGCTGCCCATCGGTGAAGAAGGTGAGGTCCAGATCAAAGGGCCGACGGTCATGCTGGAATATGCTGATAATCCGGACGCCACCGCTAAAGCCTTCACGCCAGACGGGTTCCTACGCACAGGAGACCTTGGGCGCATGCGGGAAGACGGCAGTTTCGTTTACCTAGCGCGCATGGGTGATGTGCTCCGCCTCGCAGGCTTTCTCACAAACCCGATGGATATTGAGAAAGAGCTTGAGACCGACCCCGCCGTTCTGGAAGCCCAGGTGGTGCAGGCGCGTGTCGGTACGCGGGATCGGGCAGTTGCTTTCGTACTTTTGACCGGCGATGCCCCATTCGATGAAGCCCGATGCATCCAACGCTGCCGGGAACGCTTGGCAGATTATAAGGTACCGCTCCGCGTGATCGCGCTTGATGCTTTTCCGGTGACGGAGAGTGCGAACGCCGTAAAAGTGCGCAAAACGGACCTCCGCAAAATGGCGGAAGAGGAGCTTAACCGATGACCCCCGCACGATATCTTAACCCGCGCACAGGTGCGGAATGGTCCGTCGATGAGCCACTTTGGAAAGCGCCCGATGACGGCGGATATGTCAACCTGAAACCAGCGCCGGGCTTCGATCCCGGCGAAATCGAGCAAGGCGTGCCATCACTTTGGCGATACGCATCCTCGCTCCGCATACAAGCGCCGTTGCTGACATTGGGCGAAGGATGGACGCCGTTGCTGGCAGGCGAATGGGATGGTGCGCCGATCCACCTGAAATGCGATCACATGATGCCATCTGGTTCCTTCAAAGACCGGGGCGTTGCCGTGATGCTGGCCTATCTGCGAGGCCGGGGGGTGGAGGCTGTTTTGGAGGATTCATCGGGCAATGCAGGCGCATCCGTCGCGACATACTGCGCCGCTGCTGGCATGCAGGCGAAGATATTCTCACCCGCCGCTGCGCCGCCCGCCAAACTTGCGCAGATGGCAGCGATGGGCGCAGACGTCCGCGCCATCGAAGGTCCACGCCAAAACGCGGCGGATGCGGCGCTCACGGAGGCGACAAGCACCTTCTATGCCGGCCACAACATCCAGCCATTCTTCCTGGAAGGTTGCAAAACCCTGGCGTTTGAGCTTTGGGAGCAGCTGCACGGTCAGGCGCCAGACCATGTCGTGGTATCCTGCGGCCAAGGCGGCAATGTTATGGGATTGGATATCGGCTTCCGCGAGCTTTTGGCTTCCCGCGCAATTGATAAGATGCCGAAGATCCACGGCGTGCAGGCTGTCAACGCCGGACCATATTTGGCAGCCTGGGAGGCTGGCAGCGACACGCCCGTCGCCATTAACGCGAAATCATCCATCGCGGACGGCATCACCTCCTCCAAACCTGTCCGCCTAACAGAAGTTCTGGCCGCTTGCCGCAATTCCGGCGGCAGTTTGCTCGGCGTAACAGAGAGTGAAATCATTGCGGCAATGCGCGGCCTGCATCATTCTGGATACTTCGTTGAGCCAACAACGGCGGCAGGCGCTGCGGGCCTGACAAAACTGTTGGCGGACGGCGTTATCAGCGCGCACGAAAAGACAGTGCTTGTACTAACGGGCACTGGACTGAAAGCTGTTGATGCGATCCGAAGCGCGCCCTAATGGAAAGGCTGGAGAATGCGCCAAGACACCTATCAGTTTGACGATCGCAACATCCAATGGCGCCCATTTCCTGGCTTTGAGGGCCTGTACTACTGGGTGCTGGATGTCGATGATGATCGCCAGCTCGTCGACATGCTAATGCGGTTCGAACCGCACGCCAAATGCGTTCCCCATTGCCATGTCGGCCCGACGCGGACATTGGTAATTGAGGGAGAACATCAGATTTTCGCGCCAGATAGCCGGACAGAAGTTCTAGAACATGCCCGCCCCGCAGGCTCGTTCGCGCGCAACAATGGCGATGAGACGCATATTGAAGGCGGCGGGCCGGACGGCACCGTTATCCTGCTGTCAATGACAGCAAAAGACGGTGTCGTCTACAAAATCTTCAATGCTGATCTCACCCTGGATCGCACTATCACCCTGGCGGATTTCAAGCGCGGATTGGCGAAACAACAGGCGGCAGCCTAGTGGACGACAGCGCGGGCAATATCGAGTTAGAGATTGAGCTTTATCTGCAGCGATCTGTGCTGGCCCGTGATGAAAAGATTGTTTGGCAAGGCCGCCCGACACCCGCCGCCTCAGTACAAATGGGCTGGATGGAGTTGTTCGTCGGCCTGTTCTTCTTCGGCTTCTCTGTCTTTTGGACCATAGGCGCATTCTCTGCTGGCGGTATTTTCGGCATATTTGGAATCCCATTCATGGCCATTGGCGGCTGGATGATTACAAAACCGTTCAGAACGAAAAATCGGGCGAAGAAGTCCCATTATGCCATCACGGACCGCCGCGTTCTGATTATCAAACGCGATAACGGCTACAGCGTGAATTCGATCTATGCGCATGAATTCAATCACTATGCCCGCAAAGACCACACGAACGGAACCGGCGACATCCGCTTCCGGCAATCCATCGGCAGGACGCGCAAAGGCGAATACCTGCAGTCAAAATTTAGCGATGGCCTGTGGGGCATCGACGACGTTCGTGGCGCTGATTTGGCGCTGTCGAAGCTCCGGGCGGACGTTTCCAGATAACTCTATGACAGAAGGCCTTCACCCATGACCCAATATCGACTGATCGGCGGCAACGCATCGCCCTACTCACAGAAGCTGCGGGGGATTATGCGCTATCGGCGGATACCGCATATCTGGGTGCTACGGACGCAAGCGCTCAGGGAGCAGTTGAGCGATGTGCAGCCGATGCTCGTGCCAATCCTGGAATATCCTGATGGCACGCGACGGACGGATTCAACGCCGCTGGCGCTGGACCTGGAAGAGCGCCACCCCGAGGCGCGGCGCATCCAACCGGATACGCCTGCCCTCGCCTTCCTCTCCCATTTGATTGAGGACATGGCGGATGAATGGCTAACGAAATGCATGTTTCATTACCGCTTTGCATACCCCGAAGGCCAAGCCTACGGCCCCCATTGGGTGATCGACGACCAGCGGCCTGAGCTTACTTCTGAGGCGGAATTTGAGGCAGCGCGGGCTGCATTTCTCGCGCGGCAATCAGGCCGCATGCCACTGGTCGGCTGCACGCCCGAAAACGCGCCGGTCATTGAAGCCTCATATCATCGGGTGTTGAGAATCATGGAATCGTTCGTCCGTCGGGATGGATATCTCTTCGGCTCGCGCCCATCGCTGGCGGATTTTGGCATTTACGGCCAGCTTAAAACGCTCGCGACGGACCCCACACCCATGGCGATGATGCG
The DNA here is from genome assembly GCA_938083135.1 of uncultured Alphaproteobacteria bacterium. Classification (GTDB taxonomy): domain Bacteria; phylum Pseudomonadota; class Alphaproteobacteria; order Bin95; family Bin95; genus VMCJ01. The sequence goes on along the minus strand of CALLKY010000151.1, from coordinate 6,072 downwards.
AGACGAGGCACCACATACCGAACACTGGCTCCGCCGCTTAGATGATGCATCTGGCGTCGAAGGGGAATGGCGCAGTCTCGATGCCCTTTCCCCCGCCGTCACCGAATTGCTGCAATTGGCGGGCGATACATATCTGCCGTTCCTGCTCGCCAACGCCCGTGCGGGCGATGCTGGCGAACAATCCTTCAGCCTAGAACTCAACGGCCAGCGCTACGCCCAAGACGTATTCCGCTACCAGATCAAATGCCTCCGCTGGCTCCAATCCCACTTCGCAGGCCTAGACGCCCATAACCAAGCCGCAATCCGCCGACTTCTGAGAGAGACCGGATGCCTTGAGGCGCTAGAGGCCAGCTAAACCTCGTGCAGTTCACCATATCGCGGGTAAATCGGCCCCAATGGCGATGTCGCCCGGTTAACGGCACGGCGGATCTGTAGCCGAAGTGCGCGGAACGCTAAATCTTCAGCGCGGTCTTCTTTGATTTTTAGGCGAGTCATCAACGTGCCTACACCGTTAGGCAAAGCGGCCATGCGCATCATGTTCTGCTGGAGAAAGCCTTCATATGTTTCTTCTGGCAGCGGTGCTGTCATGGGATCGCCATCATCATAGCTAAGCTTAACTCTTCCTTCCCGAACGCCATCGTGGAATATCACCGCCTTGTCTTCGGTCGCTTCTACGAACATCGGATGGAACGTGAATTCACCCCAATCATCGTCCTCCGACAAGTCTGGCTGAAAACAGCGCCAAGAATCTTCACTGGTTTGCTGAACCCACCAGAATTCCGGCAACTCAATCATTAAGGTATCTGCGATGTTGCGAACGGCGACCTTATAGAAATCTAGCCGCAGGTTGCTATCGGGTTCCGGAGGTTCATCGCAGGGGCCGATCCAATGGTCGATCTGCGTCAAGGGTCTGGAATAATGCAGCGCAAATTCAGCCTCATGAAACGCGGTCGTGAAGCGTTCGACCAGCGAGTCATTTCCGGCAGAACTCACATCCTCATGCCGGAGCGAAACCGCCATATAGGCTTTCCTCAGGCCAAAAGGCGTGCTGTCGAGGCGCATCTTCATGGTTTTGTAGAAGATCGGCTCGTCCAGCGAATCCTCAATTAACTCCATCAATGGACCTGTTGGCATACCTGCGCTGTTCGCGAGCTGGTCGATATAAACATGGTTCGCGCCATCCTCGTCTTTGACTGTCGGGTATGGCGGGATTGTCTCATTCATAATCCTGTCGACTTCCGGCATCACGCCTTCCGGCAGATTGCGGTTCCAGTTTCCTGCCTCCGCCTGTGCTATCTCGTCCTCGCTGGGATCACGGCTATCCATATATTCAAGAGTGATTGTGATTGAGCCCCAATGGGTGTCGCGAGATTCATCCAGGAACCCCAATTTCCACACAAGCGGCGCGATACGGACGCAGGACATGGCGTCTGGTATATCCATTTCTACGAAGTCAGAAATGTAGCGGCGCGTAGTATGGTCAAATCGCCGAGGCGCTTCTTCGTTCAACCAGCTATAGATCTTCGAGGGAGGCGCGCCAGTGACCGGGTCGCCATATATCTCAGCATAGGTTGGATGCGGGTCGCTCAAGTCCGTATCGCAGGCAAATACGGCGCGCCTGATCTGCTCCCGGAGCGCAATCAGTTCAGGCCTTCGCGTCTGCTGATAAGTGATGCCAAGATTAAAATGATCAATGCCGGCACCGTTGGGTGCACGCCCGAAACGCCGCGTGTTGTACGTCACCCAATTTAGCTCTGTCCCGGCACCATGCACTGCATATAATTGATCGTTGATCAGTTTGCGGCTGACAGGCTCGACTGCCTCTTTAGGAACCTCGCTTAAAGTACGCTGATACTAAAGGGCGACCCAGTCCTCGGTGAAATCAATGTCAGGCTGGTAGCAAACCCAGCGATTGCCGAGTTTTTCTACCGTCCAGAATTCAGGCAGATCAATCCGGACATGGCCGCCGATATCAAAACTGGCGGTATTCTCCCAATCGGTGCGGGCTTTGGTCATAAAAGCTCTCCCGGATAGACCTTTGCGGAGAATGCGGCAGCCTCCATCGCAGCGACGAGCGCCCGGAATTCTGGGCGGTCCATCAACGCAAACTCTATCGTCAGGGAGAAGGTGGTGATTTGCGCGCCGCCATCAAACCCATCTATGCGCGCCCAGCGCCAGGACCGGACAGACGCCGCCCAATCAATGTGCGCGTCATAGTGATGACTAGGCGAAGGATCCTCCACCGCAGTCAGCCAAAGGTCGCCAGCAGCGTTCAGCTCAGCGCCTAAGCCTTGGAATAACTCTTGCAGCATGTCGTCCGGCACGCCGCCAGGCGGCATAGGAAAGCCAAGCGCTTCAGCCGTGACGAAGAAAGAGCCCCAGCCATTTGGCTCAAGCGCCTCTGGCTCAATGAAGCAGCGATGCAGATCCTGCTCACGATGCTCTTCCCAGACAATCGGCATTCTGACCCGCGCCAGGCCGTCCACCTCCCGCTCAGCCATTTCCTCCATTCCCGGCGGTAGCGCGCCTGGCTGGCCGGGACTCTCTGGATCGAAGGGCGCGCGGTAAGGCGCATTCTCCAAGGCGTGGCCGTAGCCTGGAAGCAGTCCAGTCACCTGCATCTCCGCACGGTAGAATTCAGGATGCAGCTGCTCCATCAACGCGATGAATTCAGCCCTCTCTGCCCGGTCACGCTTAATCTCCAACCGAAATCCCACCAGACCAAGGCCCTGCACGATCGGTGCGGCGCGGCGGGTCACATAGCTAGCGTGGGAAACCTCCGGATCGACATCCTCTGCACCAGGTAAATTCTCCGCCATGTCACCCGAGATGCCGTGCATGCCTCCGGTCAATAGATCTGTATGCGCTTTCAGCCTCTCATCCGGATCGTCAATTTCAAGGGTTCTGAATGTGATATAGACAGCACCCCAGTCATCCCGGTCCTTCAAGCCATGCTGGGTGAACATCCAACTCGTGCGGCTTAACCGCTCCATTGTCCAAAACGCCGGCAGGGTGATGTGCAAGAGACCACTCAGCTTGAAGAGCTTCGTGTCACTCCAGTTCGTGTTTAGCCGGGCCATCTGTTACTCCAACTATGGACTGACAATTTCGCCCCGCCCACCTCACGCATGCTGGCCATCAGAACAACCTTCAATACTTATTCCACTGAATAAAGTTCTAAAGGTTGTTTTTATTTTCTGCAATAACCTTATGGCCGCATCCCAAATTTCCGCTCACCGGTCCGGACCGCCTTCACCGCCAAATCGGCAAAGTCAGCAAGCAGGCGGCGGGTGTCGCGGGGGTCGATGATTTCTTCGATCCAGAAGGCTTCGGCCGTGCGGAAGGGGGAGCGGAGGGCGTTTAGGTGGTCTTCGATGCGTTCCAGCTCGGCGGCGGGGTCATCGGCTTCCGCGATGTCGGCGCGATAGGCGGCCTCAATCCCGCCTTCTAATGGCAGTGAACCCCAGCGCGCACTTGGCCATGCATAGCGGGTGCAATAACGACCAACATGGACATGGGCACCGCCTGCGACACCAAAAGCGCTGCGAACGATGATCGCACACCAGGGCGTCGTTGATTGGTTGATCGCCGCCATCGCGCGCACGCCATGGCGGATGGTGGCGGCTTTTTCAGCCTCAAGGCCAATATTGAAGCCTGGGCAGTCCGCAAGATACACGATGGGCAGATGGAAGGTTTCCGCCATATCTACAAAGCGGATGAGCTTTTGGCAGCTTTCCGCTGTCCACGCACCCGCCATGTGCATGGGGTCGCTCGCCATCAGCGCCACGGAATGGCCATTGACGCGAGCAAGTCCGGTAATGAGCGAGCGGCCAAACATGCGGCCCATTTCGAAGAAGCTGCCTTTGTCCACCAGCGTTTCGATGATCGGACGCATCTTATACGCACGACGGGCGTCCCGGGGGATGGCGTCCATCAGGCTTTCGTCGCAGCGCTCCGGGTCGTCATCAACGGGGCCCCGTGGTGGGGCTTCATCGATATGGCTTGGCAAGTATGAAAGGAACTGGCGGGCGCGGGCGAAGGCCTCCTCCTCAGTATCCACGGCATCATCAACGCCGCCAGCACGGGTCTGGATTTTCCATCCGCCGAGTTCCTGCTTGGTCAGGTCCTGGCCGATGCCCTTAACAACAGGCGGCCCGGCCACGAACATCGCAGACATTTCCTTTGTCATGACAGAATAATGGCTCGCCGCCAGCCGTGCTGCCCCAAGCCCTGCAATAGAGCCGAGCCCTAGCGCCACAACCGGCACGCTCGCCAAGTTCCGCGCCATCAGATCAAACCGGCTGGAGGTCCCCTGCCCGCCCGGCAAGTTGGCACGGCCTGTGGTTTCAATGGTTTTGACGGACCCGCCGCCGCCAGACCCTTCAATCACGCGGATAATCGGCAGGCGCAGGTCGTGCGCCATCACCTCCGCCAATTGCGGCTTTTCCTTAATGGTGGCGTCGGCAGATCCACCGCGCACCGTGAAGTCATCCCCGCATAGAACAACGGGCCGACCATCAATCTTCGCCCGGCCCATCACGCAATTGGCGGGCAGAAACTCCGTCATCTCGTGATTTTCGTCGTAGGCTGCTTTGCCTGCGATCGCGCCAATTTCATGGAATGTCCCAGCGTCCGCCAGGCCATCTATGCGCTCACGGACAGTCAGCCGCCCACCGTCATGCTGGCGTTTTACCTTGTCAGCACCGCCCATTTCCTTGGCCAAGGCTTCACGACGACGGAGTTCATCCAGTTCTGGCTGCCAGTTCATGCGTGCGGTTCCTTATGTATGTCTATGGAGACACTATAAGGACCGCATGGCCAACATTAATAGCCAAGCGCCCGATCAATCTCCGTCACCAGTGGATTGCCGGATGCATAAGCGTCCAGGTTCTGGAAGAACACATCGAACGTCCGCTGGATGTAGTTCCCAGGATCATCAGACGACATATGCGGCATGATCATCAGGTTCTTCTGGTCCCACAATGGGTCATCCGCTGGTAACGGCTCGGTCGCGAATACATCAAGGATCGCGCCGGATAGCTTGCCATTATCGAGCCGTTCGACCAGAGCTGCATAATCCATAACCGGCCCACGCCCAATATTCAAAACGCCGCCGCCGTCCTTCAGTGCATCGAATGCCGCCGCGCCGACCATGTTCGTTGTCGCTGGCGTAAGCGGTAAGGTGCAGACAATATAATCAGCGCCGGCACAGGCCTTCACTAGGTCTTCTGGCTGAAACATCTCATCAGCAAGATCGTGCAGAGCAGGATTACGGCGGACTGCGCGGACTTTCAGGCCCATGCCTCGTGCTGCATCTGCTGTTGCCTGGCCGAGTGTACCGAATCCGACAACGGTAACCGTTTTACCTGCAATCAGCGTATCGAACTTCGCGGACCAGGCATGCTCGCGCTGCGCCGTCGTTAGGTGCGGCATTTGAAAGTGCAGCATGCCAAGCGCCATCGCCGCGAATTCACGGGTCTTGGGATAATGCGTGCCGCTATTATTGGTGAGGCGCACACCGTCAGGCAGCCAATCCAGCGGCAGTAGGCTTTCCACGCCCGCCATAGTGATCATGATCCATTTGAGGTTCCGCGCTTTGGCGATCGCGTCCGCTGGCGGCTTCGATTGGCAAATCAGGATCTCGGCATCCTCGAGCCCGGCTTCCAGCCCCTCCCAGTTTTGACTAAAACTAACGTCTAGCCCTGCAGATGCCTCCTGCCGGGCGGCAGCAATTGCCCAAGCAGACTGGTCAATCCGCATGTGAGGCGGCTTCCAAAGCTGTGAATCAAGGTGCGCGCGGCGAATTTCAGCCATTTATTTTCTCCAGATGAAGCGAATTTAATTTTGTGGGTCGATGATCTAAGGCTGAAAAAGCAGCTACCAGCCTAAGGCTCAAGACTGATTCCGCAAGGGTGCACATGCCTGAGCCATCGCATGTGAATCCCGGAGGCAAATTGGTCCACAGAAGCGGTCGGATTTTCTGATCGTCGCGGATTAAAAGTCCGCCACTTTACGCTGGAAGCAACGAGCTGAAGGCGGGGAGATGTATACTGTGGAATTATATGGGCGAGT
>CALLKY010000150.1 GCA_938083135.1 uncultured Alphaproteobacteria bacterium | reverse complement strand
GAAGCCGCAAAGGCCCCGTTTCCGCTTCACCCGTCGCGTCCGTTGCCAAACTTCCACCCTGCAAAATCTAACTCATTAATACGGAAAGATTATCACGCCTCGCGGCACCGCCAAGCTAAATCTCATATGGGAAATGTGGGCACAGGTAAGGAATACGCAATTCTTGAATTGCTGTCGCTGCGCAAAGGCACGACGCTAACCAAGGACATGTTCCTCAATCACCTTTATGGCGGCATTGATGAGCCTGAAGTGAAGATCATTGACGTCTTCATCTGCAAGCTTCGCAAAAAGCTGAACTCCGCCACAGAAGGCGAGAATTATATCGAGACCGTTTGGGGCCGTGGCTATGTGCTGCGTGATCCGCTGGAAGATATTGTTGATGGTGACGGCGACGCCACCGTTGACGAGGGAGGCCGCGTGGCCGCCTAACGACACGTTCGACCTGCATGTGAGGAGGGCGGTCACCGAAAGGTGGCCGCCCTTCTTGCATTGGAGATTCTCTGCTACAGATGCCGCTGCGTCAGACGGCTGGGCGATCGCGCTGGCGGTTTCTTCGGAAATCGCTGGGGAGGAAAGTCCGGGCTCCACGGAGGCATGGCGCCGGGCAACGCCCGGCGGGGGTAACCCTAGGGATAGCGCCACAGAAATCAAACCGCCAAACGCTTTGGCCTTTCGGGGTTAAGGCGCGGTAAGGGTGAAACGGTGCGGTAAGAGCGCACCGCGTTCCTGGCGACAGGAATGGCACGGCAAGCCCCGCCAGGAGCAAGACCGAATAGGGACGGCGCGCGCCAATGTTTCGGCATGGGCGCAGGCTTTGCTTTCGAGCTGCTGTCCGGGTTGGTCGCGTGAGGCGGTTGGTGACAACCGTCCCAGATGAATGATCGTCACCATATTGTCCCAGTTTTGGGACAGCATGGGACAGAACCCGGCTTACACGCCGTCTGACGCAGTTTGTTCCGAAATTATATTAATCGCGAACACAGCCTAATGTTCATGGAATTCTGCATTTGAAAAATAGAACATAAAGGGAAATTGTAGGTTCATTTACTGCGTATACCTGAACATATAGCGCCCTTGAGAAAAACGTCCACAATTCATGAACAACAGCTTAATCACCGCGAAGATTTTTTACTTCCACGATCCCATTTAAACCCATATGATCCCTTATCAGGACATGTTGTCCCAAATACAGCTATGGCGAACCCCGTGCATCGGGGCGTGCGGCGAAAGTCGGGCGGTGGGGTCGAGATAGCAATTTGAGGATTAGCGTCCTTAATTTTGAAAGGCGGACCGGGCCAGTGTTTTTCGGAACACATATCAGCAAGATCGATGCGAAGAAGCGGGCATCCGTGCCTGCTGCTTTTCGCAACCATATCCTTGCCGGCTCGCCAGACGTTAAGGGCATTGCTGTCTTTCCATCGTTGAAGGCGGGTGATCCCGCTTACATGGCTTGCAGTCCTGAATACCTGCTTACCTTGGATGAGCGCATTCAGGAAGCCGACCTCGATCCCGAAGAAGCAGACCGCATCGCTTCCGGCGTGTTCTCCTATATGGAGATGTTGCCGTTTGATGATGGCGGTCGTGTGGTCCTGTCAGAACGCCTCCGCCTGCATATCGGTGTTGAGAAAGACGTTGCGTTCGTCGGCAAGGGTTCCCAGCGGTTTGAGATTTGGGCGCCAGATACCCACGAAGCCATGTCCATGCCGCAGCGCGAGGCCGTTGGGCCGAACGCACTGTCCATTCTGTTCAAGCGGAAGCCACGTCTTGGCAATGGAGGCGGCGATGGCGGACGTTAGTGCAAGCGCTGCTGCTGGCAGCCACGATCCACGCCACGCGCCAGTTCTGCGCGCTGAAGCGATTGAAGCGCTGGCACCGGAACGTGGTGGCGCATTCATCGATGGCACTTATGGCGCTGGCGGGTATTCGGCCACTTTGTTGGCGGGCGGTGCCGGATTCGTGCTCGGCATTGACCGTGACCCGGATGCTGTTGCTGAAGCGAATGCGGATATTGCGGCATCCAATGGACGGTTGCGCGTTGTGCAGGGTCGTTTCAGTGACCTTGAAACCTTGGCAGCTGATAATGACGCCAGCCCAGCAGACGGCGTGGCCTTTGATTTCGGCGTTTCATCCATGCAGTTGGACCGGGCAGAGCGCGGTTTCTCTTTCCGTCATGACGGTCCCCTCGACATGCGCATGGATCAAGACGGCATGAGTGCGGCTGATTTCGTCAACGAAGCGGAGCCACGTGAACTTGCGCGTGTCATTCGCTCGCTTGGTGAAGAGCAGCGCGCGCGTCGCATTGTTGATGCCATTGTTGCTGCGCGTACGGAAACACGGATTGAGCGTACATCTCAACTGGCTGAAATCGTCGATCAGGCGCTTGGTGGTCGCCGGGGTGAACGCACGCATCCTGCCACTAAAACATTCCAAGCCATTCGCATGCACATCAATGATGAGCTTGGTGAGATCGCGCGCGGCCTTGCGGCAGCAGAGCGTGTTCTGAAGCCGGGCGGGCGCTTGGCCGTCGTCTCGTTCCATAGTCTCGAAGATCGGGCGGTCAAGCGTTTCCTCAACGTGCGTGCTGGTCGGGACGCCAGTCCTTCCCGTCATGACCCAGCCGCATTTGTGACAAAGGCTGAGCCGACCTTCCGCCTGTTGCATCGCCGCGCCGTCAAGCCAGGTGACGCCGAAATTGCCGTTAACCCCCGCGCGCGCTCCGCAAGACTGCGTGCCGCTGAGCGGTTAGACGGTGCGCCGTTTGAGGTGGATGAGACACCACGCAATCAATCACGGAACCGCAAGCCGTCTCACCGTAAACCCACTAATCGCAAGCCGGGAGCCTTCAGCCGATGAACCACCGCGCAAGCATATTCTGGGCTGCTATTGCTGGCCTTTTCCTCACTGGTCTGACCATGGTTGGCAGTGAAGTGCGGCTGCGCGACCAGCGCCTGGCCGAAATCCATGCCGCAATTGAGCGGGAACGTGAATCAATCCACGTTCTGAAGGCAGAGCGGGCGTATCTCGCAAGTGCCGAACGCATTGGCCTCCGCGCGACTCGTGATCTTGGCATGAAGGAACTGACGGCTGGGCATGTTGTGTCGCTCGCCGACCTTCCCCTGTATGCGCCGACCCCGCGCTTTGAGCTACAGCCAAACCAGGCTCCGCCGCTCCTGTTGTCCGGATATGTCGTCAGCGCACCGGAGCTTAGCCGTCCGCGCGGAATTGGTGATTTGATCAATGAGGATGAGGCAGGCGGATTGATCGCTGCCGCATTCCTGCCGCCGCCCCGGCTCGAAACCGCCTCGACCATGGAAGATACCGCTTGGGTTCTGACCCGTTGGGGAGCCCAGCCTGAATGACGGACCGCGACGAAAACCTGTTTGAAGCTGCTGAACCGCCGCCTTGGGTAAACCAAGGCGGTCGTCAGCGTATGCGCTCATTCGGTTTTCTTCATGGAGTGCGGGCGTTGGACGGGCGCGCATTCGGCTCTATCAGTCTATTCCCCAACCGTCCTGATGTGATTGAAGCCGGACGTGGCCGCTTGTTCATCGCTGGTTCCGTATTTGCGATTGCGTTCACGGTCGTGTCTGTAAAGCTCGTTGATGCGTCGCTTTATGACCCAAAGCGAACTGTGCAGATTTCTGCTGGCTTTGCTGAAGAAACGCCTCTAGCCCCGATCCTTCGGGCCGATTTGGTTGACCGTCGCGGGGATATGATCGCGACCAGCTTGCCGGTTGCTTCGCTTTGCGCCCGCCCAAAATTGATCCGCGATCCAGCCGCTGCCGCCCATGCTGTCGCCTTCGTGCTGCCCAACACAAATGCAGCGACGCTTCAGGCGCAGTTAGAACGCGGCAAAGACTTTGTATGGCTGCATCGCCATATCACGCCGACCCAGCACGATCAGCTAATGGACCTTGGTATACCGGGTCTTTGCTTCGAAAAAGAACAGCGCCGTGTCTACCCCCAAGGTGGTCTCGCGTCCCACGTAGCGGGCTTTGCTGATCTGGATGGCAAGGGTCTATCCGGTGTCGAGCGGAAGTTTGACGAGCTGCTGAACGAAAGGGGCCAACCGTTCGCCCTGTCCGTTGACCTGACGGTTCAACGGATCGTGCGCGAAGAAGTGCAGAAGGCCATGGACCGGTTCCAGGCCATTGGCGGCGTTGGCGTTTTGATGCAGGCGGATACAGCCGAAGTCATCGCTATGGTCTCATTGCCGGACTTTGACGCCAATGACGCAGGTGCTGCCGCAGATGACGCCCGCTTCAATCGCGCCACGCTCGGCGTATACGAAATGGGCTCAACGTTCAAAATCTTTACGGCTGCGATGGCCCTGGAAGCTGGCCACGCCAAGCTGTTGACGCGCTTTGATGCCTCTAAGCCGCTGAAAATTGGCCGCTTCACGATCCGTGATTTCCAAGCCAAGAACCGCTGGCTGACGGTAGAGGAAATCATGATCCATTCCTCGAACATCGGCGCAGCGCGGATGGCCGAAATGAGCGGCCCTGGCGGCCAGCGGGCATTCATGGGCAAGCTCGGCATGTTGCAGCCAGTGGCGCTTGAAGTGAGCGACGTTGGTTCACCTTTGAAGCCGCGTCGCTGGGGCGATACGGCCATGCTGACGATTGCTTTCGGTCACGGCCTGGCTGTCACGCCTATCCATATGACAGCTGCAGTTTCAGCATTGGTGAATGGCGGCATTTACCGCCAGCCAACTGTTGTGAAGCGCCTGCCGGGTGAAGCTGCGCAAGGTAAGCGCATCGTGTCTGAGAAGGTCAGCGACGATGTGCGCTGGTTGATGCGCCAGGTCGTCGTGAATGGCACGGGGCGGAAAGCGGACACGGCTTTCTATCCTGTCGGCGGTAAGACCGGAACCGCTGAAAAAGCGCGTGGTCGCGGTGGGTATGACAAGAACCAAAAGCTGGCCTCCTTCATCGCCTCATTCCCGATCCATGACCCCAAATACGTTCTGTTGGTGATGGTTGATGAGCCAAAGGGCCGCAAAGATACCTATGGCTACGCCACTGGCGGTTGGGTGGCGGCACCTGCTGTGAAAGCCATCATTGAGCGGTCCGGCCCGGCATTGGGCCTGGAGCCGATTGGTCCAGAACATCCAGCCCGCCAGACCGCAATCTTGTCCATCAAGAAGCGCCCGAAGGAAAAGCGATGACCGCCGCCGCTGAAATCATCGCGGACGCATCATCCATGAATGCGCGCCAGTATTCCGGGCTGACGGCGGATAGCCGCAAGGTCGTGCGCGGCGGCCTGTTTGCAGCCCTTAAGGGCGCTGAGGCGGACGGGCGGAGTTATGCGGACCAAGCCGTTTTGGCCGGTGCGGCTGCAATCCTCACGGACATGCGCCCGCTGGATCATGCCTGGGGTGACAACGTTCACGTTATTCAGCATCAAGATCCGCGCGCTGCTTTGGCGACCATGGCGGCAGCGTATTATGGTGTCAGGCCTGATACAGCCGCCCTGGTCACAGGCTCCAGCGGCAAGACATCCACAGTCGAATTTGCGCGCCAACTTTGGCAGGCCGTTGGCCGCCCCGCTGCAAGCATAGGCACGTTAGGCGTTGTGGCACCCGGTGCCACATCCTATGGCGGACTAACTTCGCCTGACCCCGTGGCGATGATGGCCGCCCTTGCCAAACTGGCTGGTGCAGGTGTGTCCGCCGTTGCAATCGAGGCCTCGAGCCATGGCTTGGATCAAAGTCGGTTGGATGGCGTCCAGGCGGAAATCGGCGCGTTTACTTCCTTCAGCCGCGATCATCTGGATTACCATGGTGATGAGCAGTCCTATCTGAACGCTAAGCTTCGTCTTTTCCGGGACGTGTTGGCGCCGGGCGCTGCTGCGATCATCTGCGCTGATATGAAAAGTGCGGATCAGGCCATCGCCGCCGCGCGTCTGGCCGGTCATGCCGTTCTGACATACGGTCGTAGCGGTGCGTTCTTGAGGCTCACAGGCCTGCGTCCGGACGGCTTTGGCCAAGTTTTGGAAGTCACGCATCCTGAAGGCGTTACGTCTGTCAGGCAGGACCACTTCGCAGGCTTCCAGGCCGAAAACGCGCTTGCCGCCGCCGCAATCGTCATCGCTGGCGGTGCAGATATTGAAGATGCCTTGGCTGCCATCGAAGGCTTGGCGCAGCCGCCGGGGCGGATGCAACGGGCGGCGATTACTGCATCAGGTGCCCCCGTTTACGTCGACTATTCCCATAAACCCGATGCGCTGAAACAGGCGCTCGCGGCACTGAACCGGGTTGTTACTGGCAAGGTGACCGTTGTGTTCGGCTGTGGTGGCGACCGGGATGCAGGCAAACGTCCGATCATGGGTGCGATTGCTACAGCGGGCGCGGACCGCGTGATCGTGACGGATGATAATCCTCGTAGCGAGGACCCAACGTCTATCCGCCAGGCCATTCTGCAGGCCGCACCCAATGCTGAGGAAATTGCAGACAGAGGTGCAGCCATCCGCGCCGCCCTTGAAGGCGTTGGACCTGATGATGTCGTGCTGATTGCAGGCAAGGGCCATGAGCAGGGCCAGATCATCGGTCCTCTGACCATGCCGTTTGATGATGTTGAAGAAGCGCAGGCCGCCGTGCTGGAGGTGTCCCAATGACCGGCGCGCTTCTATGGCAGGCAAAAGACGCAGCCGCCGCAGTGAATGGCACCACCAGTGGCGATTGGGCAGCAGCGGGAGTTGTTATTGACAGCCGGGCCGTGCAGCCGGGTGATCTGTTCGTAGCCATTGATGGGGACCGGCTGGATGGTCATGCCTATGTCCAGGCTGCGTTCTCAAATGGTGCGGCCGCAGCGCTTGTACATAAAGTGCCGGACGGTGTGGATGCCCGTGACCCGCGCCTGCTGAATGTGTCCGATACGACAAAAGCCTTGGCGGCACTTGGTGCTGCTGCGCGTCTACGAACGGACGCCAAAATCCTGGCGGTCACCGGTAGCGTTGGCAAAACCGGTACGAAGGAAATGCTCCGTCTGGCGCTGTCCGCCCTCGGCCAGACCCATGCAAGCGCCGGCAATTTGAACAATCACTGGGGCGCGCCGCTTTCTCTGGCACGGATGCCATCTGCCACGGACTTTGGCGTGCTTGAACTTGGCATGAACCATGCCGGTGAGATTGGGCCATTGAGCACAATGACCGCACCGCATGGGGCCATCATCACCCGGATCGCCCCAGCGCACACGGAATTCTTTGACAGCATTGAAGCCGTTGCTGATGCAAAGGCGGAGATCTTTGAAGGCGTTCAGCCAGGCGGCTTTGCTGTCCTGAATGCCGATGATCCAATGTTTGGCCGCCTCGCGCGCCAAGCCCGCCAGGCAGGAATAGAGCGCGTAATTCGGTTCGGTGAGCGGCTCGGTTCAGATGTGCTTCTGACAAAACTGAAGCTTAGCGAGACCGGGTCCCGCGTGGACGCCGATATTCTGGGCAAACCGCTTCGTTGGACACTGCAAGCGCCGGGGGCCCATTGGGCTGCCAATAGCCTGGCCGTGATTGCAGCCGTGCATGGCTTGGGCGGCGATGTTGCTGTTGCGGCTAAAGCGCTGGCTGAGATGAAAGCGCCTGCAGGTCGGGGCGAGCGTCGCAAGATCGCACTGTCTGACGGCCAAATTGACTTGATCGATGAGAGCTATAACGCTAGTCCCGTCGCCGTCCGTGCCGCCTTCGCTGCGTTGGCGCTGGCTAAGCCGAAGCGCCGGGGCCGCCGGATTGCGATCCTGGGCGATATGCTAGAACTCGGCGCTGAATCGCCGCTGCATCATGCCCAATTGGCCGATGCATTCGTCGCGGCGAAGTTGGATGTGGCCCATGCGGCCGGTCCGGAATGCAAACTGTTCATCGAAGCCCTGCCGCCGAAGTTTCGCGGCAAGTGGGCCGAAAATTCTGAAGCGCTGGCGGCAGAGGTAGATGATCTCGCCCGCGCCGGTGACGTTGTTTTAGTCAAAGGGTCGTTGGGGATGGGCATGCGCCGCATCGTCGACGCGCTTGAAGCCTTGGGTTCGCCCGCATCTGGAGCGGCCCATGCTGTTTAATCTCCTCCCTGCATTCGCGGATGACTTTCAGTTTTTCAATCTGTTCCGCTACTTGACGTTCCGCGCAGGCGGCGCTGTCATCACGGCGCTCATCTTGAGTTTCGTCCTCGGCCCCAGCCTGATCCGGTGGTTGAAGAAGAAGCAGGGTGAAGGCCAGCCGATCCGTGAGGACGGCCCGGAAAGTCACCTGCTGACCAAGCGCGGCACGCCAACGATGGGCGGGGTCTTGATCCTGTTCTCGCTGACAGTCTCAACACTGCTATGGGCGGACCTGTCCAATCTATATGTATGGACGGTCCTGCTGGTCACTGGTGGTTTCGGCCTAATTGGGTTTGCGGATGATTATCTGAAGCTCACCAAGCGCAACACCAAGGGCTTGTCCGGCAAACTAAAGCTGGTAGCCCAATTGGCGATCAGCGGCAGTGCAGCTGCAGTGATCATGACAACTGCGGACCCGGCCCTTGCAACCGGCGTCTCCGTGCCATTTTTCAAAGACCTGCTCATTGACCTCGGCATCCTGTTCATCCCGTTCGCGATGATCGTCATGACGGGCTCATCCAACGCGGTGAACCTGACGGACGGCCTTGATGGTCTCGCTATTGTACCGGTCATGATTGCGGCAGGCGTTTTCGCGTTGATTGCCTATCTGGCTGGCAACACCGTCTTTTCCGAATACCTGCAGATTCTGTATGTGCCCGGCGCTGGTGAGTTGGCGATCATCTGTGCATCGCTTTGCGGCGCTAGCTTAGGCTTCCTCTGGTTCAACGCACCGCCAGCCATGGTGTTCATGGGCGACACCGGTAGCCTTGCATGTGGCGGCGCGCTCGGCGCGATCGCGGTCGTTGCCAAGCATGAACTGGTGCTGGCGATCGTCGGTGGGTTGTTTGTGCTGGAAACAGTGTCGGTCATCGTCCAGGTGGCTTCATTCAAGCTTACCGGTAAGCGCGTCTTCCGGATGGCGCCGTTGCATCACCATTTTGAGAAAAAGGGCTGGGCGGAGCCGACTATCGTTATCCGCTTCTGGATTATCGCTTCCGTGCTGGCACTCGCCGGCCTCGCCACGCTGAAGTTGAGGTGAGGGGCTGATGATCGACCTTTCTCACCTCAAAGGCAGGCGGTACGGCGTTTTCGGGCTTGGCCGCACCGGCATGGCCGCCGTGAAGGCACTTGTTGCGGGCGGCGCTGAAGTGCTTGCGTGGGACGATACCGCGAGCCAGCGGCAGGCTGCAGAGGATGCTGGCGCAGAACTGGCGGACTTCGCCACGGCACCATTGAACTATCTGGAAGCGATTGTTTGGAGCCCCGGGGCACCCTTCCTGGCGCCGAAGCCACTACCAGCAGCCATGGCAGCGCGCCGTGCAGGTGTGCCGCTGATCAGCGATATTCAGCTGCTGCTGGATGCGGCACCGGAAGTGACATTTGTTGGCATCACCGGGTCCAACGGCAAATCTACGACCACGGCACTGATCGCCCATATTTTGGATGTTGCTGGGTGCGCGAATGCAGTCGGCGGTAATCTTGGTCCTCCGACGCTTGGCCTTGAGACGCTGGGTGCTGGCGGCGTGTATGTGCTGGAGTTGTCCTCATACCAGTTGGAACTAACACCCAGCCCACGCTTTAACATCGCTTTGCTGCTGAACTTAGAGCCAGATCATCTGGAGCGCCATGGCGGCTTGCATACATATGGTGCCATCAAGCGGACGATCTTCAACGGTCAGCCTGAAGGCTCCATGGCGATCGTCGGTGTTGACGATGCGCATGGCCGCTGGCTGGAAGCCCGTCTTGCTAACGCAACACCTGTCTCAGCCGGAACAGAGACGCCCGCGCGCGTCTATGCGGATGAAACGACATTGTTCGATGACGGTACGCCGGTCTTCACGTTCAAAGACGCAAGGGCGCTTGGCGGCGCACATAACCGCCAGAATGCAGCAGCGGCCTATGCCGCCTGTCGCGCGCTTGGCATTGCAACAGCGGATATCGCATCCGGCCTCACATCATTCCCTGGCCTGCCGCATCGCCAAGAACTGGCGGCGACCCTTGGCCAGGTCCGCTATGTGAACGATTCCAAAGCGACGAATGCCAGCGCCGCAGCGCGGGCATTGGCCAGCTTTGACCGAATTTATTGGATCGCTGGCGGCTTAGCGAAGGATGGCGGTGTATCAGGCATAGAGCCTTGGCTGAACCGCATTCAGAAGGCCTATCTGATCGGTGAAGCCGCACCTGCGTTCGCGCGTCAATTGGCGCTGATGGCACCGTCCATGCCTGTCGCCCAGTCCGGTGACGTTCTGTCTGCCTTAAACGCTGCCCACCGTGATGCGCAGGCGGACCCTGCAACCTCCGTGGTGTTGCTGTCGCCAGCTTGTGCCTCATTCGACCAGTTTCCGAGTTACGAGGCGCGCGGTGATGCCTTCCGCGTTGCCGCCCAACGGCTCTCGCAGCCCCAGCCAAGGGGGGCCGCAGCATGATCGGCATTCAACGCGGCGATAACACGCTTATTGGGCGCTGGTGGTGGACGGTCGACCGTCCTCTGTTGTTCGGCCTTCTTGGCCTGATGGGCGTGGGCTTGGTGCTGGTTATCATCGCCAGCCCAGGTGTCGCAGAACGCATTGACGCGCCGACATTCCATTTCGTTAAGCGCCACTTGATGCTGCTGCCAGTCGCCGTTGGCCTGATGTTGGCAGCATCATTGCTCAACCCGCGCCAAACGCGCGCTGCCGCTTTGCTTCTGCTGTTGGGTGCTATTGCAGCACTTGTCCTAACGATGGTGGTTGGCGTTGAGATCAAAGGTGCCCGGCGCTGGATCCCGCTTGGTGGCTTCTCGTTGCAGGCATCTGAATTCGCCAAACCGGCCATGGCCGTGATGGCAGGGTGGATGTTGGCGCAGCATCGCTTGAAGGGCGGTAGCTGGTACTTGATCGGCGCGCTTTTGGCATTCGGTGTCCCGCTTAGCTTGACAGCCATTCAGCCGGATGTAGGTGCTTCTGTCGTGATGACGGCTGTGTTCGGCATGCAAGTTTTCATCGCGGGCATCTCACTTTGGGCAGCAGCACTTATGGCAATGGCGGCGATTGGCTGCTTCGGTCTTGCCTATCTTTATGTGCCGCACGTGACCAGTCGGGTTGACCGGTACTTGGACCCTGCCGCTGGCGATACCTACCAGATTGATATGTCGCTGAACGCCTTCCGCTCCGGTGGGCTCATTGGTCGTGGACCGGGCGACGGTGTTCTGAAAGGCGCACTGCCGGACGCCCATTCAGACTTCATCTTCGCCGTGGCAGGTGAGGAACTTGGGTTGATTGCGTGCATGGGCATCATCGCGCTGTTTGCATTCATTGTGCTCCGCGCGTTCGCGCGGGCGCTGAAAGATGGCCAGTTGTTCACAATGTTGGCAGCGGGCGGCCTTGCAACGCTGTTCGGCGCCCAGGCGCTTGTGAACCTGGGCTCCACCTTGGCGCTGATCCCAACCAAAGGCATGACGCTGCCGTTCGTTAGCTACGGCGGGTCATCACTGTTTGCACTCGCACTGGGCATGGGTTTCGCATTGGCGTTGACCCGTAAGCGCCGCCATCAGGAGGACTTGGTATGAGCAAACCGCTCACGATCGTCCTCGCAGCTGGCGGCACTGGCGGCCATATGTTCCCGGCGATTGCTGTTGGGGATGCGCTTACGGCGCGCGGTCATACAGTGATTGCAGCGACGGACGGGCGCGGACAGCGCTTTGGTGCTGGTATCGAAACAGAAAACGTTACTGCGGGCGGCATTGGCGGCGGCGTTGTCGGCAAGATCAAAGGGCTCTGCAAAATCGGCCTGGGCGCTGGGCAGGCCATGCTGATGCTGCGTCGGCGGAAGGCCGATGTCGTCGTTGGTTTTGGCGGCTATCCAAGCCTGCCGACGATGCTCGCAGCGTTGCTGCTGCGGAAGCGCACCGTAATCCATGATCAGAACGCCGTGCTTGGCCGGGCCAACCGCTTGCTGGCTGGCCGCGTGAACCGCATCGCGACGTCGTTCCGAGATGTGAAAGGCGTGCCTGAAGGTATTGCCGTACTGACAGGCAATCCTGTGCGCAGCGATATCGTCGCCATTAGCACAGAGACATACACTGCACCTGATCAAAGCGACGCAATCAATTTGCTGGTTTTTGGTGGAAGCCAGGGTGCCCGGATTTTCAGTGATGTGATCCCAGCATCGATTGCAGCCCTGCCAGATGGCCTCCGCCAGCGCGCTGGAATTGTTCAGCAGGCGCGTCCGGAAGATATGGACCGCGTTCAAGCTGCATATGATGAAGCTGATCAGCAGGCCGAAATTGCCAGCTTCTTTGATGATATGCCGGACCGGATGCGCAATGCCCATCTTGTGATCGCCCGCAGCGGGGCCTCAACGGTTGCCGAGTTGGCGGCTGCCGGGCGCCCCGCGATTCTTATCCCTTACGCCGCAGCCCTTGATGACCACCAGACAGCGAACGCAGCAGCACTCGTAGCGGCTGGCGGGGCATGGCTTTTGCCGGAAGAAAACATGACGGCGGAAACTATGGCGGCCTTGATCACTGAAGTTCTAAGCGCGCCGAAGGGCCTCGAATCCGCCGCCGGTTCCGCCCGAAGTGCTGCTCGGGCGGACGCGGCAGAGGCACTGGCAGATGTGATTGAAGCGGCAGCGCTGCAGTCAAGCCGTAACGCAGCTTCCCAAACACTGGGAGGCATCGCAGCATGAACCGTATTCCTCTCGACATTGGCCCCATCCACTTTGTCGGCATTGGCGGCATTGGGATGAGCGGCATTGCTGAAGTGCTGCGGAACCTGAACTACAAGGTGCAAGGTTCTGATGTGGCGGCCGGCCCGTCGGTCGAACGCCTGCGGGAGCTTGGCGTGACAGTGCATATCGGCCACGCCGCCGCCAATATTGGCGAAGCGGCTGTGGTTGTTGTGTCCTCCGCGATTAAGGACGGCAATCCTGAAGTTGATGCAGCCCGGGCGCGCCGCGTTCCTGTGGTGCGCCGTGCTGAAATGCTGGCAGAGCTGATGCGCCTTAAGTCCGCAATCGCGATTGGCGGCACGCACGGTAAGACCACAACGACATCCCTTGTCGCTGCAGTACTGGCGGAAGCGGGTATGGATCCGACCGTTATCAACGGCGGCATCATCAACGCCCTTGGTGCCAACGCTTATCTTGGCGGCGGCGAATGGATGGTGGTTGAGGCTGATGAAAGCGACGGTGCGTTCTTGAAGCTGCCGTCCACCGTTGCTGTCGTGACGAACGTTGATCCGGAACATCTGGACCATTGGGGTAGTTTCGATGCTGTCCGCCAGGCATTCCGCACGTTCATCGAGAATATTCCGTTTTACGGCTTTGCTGTGGTCTGTGCCGATCACCCGGAAGCCCAGGCGCTGACCGCCGCTGTCCGTGACCGTCGCATCATCACATACGGCTTCAATCCGCAGGCGGACGTGCGTGCAGAGAACGTGGAGCTGCGGGCCGAGGGTGCGAAATTCGACGTCATCGCGCGCCTGCCGGGTTCCCGAGAAGACATCCACATTGAAGGCCTAGAGCTGCCAATGTTCGGGCGGCACAACGTTCAGAACGCGCTGGTCGCCATCGCAATCTCGCTGGAGCTTGGCGTTGCAGATGCACAGGTTCGCCGTGGGCTGGCAGCATTCGGTGGTGTGAAGCGGCGCTTCACGAAGACGGGCGAAGTCGCTGGCGTCGCGATTATTGACGACTATGGCCATCACCCAGTTGAGATTTCTGCCGTACTGGCCGCTGCGCGGAGCGTTGCAACGGGCCGTGTGGTCGCTGTTGCGCAGCCACACCGGTATTCACGCCTTCGCGATCACCTGGACGAATTCTGCACCTGCTTCAACGATGCGGACCACGTGATTATCGCGCCAGTCTATGCAGCGGGCGAAGCGCCGATTGATGGCATTGACCATGAAACGCTGGCAGAGGGCCTGATCGCCCACGGCCATAAGTCCGTGCAGACAATTGACGGTCCCGAAGCGCTGGCCGCCGCCATTGCGCCGGACATGGCACCGGGTGATTTCGTTATCTGCTTGGGTGCGGGAACCATCACACGCTGGGCCGCGACCCTTCCGGGTGAACTTGAAGCGCTGATTGATGGGGGAGGGGCCGGATGAACGCCACCGCTTCCATCCCACAGGATTTCCGCGATGCACTGCCACGCGTGAAAGGCCGGATTGCGTTCGACGCGCCGCTTGCGCGCTTTACATGGTTTGGTGTTGGCGGCCCTGCGGACGTGCTGTTCCGCCCAGCCGATGCAGACGACCTTGCAGCCTTCATGGCGGCTTTGCCCGATGATGTGCCTGTATGGCCGCTCGGCGTCGGCTCGAACGTTATTATTCGTGACGGTGGCGTGCGGGGCGTCGTTGTTCTACTGCGGGCCGGTTTCACTGATGTAGATGCTGATGATGACGTTGTCATAGCTGGTGCTGGCGTACTCGCGGCGAATGTTGCGCGGCGTGGTGCTGATGCTGGGCTCGGCGGCCTGGAATTTCTTTCAGGCGTACCGGGCTCTGTCGGCGGTGCCGTCCGAATGAACGCAGGCGCATATGGCGGTGAAGTGACAGATGCCCTGGTATCCGCTGAAGTCGTCACGCGGGATGGGGAAGTGCTGCGGCTTGATGCCGATGGACTTGGTTTCGCTTACCGGCATTCAGATTTGGCCGTCGATGACATTGTCGTCCGCGCTGCATTCCGTGGCGTTGAGGATGATCCCGCTGTCGTGCGCCAACGTCTGCTGGATGTGCAGGCAAGACGCGAAGAAAGCCAGCCACTCCGGTCTCGTACGGGCGGAAGTACCTTCCGTAATCCTGAAGGTGGCAAGGCGTGGGAGCTGATTGATGCTGCTGGGTGCCGGGGCATGCGCATTGGCGGTGCCCAGGTTTCTGAAAAGCACTGCAATTTCTTGATTGCCCTGGATGATGCCACTGCCGCCGATATCGAAGCGTTAGGCCATGCTGTCCACGCTGCTGTCCTGCAATCAAGCGGCGTTGATTTGCATTGGGAAATCAAACGCGTTGGCCGTCCCTTGCCGGAGGGCAGCGCATGACACGTGTAGCAGTTCTCATGGGTGGATTATCAGCGGAGCGCGAAGTCTCGCTTTCTAGCGGTAAGGCCTGTGCTGGTGCGCTGCGGCGGGCTGGGTTCGACGTAAACGAAATAGACGTGACCAGCGATATTCAAGCGCTCGCAGTTGCCCTTTCCCCGAAGCCAGATGTGGCGTTCAACGCCCTGCATGGCCGGTTCGGTGAGGATGGCTGCATTCAAGGCTTGCTTGAGCTGATGGGCATTCCCTACACCCATTCCGGCGTGCTCGCGTCAGCCTTGGCGATGGATAAAGCTGCGGCGCGAACGGCGTTCCAAGCCGTCGGCATACAGGTGCCGGATGGTCAAGTGGCACCCCTTGAAGATGCGCATGACATTTATCCCGCACCCTATGTTGTGAAGCCTGTCGCAGAAGGCTCCAGCGTTGGCGTTATCATTGTGCCTGAAGGCGGCAATCGCCCACCGATTGGCCAAGATTGGGGCTTCGGCGTCGAAGCGCTGGTTGAGCGCTATGTGCCGGGGCGGGAATTGACCGTTGCTGTCATGAACGGCCGCCCGCTCGGCGCGCTCGAAATTCTCTCAGAAGCTGAATTCTACGATTACGACGCGAAATACGCCCCTGGCGGCTCCCGGCACATCCAGCCGAGCGACGTTCCCGCAGACGTATTGAGCGCGTCGGAAGCAGCCGCTGTTGCTGCCCATGATGCCCTCGGGTGCCGGGGTGTCACGCGGGCGGATTTCCGTTGGGATGACAGCAAGCCCGGTACAGATGGCCTTTACCTGCTGGAGATCAATACCCAGCCCGGCATGACTGAGACGTCACTGGTCCCAGAGATTGCTGAGAACGCAGGCATCGATTTTCCAGCCCTCGTAACATTGATGGTGGAGGACGCACGATGCGGGCCTTAATCCCATTCATCAATAAGGAAACGCGGCCCACCGTGGTGCGCCGCCGCAGCCGTGTCAGCCCTTGGAAGCTGGCCTATTGGGGCGCGCTGGCGACACCATGGTTGCTAATTGCTGGCGTGGTTGGTGGCGTGACTTGGTTGGTCGTTAGCGATGGCGGGCCGGATAGCTTTGCCGCGCGCATGAAGTCCGAAGCGGTGCTCGCCAGCCTCCGGCTTGGGTTCGAAGTGGACCAAGTTTGGATTGATGGCCTCCGCCGGACCAATCAAGACGAAGCGCTGAAGGCCATTGGTGCTGTGCGCGGAGAGCCGATCCTGGAATTTGATGGCGATGCTGCGCGCGAACGTCTGCTGGGCCTGCCATGGGTTAAGGATGCAATTGTCGCTCGCGCCCTGCCAAACCGGTTGAACATTCGCCTGATTGAACGGGAACCGCTGGCGCTTTGGCAAATGAACCAGCGCCTGCAGGTCATTGATGCTGAGGGCAAGCCAATCCGGACGGTCAGCCCTGCTGATTACGCGGATTTGCCGGTCATGGTCGGCAAAGGCGCCAATCAGAGAGCCAAGTGGTTGCTGGATTTGGTGGCCGTTGAACAACAGATCGCATCGCGCTTAACAGCCGCCGTATATGTCGGCGAGCGCCGCTGGAACATCCGCATTGATGACCGGATTGACGTGCGCCTGCCTGCCGTAGCACCCGCAGAGGCGCTGACGCGGTTGCGAGAACTTGAGAAAGAACACGGCCTGTTCCAGCGGGACATCGTCGCAATTGATCTTCGTTTGGATGATCGGCTGATCGTGCGTTTGGCGCCCGGTGCCGAGATGCCTGGGCTTGGTGACGATGATACGTCCAAGCCAGGCCGCAAGAGTTGAGTTGAGGGGAATGGAAACAGAATGAGCAAGACTTTACTCAGGCCGCCCTCGGGCCTCGTCGCAGCGCTGGATATCGGCAGCGCGAAGATGGCGTGCATGGTCGCCCGTATTGGCGGCGACCGGAAACCGCGCCTGCTTGGATTTGGCCATCAGGCGTCTGCGGGTGTCAAAAAAGGCGCCATCGTGGATATGGAAGCTGCAACGCAGGCGATCTCTGCCGTTGTGCATGACGCTGAGATGATGGCTGAAGAACGTGTGTCATCCGTATTTGTATCCATGGCGGGCGGCGGTGCGGATTCATGCATTGCCCACGCTGAAACGCCTGTCTCGGGTCGTGCGATCCAGGAAATGGATGTGCAGCGGGTTCTAAACCTCGCACGCGGACAAGCGCCATTGGTTGGCCGCCGTGTTTTGCACGTCCTGCCACTGGGCTTTGCGCTGGATGGTCAGCGCGGCATTGAAGAGCCCCGTGGCCTGCATGCGGAGAAGCTTGGCGTTGATTTGCATGTCGTGAGCGCTGACGAAGGCCCTGCGCGCAATATTGAAGCCTCCGCCGCTGGTGCAGACTTAGAAGTCTCAACCATCGTCGCATCCGGATATGCCTCCGGGTTGGCCGTGTTGAAGCCAGATGAGCAAGACCTTGGCGCCACCGTCATTGATATCGGTGGCGGCAGTGTGAGCTTCGCGATCTTCAACGGCGGCAAGCCGATCTTCGTGGACAGTATTCCTATCGGTGGTCAGACGCTGACACACGATATCGCGCTCGTGTTGAAAACGCCGGTGCTGGATGCTGAACGCCTGAAAGCCATTGACGGTAGCTGCATCGCCGCCGCGGCAGATGAACATCGCCTGATCGCTGCCCCTGCCATTGGCGAGGACGACGCGGCGAACGGCCATCCCGCCACGCGGGCGGATCTGGTGCGGGTCATTCATGTCCGCATGGAAGAAACCTTCGAAATGATCGCCCAGCGCATTCGTGATGCTGGGATGGAGCGGGCATCTGGTGGATCGCTCGTGCTGACTGGCGGCGGCGCCAATCTGCACGGCGTCGCGGAGCTAGCAGGAAAAGTTATGGGCAAGCGTGCACGGATTGGCATGCCTGCTGGAGTTCTCGGTCTGGACCAGCAAATGGCGGACCCGGGTTTCGCCTCTGTCGTTGGCCTTCTGCGCTATGCCGCAGAAGACGCAGCAGGGGTGGATATCGCTCAACTGGCGGCTGTCGCCAATGGGCAAAGCGTAATCGGGCGCCTCGGCGCCTGGTTCAAGGAGCACTTCTAACGAAGTGGGAGCAGGCGGCGTCGCCATACCGGCGGCATCGTCATTGGGAGCTAAAAAGGGAGACTAACTATGAAACTCAAGATTTCCATGCCGGACCAAACGGCAGATCTTAAGCCGCGTATCACGGTTGTTGGCGTCGGTGGCGCTGGCGGCAACGCGGTGAATAACATGATCCGTTCAAACCTGAGCGGTGTTGAATTCCTCGTCGCCAATACGGATGCACAAGCGCTGGAGCTTTCCAACGCAGATCAACGCATCCAGCTTGGCCTCAGCCTCACGCACGGTCTTGGTGCCGGTGCCCGGCCAGAAATTGGTCGCGCCTCTGCTGAGGAAGCGATTGAGGAGATCATTGACCAACTTGGCCGCAGCCACATGGTATTCATCACGGCCGGCATGGGCGGCGGTACGGGTACGGGTGCTGCACCTGTTATCGCCCGCGCTGCACGTGAAGCTGGTGTGCTGACGGTTGGTGTTGTCACCAAGCCCTTCCACTTTGAAGGTGCCAGCCGGATGCGGCTTGCTGAAGAAGGCATTGAAGAGCTTTCCAAGCATGTCGATACGCTGATCATCATTCCGAACCAGAACCTGTTCCGGATCGCGAATGAACGCACAACCTTCGCCGAAGCCTTCCAACTTGCGGATGATGTGCTCTATTCCGGTGTACGTGGTGTGACGGACCTTATGGTCATGCCTGGCCTGATCAACTTGGACTTCGCAGATATCCGCACCGTCATGGCCGAAATGGGCAAGGCGATGATGGGCACTGGTGAGGCTGAAGGCGAAGATCGGGCGACACTTGCAGCGGAAGCGGCTATCTCCAACCCACTGCTGGACGATATCTCCATGCAGGGCGCGCGCGGTGTGCTGATCAACATCACCGGTGGTCAAGATATGACGCTGCTTGAAGTTGATGCAGCGGCCAATCGCATCCGCAGCGAAGTTGATGATGAAGCTAACATCATCTTCGGTGCCACCATGGACGGTGCGCTTGACGGCAAAATCCGTGTTTCCATCGTGTCCACGGGCATTGATACCGTTGCAGGTCAGAAGCCATTGCCGTTGGAGCCGTTCACGACGATCACGGGTGGTCGCGCGGAAGCTACGGTGACACCTGCTCCTGCAAAAGCCCCTGTCGCAGCAGACTTGGTTGAGACGGCAGTTGCCGAAGCGTCGACCGCAGAAGCCGAGCCTGAAGTTGAGGCAGAAGCAGACGCAGAGCCGGAGCAAGAAGCCGCGGTTGCGGCTGCCGAAGCAGAACCGACGGTCGAAGCTAAGCCAGCCGCACCTGCTGCATGGACATTCCCATCCATGCTTGGCCGCGCACCGCAGCCAAAAACGGATGAGGCGTTCATCGCACCAGCGGCTGAAACACCGGCGACGCGTCCCGCACCCGCTGTGGCCGCAACTGTCGCTCCTCAGCCTGAGCCTGCTCCTCAGCCGGTTGAGGCCGAGGTTGCTGAAGCAAAGCCGAAGCGCGCTTTCACCAGCCTGTTTGATCGTATGACTGGCGCAAAGCCAGGTGAAGCGCCCGTTGAACAGGCGGCTGAAGCTAAGCCGGAACCAACGCTTGAAGCCAACCCGGCTAAAAGCGCTGACGAATATCTGGAAATCCCAACCTTTTTGCGCCGTCAGGCCAACTAAGGCTGGGTTCTAGACCAGGTTAGCGGGGGGTTCTCCTCCCCTCGCTTCCCAGGCCGGCGGATCGGTATTGGGCGCTCGCGTCTATTTCCGGACCGCCGGCCGCTCCTGGGGCGACGGAGGCCGTGCTTGGATTGGCGGCAAGGGGCCAAGTATGGTTAACATTTCCTGTACCTCGCAGATGTACTATATGTCGGATTGAAAGCGGCCCCGCTCAGGAATCGGCGTTATTCCGGCGGCGGGCCCATAGGCATAAGCCAAGCAGGCGGACCATATGAAGCAACAGCGATCTTTCGGTTTGACCGGCCTTCGTCAGGCATTGTGGGCGCTCACAGCGCTGGCTGTCGTCAGCTGCGGCGGCACGAAAGAAGACGTCTATGAAGAACAGCCCGTTGACGCGCTTTATAACGCGGCAATGGAGCAATTGCTGGATCAGGATTACCTTAAAGCAGCCGATTCTTTTGAGGAAGTCGAGCGCCAGCATCCCTATTCAGTTTGGGCCGCGAAGGCGCAAGTGATGAGCGCCTATGCCTATTTTCGGCGTGATCGGTATGACGATGCGATCAACGCCGTTGACCGATTTATCCAGCTGCATCCCACCAGTGTTGATGCGCCCTACGCCTATTATCTAAAGAGCCTCGCCTATTACGAGCAGATCGTAGATGTGGGCCGTGACCAGCGCACAACGGAACGCGCACTCCGGTCTTTGGAAGAGGTGGTCCGCCGCTTCCCTGAAACGCAATATGCCCGTGATGCGACTCTCAAGCTTGATCTCACCAAAGACCATCTGGCCGGTAAGGAAATGGATGTTGGCCGGTTCTATCTAAAGCGTGGTGAGTTACTGGCTGCGGTCAATCGTTTTAAGCGCGTGATCGAAGAACAACAGACAACGAGCCATGTTCCTGAGGCACTCCTCCGCCTGACGGAAGCCTATAAAGCGCTTGGATTGACCAATGAGGCGCGCCGGATGGCGGCAATTCTTGGCCACAATTATCCAGGCAGCGCTTGGTACGCTGATGCCTATGAGCTTGTTGAAGGTGTTGAGCTTGAGGATTTCCCGCGCCCCGATAAACGCCAATTCTATGAGCGCTGGATTGATCCAGACGCCACCATCGCCAAGGCCGAGCGGCGTGACATCCCACAGTTCGCTGCGACGCTGCCTGAAGACCTCAGAAATCCGAAGCCTAAAGTCGACGTACCTGCTGAGGACGAGGCCCCGGCTATTGCCCGGGCCGTTGAACGGCAGCCAATCACCGAAGCACCAGCAAAATCGGATGTGGCACCTGCCATTGTAACACCGAAGCCTGCGGTTCCAGCTACAGTCGATGTGACCCCAGCACCGCAGCCTGAAGCGCCTGTGGTCGTAGCTGCGAAGCCAGAACCTGAACCGGAACCTGAGCCGAAGCCCGCGTCCAATACGCCGCCGCGTCCTCTCAAGCTTTCTCCTGGTGAACGTGCGGCTTTGAGCGCTGAGGCGGAGAGCCAGCGCCTTGCCGCCAGTGAGGCCGCAGGGGAATGGCGCCGTGCTGCAGATGTGGCGTCAACCGATGAAGGTCGTGCCCGCGCCCAAGCCAATGTCCGCCTCGCAGAGGCTGCTGAAGGCTATTGGGCTGCGCGTGGTGAAGTCGCTGCTGCAAATACATCATCTGAAGAAGCCGAAGCGGAACTCAAGCTTGCGGAAAACTCCGTGGAGTATTGGACTGCCGTTCGCGATTCAACGGAGGATGATCTGGGCAAGGAACAGGCGGAAGCCGCATTGAACCAAGCTAAAAAGGTTCTAGCCTACTGGCGCGAGAACGGCCGCCGCCCGACATGGTTGGAGCGGACGGTCCGTTCCCTCTCGTAAGGGCTGCGGCGGGGCAATGCTTAGGGCGCTCTCCATCCGGCGCATTGTGATCGTCGATGCGCTGGACATTGAGTTCGGCGAAGGCCTCACGGTGCTGACGGGTGAGACGGGTGCCGGCAAATCCATCCTGCTGGATTCTTTGGGCCTGGCGCTTGGCGAGCGGGCAGATTCCGGGCTCGTGCAGTCAGGCGCGAGTGATGCACGCGTCGTTGCAGAATTTGACGTACCGCCAGACCATCCCGCCCGCGCAATACTGGCAGAGGCCGAGGTGGAAATGGAGGACGCGGATGGCCCCATCCTGCTGCGTCGCACCCTTGGTGCTGATGGTAGAAGTCGTGCGTTCGTCAACGATCAACCTGTCACTGCTGGATTGCTCCGCCGATTGGGCGATGTGCTGGCGGAAGTGCATGGACAGTTTGAGCAGCATGGCCTGCTCAATCCTGGCCGTCATCGTAAAATACTGGATGAAGCGGGCAGCCTTGCAGCCAAAGCAGCGACTGTTGCGAAGCTCTGGGAAGCGCTGCGTGCGGCTACGGAAACTTTGGAGGCGGACAGAAAAGCGGCGGAAGATGCACGCCGGGATGAGGAATTCCTGCGCCATGCGGTCGCCGAATTAGAAAAGCTGGGACCAGATCAGGATGAGGAAAATGCGCTGGCTGACCGGCGCGCCTTTTTGATGAGCCGATCCCGTTTGGGGGAAGCGCTAAAGACCGCAATCTCAGCCATTGATGGCTCAGACGCTGCAGGTGCCATCCGCAAAGGCGAGCGTGCGCTGGCGCGTGTCGCAGAAGCGGCGGAAGGCCGGTTCGATGGTGCCTTGCAAGCTTTGGAGCGGGCAGGGATTGAGTTGGATGAAGCGCAATCCGCCCTGGACGCCGCTGGCGATTCATTGGACGCTGATCCGGTCGAATTGGAATCCGTTGAGGAACGCCTGTTTGAGCTTCGGGATATCGCGCGCAAGCACAATGTCGCCCCGACAGCGCTTGCGGATCTGCTGATAAAATTGACCGCGGATTTGGATGCTATTGAGCAATCGGACAGTCGCTTGGCTGAGCTGGAAGCGACGGCCAAAGCGGCGCGCATTGCATATATAGATGCTGCTGAAGCACTGTCTGAGAACCGGACTAAAGCCGCGCGTCGCCTTGAAAAAGCCGCCATGGCTGAACTGCCGCCTTTGAAGCTTGAGCAAGCAGCACTTGGCGTCGATGTGGCCATGGTCGAAGAGAGCGAGTGGGGACCATCGGGCATGGACCGGGTGCGTTTTCAGGCCCGTGCCAATCCGGGCCAAGCATTCGGCCCATTGCACAAAGTGGCAAGTGGCGGCGAACTCGCCCGGTTTGCATTGGCGCTTCGGGTTGTGTTGGCGGCCAAGGGTGCTGCTGGAACATTGGTGTTCGACGAAGTGGATTCCGGCATTGGTGGTGCGACCGCCGCTGCTGTCGGTGAGCGTTTGAAGCGGCTATCGGCAGGTGTGCAGGTATTGGTCGTGACGCATTCGCCGCAAGTGGCGGCCCTTGGCGCCCGGCATTTCAGGGTGGAGAAGGCGGAAGCCGATGGCCGGGTGACGACCGGGACACGCCGTTTGGAAGGCCCGGCCCGCCAAGAAGAAATTGCGCGGATGCTATCCGGCGCAGAAGTGACCGAAGAAGCCCGCGCCCAGGCGGCGCGGCTGATGGATAAAGCTTAACCGATGCGCGATAAACCCGTCGAAGATCTGACTGAAATGGAAGCGAGCCGCGAACTTCGCATGTTGGCGAAGGAAATCGCGGAACACGATAAGCGCTACTATACCGATGAAGCGCCGATCATCACGGATCCAGACTATGATCTGCTTCGCCGCCGCAATGAAGAAATTGAGGCGCGGTTTCCTGATAAAGTTCGGAAAAATTCGCCCTCAAAGCGTGTTGGTGCGCCGGCAGCCGTTTCCCAAGGCTTCGCCAAGGTTCGCCATGCCGTTCCCATGCTGTCCCTCCAGAACGCATTTGATGATGCGGATGTGATGGAGTTTGAGACCCGCATCCGCCGTTTCCTAAGCCTGGATGATGCAGCACCTATATCGCTGGTGGCGGAGGCTAAGATCGATGGGCTTTCGCTAAGTGTCCGATATATCGACGGTAAGCTTGAGCGCGCGGCCACACGGGGCGATGGCGAAGAGGGCGAAGACGTTACCGCCAATGTCCGCACCATCGAAGATATTCCGGAAACGCTGCCTGCGGGGGCACCCGCTGTGCTGGAAGTCCGGGGGGAAGTGTATCTCTCCCATAGCGAATTCCGTCGTATCAACAAGGAGCGTGAGGCTGAAAGCGCGGCTCTTTACGTGAACCCGCGCAATGCTGCGTCTGGCGCGCTTCGGCAACTTGATGCCTCCATCACTGCATCCCGGCGCTTACAGTTCTTTGCTTATAGCTGGGGTGAGTTGAGTGCGCCGTTAGCAGAAACACAGTTCGGTGCATTGCAGCGCCTTGCAGAATTCGGGTTCTCAATTAACCCGCTTACAGACGCATGTGATGGGGCGGCAGGGGCGCTTGCGACATATGCAAAGATTGGTGAGGCCCGACCAAATCTCGACTACGATATTGACGGGGTTGTCTACAAGGTTGACCGGCTGGACTGGCAGGCGCGCCTGGGACAGGTGTCACGCGCGCCGCGATGGGCGATTGCGCACAAGTTCGCGGCAGAGCAAGCAGAGACAAAGCTGCTGGCTATTGATCTGCAGGTGGGGCGCACAGGGGCTATTACGCCGGTGGCACGGTTAGAACCTGTGTTTGTCGGCGGCGTCACAGTCTCCAACGCGACCTTGCACAATGCGGGTGAGATTGAGCGAAAAGGCATCCTGATCGGCGATACGGTCACGATCCAACGGGCAGGCGATGTTATCCCGCAGGTCGTTGGCCCCGTTATGGCAAAGCGCCCTGATGATGCGCAGGCGTTCACGTTCCCAGAAACATGCCCGGTCTGCGGCAGTGAAGTTACACGGGGGCTTGATGGCGGAGACGCCGTTGCCCGCTGTTCCGGCGGCATGGTCTGCAAAGCGCAACGGCTGGAGCGTTTGAAGCATTTCGTCTCTCGCAACGCCTTCGATATCGAAGGGCTCGGCGGTAAACGGGTTGAGGAGCTCATCGAGCGCGATTTGGTGCAGTCCCCGGCAGACTTCTTCAGACTGGAAGCGCGCGTGCGTTCGGGAGAGATTAATCCGGGCGAATGGGAAGGGTGGGGCGCGACGAGCGTGACCAATCTTTTCGCCGCCATAGAACAACGCCGCGTGATTGGTTTCGACCGGTTCCTCTTTGGCTTGGGCATGCGCCAGATCGGCGAGACCACAGCGCGTTTGCTGGCGCGGCATTACGGCGACCTTCCAAATCTGCAAACCGCGATGGCCACGGCGACCGAGCCGGAGAGTGAGGCCTATCAAGACTTGTTAGCGATTGACGGCATTGGGGCTGGCGTCGCGGCGGACCTTGTCGCCTTTTTCCATGAGCCGCAGAACCAGGAAATATTGGATGCCCTGGCGAATGCATTGACGATTGAAACTTTAGAGGCCCCGGCCAATGTCGCCAGTGCAATATCTGGCCGCACGATTGTGTTCACCGGCGGGCTTGAAGCCATGTCTCGCGGAGAGGCGAAGGCGCGGGCTGAGGCTTTGGGTGCTAAAGTTGTCGGGTCCGTTTCAAAGAAGACTGATGTCGTGGTTGCGGGTACAGATGCAGGCTCCAAAGCGAAGAAAGCGGCGGAGCTTGGGTTAGAGATTTGGACGGAAGCTGAATGGCTTGCTGTTGCGGTTGGAGAACAAAGCGCTTGAACGATCATCTGACGCTGCAGGACTTCGAAGCCGCCCGTGACCGTATTCGTGGCCGCGTGCGCGAGACGCCGATGTTCGATCCGCGCCCGCACGGTGCGAATTTGGATGGCGGTGCGGGTGCTCATGTTTTGCTCAAACTTGAATGCTTGCAGGCCTCAGGTTCATTCAAAGCCAGGGGTGCGATGAATAAGCTCTCGACCTTATCTGGCGAAGCTTTGGCGGCCGGGCTGATCACGGCATCCGGCGGAAATCATGGCATGGCTGTCGCCTGGGCGGCTGGAAACGCAGGCGTTCCGGCCACGGTTTATCTGCCAGAATCTACGCCAGCCACTAAAGCAGATGCGTTGCGGGCGCTCGGCGCGGAGGTGGTTATTGAGGGTGCGGTGTGGGACGACGCGAACGCTGCTGCCCTCAAGGTCGCGAAATCCAGCGGTGCCATCTACGTGCATCCGTTCGCAGACCCAGCGATCATTGCTGGGCAAGGTACGCTTGGTTTGGAGATCATGGAGCAAGCGGCAGACGCTGACACAATCATTGTCGCCATTGGCGGCGGCGGTCTGATAGCTGGTGTGGCGACAGCGGTGAAGGCCGTGAACCCGGCCGTCAAGCTGATAGGCGTCGAACCAACCGGTGCGCCGACGCTCTATGAAAGCCTTAAGGCCAAGGAATTGGTCACGCTGGACACAATTGAAACAACCGCTGGCAGCTTAGCGCCGCGCCGGTCCATGCCGCTGAATTATGAGCTGATTTCTGCAAGCGTTGATCGGATGTGTCTCGTCTCAGATGCAGAAATGCGTGATGCCGCCCAATTGCTCTGGCGCGACTTCGGCATTGCGACCGAACTGGCGGGTGCTGCATCTGTAGCGGCACTGATGACAGGTCGCCATGTACCGCAGCTAGGTGAGCGCGTTGTCGCGATTGTCTGTGGTGCCGGTAAGGATGGGTTCTGGAGCGGATTGAGCGGCAATTGAATCATTAGGGATTCCGTTTGGCGTTATTTTGTGATTCATCATGAGGGCTGGTGAAGGAGGCCAGCCTGCATGGCCAAAGCCCTCTCTGTCGATCTTCGCCGTCGCGTCGTAGATGCGGTTGATGCAGGCGGGTCCTGTCGGTCTGCCGCGGCACGTTTTGGGGTTAGCGTCTCGTCGGCGATCCGATGGGTGGCGCGCGACCGGGAGCGCGGCGATCTCGAGCCGGACAAGCGCGG
>CALLKY010000149.1 GCA_938083135.1 uncultured Alphaproteobacteria bacterium | reverse complement strand
TTTGGGCGCCTGACAGCGTGGCAAAACTGGATTTTCAACCGCCCCAACGCCGTCGGCGAAGCGGGCGCATTGCAGCGTTATGGCACAGGCAAGCGCGGCGACTACAACATGGAACGCGTCTGATCGCGCAAAAGGGAGACTTCAAATGCTCGACTTGATTAACGTCAGCTATGACACGCAGATCCCCAACAATGTGGGGCTGAGTCAGGACAAGAAAGTGCTCAAGGCGCTGGAAAAATGGCACCCCGGTTACATCAACTGGTGGAATGACCTGATCCCGGACGATTTTCAAAAATCGCTCGTCTATCTGCGGACGGCGGTCAGCGTCGATCCCAAGGGCTGGGCGAAGTTCGACTATGTGAAGATGCCGGAATATCGCTGGGGCATCCTGCTGGCACCAGAGGTCGAGGACCGCAGAATTCCATTCGGTGAGCACGCTGGCGAAAAGGCGTGGCAGGAAATTCCGGGCGAATACCGTTCAATGCTGCGCCGCCTGGTCGTTATTCAGGGCGATACAGAGCCTGCATCGGTTGAGCAGCAACGGTTTCTCGGGCTAACGGCACCCTCGCTCTACGATCTGCGGAACCTGTTCCAGGTCAATGTTGAGGAAGGCCGCCATCTGTGGGCGATGGTTTACCTATTGCAGAAGTACTTTGGCCGTGATGGGCGTGAAGAAGCGGATGATCTGCTGCGCCGGAACTCTGGGTCTGAGGAAGCGCCACGCATGCTGGGGGCCTTCAATGAGGAAACGCCGGATTGGCTCTCCTTCTTCATGTTCACCTATTTCACGGACCGCGATGGCCGTATGCAATTGGAGAGCTTGGCGCAATCTGGCTTTGATCCGCTCAGCCGCACCTGCCGCTTCATGTTGACCGAAGAAGCGCATCATATGTTTGTTGGTGAGACTGGCGTTGGCCGGGTTATCCAAGCGACCGTTGATGCAATGCAGAAGGCAGGGATTACTGATCCCTACGACATCAATAAGATCCGTGACCTTGGCGTTATTGATCTGCCGACGATGCAGAAAAAGCTTAATCTGCATTACACGTTGTCATTGGACCTTTTTGGCGGTGAAGTCTCAACAAATGCAGCTAACGCATTCAATGCAGGCATAAAAGGCCGCTTCCAGGAGCTAAAGATCGACGACGATCATAAGCTCCACGGTGCAACATATCCTGTGTCCCAGGTCGTCAATGGCGTGATCCAAAAGGTAGATGCGCCGGCGCTTACAGCGGTCAATATGCGGCTCAGGGATGACTATGTGAAAGATGCCGCTGGCGGCGTTGGCCGTTGGAACCGGGCGCTCAAAAAAGCAGGTGTCGAATTCCAGTTTGAAATGCCGCACGAGGCGTTCAATCGCCAGATTGGGGCGTTTGCAGGCGTGCCCGCGGACCCATCAGGTGAGATTATCAGCCAGGAAGCATGGGATGCGAAACGCAATGAATGGCTGCCGACAAAGGAAGACGGCGCATTCATCCAGTCGCTTATGCAGCCTTGCTATGAGCCCGGCCAATATGCGTCATGGATATCGGCCCCAAAGGTTGGAATTGATAACAAGCCGGGCGATTTTGAATATGTCCAGCTGCATATGGCGTAAGGCCCCATGAACGCGCCGCTGAAACAGCATCTGATCGACCCCGAAATCTGCATCCGTTGCTATACCTGTGAGGAAGCTTGCCCGATCGATGCGATCACCCACAATGATGACAACGTTGTTGTGGACGCATCCAAGTGCAATTTCTGCATGGACTGCATCTCTCCCTGCCCGACCGGTTCCATCGATAATTGGCGCGTTGTTGCAACGCCTTATTCCGTCGAAGAGCAGTTCGAATGGGATGAACTTCCAGACCAGGAAGACATCACGGCTGATGATGGCGCTTCCGGTGATGGCGTTATCGAGGCATTGGATGACGCGGTCGCAGCCCTCCTCGCAGAGGCCCATGCGGGTGCAGGCGGAAGGGCGAAGGCACCTGCTTCTGCGGCAAAGCCAACGGTCAACCTGTTCACAATCTCCAAACCGACAACGGCAACCGTACAAGGCAATTACCGCCTGACAGCAGAGGATAGCGATGGTGATGTCCGCCATATTATTCTCAACTTGGGCGCTACGGCTTTTCCAGTCCTGGAAGGCCAAAGCATTGGCATCACTGCACCCGGTACAGATGCGGACGGCAAACCGCACCTGCCGCGCCTCTATTCGATTTCATCGCCCCGTGACGGTGAGCGGCCGAACTACAACAACCTTTCGCTGACGGTAAAACGCGAAGACCAGGGCGTCTGCTCAAACTTTGTGTGTGACCTGAAGGCAGGTGATGAAGTGCAGGTCACCGGCCCGTTCGGTGCCACATTCCTGATGCCAAATGACCCTGAGGCCAAGCTGCTTATGATCTGCACTGGAACAGGTGCTGCCCCCTTCCGCGCCATGACGATGCGCCGTCAGCGAACCGACCCGACGGATGACGGTATGCTGACACTGGTGTTCGGTGCCCGAACGCCAGATGACCTGCCCTATTTCGGCCCGCTGGCTAAGATGCCGGATCGGTTCTTGGCTAAACATTTCGCCTTCAGCCGCTTGCCAGGCCAGCCGAAGCAATATGTGCAAGACCAACTCCGTGCCCAAACTGCCTCCGTCACGCCGCTGTTGCAGGACCCCAAAGCCCATATCTATGTGTGTGGACTGAAAGCGATGGAGCAAGGTGTGGATGAGGCCCTGGCCGATGTCGCGCGCAGCGCTGGCCTTGAATGGACAGATATCCGGGACGCGATGCGGAATGATGGCCGCTATCACGTTGAGACCTACTAACGGACCGGACCTTGAACGCCCCGCCAGACAGCATCGCCGCAAGTGACCAAGCGCTCCTGGATCGGATCGCAGGCCGGGTCCGCTCTGGCCGTAAGGAGCAAGGACTATCCCGTCGTGCACTCAGCAGCGCATCCGGTGTCTCAGAGCGGTATTTGGCGGAGTTAGAGGCAGGGCGCGGCAATATCTCAGTCCTCCTCCTCGCCCGGATCGCAGGTGCCTTGGATCAACCCATTGAAAGGCTGATCGCAGATATATCTGAACCTGATGCTTCAGAATTGGCGGTGCGGGTTGGTGAAGCGCCGCCTGCTCAACAAGACGCCATCCGCCGGATGTTAGATGCTAATCGCCCAGCCACCCCTATCCAGGCCGGCCGCATTTGCCTGATTGGCCTTCGCGGCGCGGGTAAGTCAACGCTTGGTCGGCTCGCTGCAGAAGCCCTTGATACGCCTTTTGTCGAGCTCAGCGATGAGATCGAAACTCACGCGGGGCTTCCTGTCGCGGAGGTGATGGCGCTTTACGGGCAGGAAGGCTATCGGCAGCTTGAACGGCAAGCCATCGCGCGGGTTCGGGATCGGCATGACCGGGTTATTCTTGCGGTCGCTGGCGGGATAGTCAGTGAGCCGGAGACGTATGGACTGCTGTTGCGCCACTTCCATTCGATCTGGCTGAAGGCAGCGCCGGATGATCATATGAACCGTGTTTTGGCCCAAGGTGATCAGCGACCCATCAAGGGCCGTCCACGCCCGATGGAAGAATTAAACGCGATCTTGGAACGCCGCCAAACGCTCTATGCCAAGGCTGAGGCGGCCGTTGAGACATCCGGTAAGTCCGTGAAGGATGCTGCGGCTGAAGTGGTTCAGGCGGTCCAGTCACTGACAGTTTGAGAGCCTGACAGACAAATCAGGCCAGAGCTGGCAATCTATTGTTGACGTTTTGTATTTAAGAACATATCTTGAATAAGAACAAAGTGGCAAAACAATGCTTGATGCACCTCTGCACAACCGTCCGGAAATCGTGGCCTTGCTGAAGCGCCAGCTTGAGCGGACACTTGCGAAAAGCAATGGTGCGGAGGCGCGCTTATCGCTCGGCCCACCAACCATCGACAAAACGCTCGGTGGTGGACTGGCGCTGCCAGGTTTGCATGAAGTTATGGGCAGCGGCGCGCCCGCCATCGCGGCCATGCTCGCCAGCCAGGTGGGCGGCGCTACAGCCTGGATATTGGGGCGGGAACGTGTGCGCCGCCCTTATCCCTGCGGCATTGAAAATGCAGGACTTTCTCCGGGAAATTTACTGTTTATCACACCACATCGCCGGGATGCGCTGTGGGCGCTTGAGCAGGCTTTGAAATCTGGCGTCCTACGGGCCGTCATTGCAGAAGCCGCCACTGCGCCAGACTTCACGGAAAGTCGGCGGCTGCAATTGGCGGCTGTTGCGGGCGGGGCGTTGGGGGTATTGCTACCGCCTGATTCCGCCCATCATTCCAGCGCAGCAGAAACCCGATGGCGGGCAACTGCAATTCCACGCAATAGTCCAAGCGGCTTCCCTCGGTATCGGCTTGAATTACTTAAGAACAAACAGGGTTCATTGACTTATTGGGAGGTTGACTGGCATGGGCCGTCGCATCGTTTCCATTTGGCTTCCCCGTCTCGCGACCGATCTCATCCTGCGCCGCGAGCCCGCATGGCGGGATAAACCACTGGCGCTTTATGTAGAGGCTGGTCAACGCCTTGCCGTCGTTGCCGTTAATGCTGCCGGTGAGCAAGAAGGTATCGCTCCAGGCATGGCCTTGGCTGATGCTCGTGCACTCTATGCTGGATTGGGAACTCTGCCCCACAATCCCGCACGCACGGCAGCGGCCCTCAAAGCCCTCACCCGCTTGTCTGACCGCTTCACGCCCCTGGCGGCGATGGATGGGGCGGATGGGCTTTTCCTGGACATGGCCGGTGCCACGCATCTGTTTGGCGGTGAAGCCCAGTTTATGGAGCGGCTGGCCGCGATTCTGGCGCGTCTTGGCTTTGCTGCCCGCATTGCTATGGCGGATACGCCGGGCGCTGCATCAGCGCTTGCCCGCTATGGCCGCTCTGGCGTGATAGCGCCCCCAGGCGTTCCGCGAGATCTATTGGCGGCGCTGCCCGTAGCTGCGCTTCGCCTGAAGCCGGAAACCAATCATCGCTTGGCGCGCCTTGGCCTTGCCTGCATAGGCGATCTCTTCGCCCTACACCGGCAAACATTGGTCCGCCGCTTTGGCGTTGAGATTGCGACACGGATTGATCAGGCGCTGGGTGCAGCGCCAGAACCAATCTCTCCCACTAGGCCGGAGACGCCATATACCGTCCGCCTTGCCTTCGATGAACCGATTGGCGAGCGCGTCAGCATTGATACGGCACTGGCGCGTTTATTGGAGAAACTTGTTGCCCGGCTGACGTTTGAAGATTTGGGTGCCAGCCTTCTAGATTTCACCGTGCACCGGCTGGATGGCAGTTGGCAAAGCCTCTCCGTCGGCACAGCCGAGCCCACGCAAGATACTGCCCGGTTGACGCGCCTTTTCGCTGAAAAATTGGATGATATTGACCCCGACTTTGGCATTGAAGCAGCAACACTCCGCGCTGCCCGCACCGAACGCCTCCGCCCTCGCCAGCAAGACGTGCTGGCTGGCCGGGCGGAGCCGGATGCTCTGGCCGCACTCATTGATACGCTGGGCAACCGCTTAGGCTTCGATGCTGTCACGCGCTTTGAGCCTGAGGATAGCTGGCTCCCCGACCGAAGCTTTCGCCAAACGCCTGCGACCATAGCCGCCTCAGGTGCAGATACATGGCCCGAGCCACCATCGCCGCGCCCGCTTACGCTTCTAGCGCAGCCGCTGCCTGTAGACGCTGAAAGCGATAGCGCCGACGCCCTCAGCCCGCCACTTACCCTGAAACGCCATGGTGCCCGACGCGCCGTGCGCTTTGCTGACGGCCCCGAACGCATCACCCCCGAATGGCGCGAACGCGACGCAGACTGGCCCTCGCACCGGGATTACTGGCGGGTTGAGGACGAGGCCGGTGAGCGGTTGTGGCTATACCGGCAGGATGACCGCTGGTTCCTGCATGGGTTCTTTGCCTGATGCTGAAAATTTCTACGAGCGGCAGACTTCCCCCCTCTCCCC
The DNA here is from genome assembly GCA_938083135.1 of uncultured Alphaproteobacteria bacterium. Classification (GTDB taxonomy): domain Bacteria; phylum Pseudomonadota; class Alphaproteobacteria; order Bin95; family Bin95; genus VMCJ01. Next base: position 15,718 of record CALLKY010000149.1, on the reverse strand, counting down.
AGCCCTCCCCCCCCTATGGGTGGCGAGGGAGAATAGTGGAGGCATGGCCGAAGGTCCCCTCGCCCTCCATAGGGGGGAGAGGGATCAGGGAGAGGGGGGAGGTTAGCGGGCTGGAAAAACTCCAGGCTCAACAGATGGGCCAGCAATGAGCTCCGCCTATATCGAACTCCAAGCCCTCACCGCATTCAGCTTCCGGGAAGGTGCAAGCCTGCCGGAGGAAATCGCCCGTCGTGCGGCTGAATTGGGACATGCCGCCGTCGCCGTCGCGGATCGAAACAGCCTTGCTGGTGTAGTGCGAGCGCATATGGGGGCCAAGCGGGCCGACCTCAGGGGGATTATCGGTGCTCGGTTGGATCTGGCGGACGGACAGAGCCTGTTGGCGTATCCGGAAGACCGCGCCGCCTATGGCCGCCTCTCCCGACTTATCACCACAGGCCGCCGCCGCGCCCCTAAAGGGGAATGCGAGCTATATCCAGCCGATGTGTTGGATTACGGCGATGGCCTAATCCTGCTCGTGCTAGCACCCCCTGCGTTAGATGCAGACTTCGCCCGCAATCTGGCGGACTGGCGCACTGCATTGGGCGACCGGGTCTATCTGGCGGCATCCCGCGCCCTTGGCGGTGACGACAAGGCACGCCTCTCTGCCCTGGCTGAACTGGCGATTGAAACCGGCGCGCCCATGGTCGCCACGGGGGATGTGCTCATGCATGCGCCTGAACGCCGGGTGCTGGCAGATATCCTCTCCTGCATCCGGCTTACCTGCACGGTGGATGAACTTGGCCGCAATCATCAAATCAACGGTGAGCGGCATCTGAAATCTGCCGCCCAAATGCTGCGCCTGTTTGAAGGCCATGAACACGCCGTCCACCGCACTTTGGAAGTAGCTGACAGGTGCCGATTTAGCCTGGACGAACTCCGCTACGAATACCCGGATGAGCCTGTGCCGCCCGGCATGAGCCCCCAAGAGTACCTGCGCCAGGAAACGTGGCGTGGTGCCATGCAACGCTTTCCAGGCGGCGTGCCAGAAAAAGTGCGCGCCGGGATTGAGCATGAGCTCAAACTTACCGACCAGCTTAATTATGCGCACTATTTCTTGACTGTGTATGACATCGTACTGGAAGCCCGGCGTCTTGGAATTCTCTGCCAGGGCCGTGGATCGGCAGCGAATTCAACCGTCTGCTATTGCCTTGGCATCACCTCTGTGAATCCCACAGAAGCGGACTTGTTATTTGAGCGTTTCATCTCTGCGGAGCGTGGCGAGCCGCCCGATATTGACATTGATTTCGAGCATGAGCGGCGCGAAGAAGTCATCCAATATATCTACAAGCGCTATGGCCGTGAACGTGCGGGCCTAGCTGCGACCGTCATTCACTACCGGGGACGGAGTGCGGTGCGGGAGGTTGGCAAAGCCATGGGGCTTTCTGCCGATACGGTCTCCGCCCTCGCTTCACAGACCTGGGGTTGGTCGTCAGAAGGCGTTGATTTGGAGCAGGCCCGGGAGATCGGTCTTGACCCGAACGACCGGCGGCTTCGCCTCACGCTTGCCATTGCCAATCAGCTGATTGGCTTCCCGCGCCATCTTTCCCAGCATGTCGGTGGGTTCGTCATTACCCAGGGCCGGCTGGATGAACTTGTGCCCGTGGAAAACGCAGCGATGGATGATCGCACCGTCGTTGAATGGGATAAGGACGACCTGGATGCGCTCGGCATCCTGAAGATCGACATCCTGGCGCTCGGCATGTTGAGCGCGCTCCGCAAGGGCTATGGGATGATCCAGCAGCACTATGGCAAGCGCTTTGACCTGGCAACAACGCCGCGCGAAGATCCCGCCACCTACGAAATGCTTTGCCAGGCGGACAGCCTCGGCGTGTTTCAGGTGGAAAGCCGGGCGCAGATGGCGTTCCTGCCGCGCATGCGTCCGCGCACGTTCTATGACCTGGTGATTGAGGTCGCGATTGTTCGGCCCGGGCCTATTCAGGGAGATATGGTGCATCCCTATATCCGGCGTCGGAATGAGGAGGAGCCGGTGGAATATGCCTCCCCGGCCCTCAAAGAAGTGCTGGGGCGCACGCTTGGCGTGCCGTTATTCCAGGAGCAGGCGATGAAGATCGCTGTCGTTGCTGCCGGATTCACGCCCGGTGAGGCTGACGGCCTGCGTCGCGCCATGGCGACTTTCCGGCATATGGGCACAATCCAAAGCTTCCGCGATAGGTTCCATGCTGGCATGAAGGCCAATGGCTATGACGAAGCCTTTGCCGAACGCTGCTTCTCCATGATTGAAGGCTTCGGCGAGTATGGTTTCCCGGAAAGCCATGCGGCCAGCTTCGCACTACTGGTTTATGCGTCGGCCTGGATGAAGCGGCATTACCCGGATGTGTTCGCCTGCGCGCTGTTGAATGCCCAGCCGTTGGGATTCTATGCGCCAGCCCAGATCGTGCGGGATGCGCGGGAGCATGGCGTTGAGGTGCGGCCTGTTGATGTCAATTATTCGACATGGGATTGCACATTGGAGCCAGCGCTTAGCGGCGAATATTACGCGCTTCGGCTGGGCCTTCGCCAAATCAAAGGCTTCAAGGAAGGTGATGCTGAATGGCTGGAAGCCGCGCGCGGCAATGGCTATCGCACGCCGGAGGATCTGTGGCGTCGCGCCGGTATTCGCCCCGCAACGGTTGAGCGGTTGGCGAAGGCGGATGCATTCGGCTCCATCGACATGAGCAGGCGGACGGCGCTTTGGGAGACGGCCGCACTTGGTGATGCACCCCTGCCCTTGTTCGAGGCTGCGGGAGAAGCTGACTACGGCTGGGAAACATCCGTCACACTGCCAACGCCGACGCTTGGCGAGGAAGTGTATGAGGATTACGCGCAGCTCCGCCTCAGCCTGAAGGCGCATCCGCTGGCGATCCTCCGTCCAGGGCTGCGCGACGTAGCGCCGAATGAGCGGCTGGCGACGGATCCGCTCGATAAACCGATCACTGTCATGGGGCTGGTTCTCGCTCGCCAGCGGCCGGGCAGTGCGAAAGGTGTGATCTTTGCAACGCTGGAAGATGAGACTGGTGTGGCTAATATCATCGTCTGGCCCAAAGTATTTGAAGCCCACCGCCGCATCGTGCTGACTTCACGCCTGTTGAAAGTGACCGGGCGGCTGCAACGGCAGGGGATCGTCATCCATCTGGTGGCGGATAAGCTGGAGGATATGTCCTATCTGCTGGATGAGCTTTCCATCGGCGGTGGATTTAAAACAGAAGCCTCCGCCGCTGACGAAGCCCGCCGGCCACCCCGGCCTGATCCACGCACGAAGCCCAAACATGTCCCCCGCGCCCGGCACCCCCGCGAGCAGGCAAAAGTGCTATTCCCCAGCCGCGATTTCAAATAGCGGCATCGGTTAGAGCGCATTTGCGATGATATAGAGCCCCAAGGCCAGCAGTGCCCAGAAGAAGACCTTACGGAACAATGCCTCCGATAACCGCTTCCGAACCTGTTGACCAAGCACCATGCCGACTAGCGCCGGGACCACACCTGCGAGCGAAACCAGCCCCAAATCAGCCGAAAGCATTCCACCTCCCTGCAAGGCAACGGCCAATGCCAATGTCGAGAGTGTGAAAAGCACCCCCATCGCCTGTACCAGCACATCACGGCTCAAGCCAATCGCCTGCAGGAACATCACGCCGGGCATGACAAAAGACCCCGTCATCCCCGTTAGCACGCCATTGGCGATGCCCAACACCGGCCCAGCCCAGGTTTCTTGCGCTCTGGACAAAGTGAGACGTATGCCTGCCAAATTAAGGGCCGCATAGACGGCAACAAGCACACCAAGCAGCAACGTCATCAGCCGATGATCAACCTTCGCAAAGATGAGACCACCGACCCAAACCAGCAGAACAGCCGGCACCAAAAAAGGCCAAAGCCGTCGTAGAATCAGCACTAGGTTCCCGCCGACAACGCCTTGCCAAAGGTTTGTCACGAAAGATGGAATGAGCAGCAGTGCCATTGCCTGCGGCAGATCAAGCGCCACGGTCAGCGCCGCCAGCGTGATCGTCGGCAAGCCTAAGCCGATCACGCCTTTGACGAGGCCTGCAATGACAAAGGTAGCGGCGATGATGATCAGTGGTAGATCTTCCAACGCTTCAGTCCCTCAAGCGATTGAGGAAGGGCGATGATTCTAAAAGAGCCCAACGGTCCGGAATAACGTTGGGTAGGGAACGGACCTCGGATGGCTTGAACGCCATGGCCCGTTTGGCACCCGGCAATCCCACCCGTGCTTCAATATCCCAGCGTATTTCAGCGTTCCCCGTCATCTGCAAAATCCGTCCCGGCTCCCAATCGGGGATGAGAAAGCCAGCCCTAGAATTTGTCTCGATATTGCCAAGGGTGTTGAAGAAGTTGTTGCCAGCATAATCCGGCCAAGACAAAACGCCATCTTCCTCCAGCCTTAGAAATCCAGGTTTGCCGCCACGGTGAGATACATCGGCACCGTCTGCGACAGCAGTCGCGATAAAGAATGTATCCGCCTGGGCAATCAGTGCTCTGTCGTCCGCATTGAGCGCAGTTCTGGTCTCCTGCAAAGCGGCCCCGGGTTCCAATGCAGCAACGGCTTCTCGTGTCTGGATATATTTTGGACAATTGCCGAACGCATGGATCACGTCGAGGGTAAACCCATCGCCATCAAAGCCTGACACAAGGCCATTCACCCGGTTCCGCCGCCGCGTCTCCCACTGCAGACCAAGACACCCGACAGACAGGCCGTCACGCAGCCCAGCCGCAAGCGGATCGCCGGGCGCAGGCAAAGCATTGATCCGTAAACGCCGCTCATCCAGCGCATGACTAAAGCCTGGAGGGCCCGTCAGGATGGATGCCCAAGGCCTGCCATCAACATCTAAGAACCCGGTGAAAAGCATGGGTAGCAACGGGTAGAAGTCGCGATGCTGCTCAATCAAGTGATCCCGAATGGAATGTGTGGCCGAACGCTCTGCCCGCTCATGAACGCCAACGCGTTCCTGCACAGCAATTTCACCTGCATGAAATGGCGACGGGGCGGTCATGTGCTTGGGGGCGCAATAAACTCCATGCGGATACCGCCTGGGATCGTGCACATCATGTGGCGCACAGGGCCTGCATTCAGTGGTTCTGGTGCGAATTCGATAGTGCATCCAGTGGCTGCCAAGAGCTTTTCATGCAGACCATCCATGGCATCCGGAGAGACTTTCAGTGCCAGATGATGCAGGCCAATGCCGGTCTTGCGATCAAACGGCGTTGCGGTCGCAGGATCTTCTGCGCGCCAGAGAGTGACCATCAGTGACCCATCGCTGACAAAAATCGCTGGATAGTCTGGCTTGCCTCCAACTTCGACGAAGCCCAGTACATCGACAAAAAAGTCCCGTGCTGCTTCGTGATCCGGGACAGTTAGGCCAATATGGTGCGCACCTTCAGTGATCGCCATGTCATCATTCCCTCTGCTATTTCCTGACCCTAGACCCGGCTGCGCTGGACTTAAAGCCATTGGCTGGTATCTCTCTTGTGTCGAATACGCAAAGGATAGACCGCCTTATGTCTGAGCCCCACGCACTACCGCCAGGACACCCGCCCCTGCCCGGCCCGAAGATCGGCGTATTGCTGCTAAATCTCGGCACGCCCGATGCTACAGATTACTGGTCCATGCGGCGGTATTTGTCCGAATTCTTGTCCGACAAGCGCATTATTGAGCTTCCTAAGCTGCTTTGGCAGCCCATACTGCAGGGCATTATCCTGACCGTCCGGCCAAAGAAATCGGGCCATGCCTATGCGCAGATATGGAACAAGGAGCTAAACGAATCTCCGCTCCGTACCACTACTCGGGACTTGACGGAGAAGACAGCGGCATTGCTACAGGCAAAGCATCCTAACCTGATGGTCGATTGGGCCATGCGCTACGGGCAGCCATCTACGGGTGACGCTATTCGCCGGATGATTGATGCTGGGTGCGACCGTCTGCTGCTCGTGCCGCTTTATCCACAATATAGTGCCGCCACGACGGCGACTGCGTGCGATCAGGCATTTCGCCAATTGATGCAGGAACGCTGGCAGCCTGCCGTTCGTACAGCCCTGCCTTGGTTTGACCACCCAGACCATATCGACCTATTGGCGAAATCAGTTGAGGCACACTATGCCAGCCTCGACTGGACCCCAGACGTACTGATCGCCTCATTCCATGGTCTTCCAAAAGAGTATTTTGATAAGGGCGATCCCTATCATTGCCATTGCGCGAAGACGGCCCGCCTGCTCCGTGAACGTCTTGGCTGGCCAGAAGACAAACTCGTCATGGCGTTCCAATCGCGCTTCGGCCCGAAGGAATGGCTGCAGCCATACGCTGACGAAACCATCCGTGCATTGCCGGGCAAAGGTGCCAAGAACGTCGCCATGATCTCCCCCGGATTTGTCGCGGACTGTGTTGAAACGCTAGAGGAGCTGGCAATTGGCCTTCGGGAAGAATTCCTTGAGGCAGGCGGAGAAAACTTCGCTTACGTCCCCTGCCTGAACGATGACGATGGTCAGGCAGAGTTCATGGCGAATTTGGCCGAACGCGAATTGGGTGGGTGGCTGTGAACGCAGCACTCCCCATCATTCATGAGCTTTCGATATATGACTATATCGGCCTTGGAATGCTCATCCTGGGATGGCCTATCTACGACCATTTTGCGGATTCTAGAAAGCTGGATATCCCAGATTTCACACGCGCGGCTGTAAAATTCAGGCATGAATGGATGCACCGTGCAGTCCGCCGCGATCCACGGATTGCCGATACGCAGATCATCGCAATCCTGACGCGCAATGTGGGTTTTTTCGCCAGCACCACTGTTTTGATCCTTGCTGGCATGGTGACGCTGCTCGGTGCAGGCGAACGAGCGCACTCGGTTACATACTCCCTGCCATTTGTGACCCAGACGAGCTTGGCGCTCTGGCAAGCAAAAATGCTCATCGTTACTGCACTCTTCGCTTATGCGTTCTTCACCCTGACCTGGAGTCTTCGGCAATGGAATTATTGAGCGATTGTGCTAGCCGCCACTCCATTCACTGATGATGATGCGGTCTTGGATGATTATGGCGGGCGCGCTGCACGGCTAGCCAATTTGGCCGGCGGGCATTTCAATAAGGCGCTCCGGGCCTACTATTACGCGTTGGCGCTCATCGCGTGGTTCGTTGACCCAGCACTATTCATTTCCGCAACGGCATTGGTGCTTTGGGTCCAGTTCAGGCGGGATTTCCGCTCAAATACATTCAAAGTGCTGGACGCGGCCCGCACAGCCCCAGATGCTCGGGAGCCTAAAGGTCCATAGGTGCGAAAGAGGAATAAAACCTCGCAACAGAATATTGTTATTGCTATACTTTTTCTTTCCCAAAAGCCCCGGCCGCTCGCAGTTCTGCGATCTTGCCGACGCTATAACCAAGCACTTCAGCCATCATGATATTCGTATGAGCGCCGAGCGTTGGGATTTCCGTTGGTGCAACGACAGGTGTATCAGATAACCGAATGGGCGACGCCACAAGGTCCACCATTTCACCATCAAATTTGACTGGGGCCAGCATATTCCGCCCCGTCGCTTCGTCTGATCGAACAGCTTCCATCGGGGAGCGTACACTGCCTGCGGGGACGCCAGCTTGGCGCATCGCCTGCACCCAATGTTCGCGATTGTTTGTCCTGAAGATCGCGTCAATCGTCGCCTCCAGCGGTTCGCGGTTGACCTGCCGACTGGCGAGGGACGCGTATCTTGGGTCTTCCAGCATATCGGGTCGTTTTAGGACATCGCGGCAGAACTTCTCAAACTGCCGGTCATTACCAACCACGATCATGATCGGGCCATCCGAGCACTGATAAACCCCAAGCGGCACGAGCGCATGGGACTTGTTGCCCATGCGCGGCGGGTCTACGCCAAGTAGCTGTGGATGAGCTGCGACATAGCCAAGGGCAGAAAGCATGGAATCGAACAGCGACACATCAACAAACTGCCCCCTGCCCGTGCGATGCCGGGCTTCCAGCGCTGCCAGAACGCCCATCCCGGCATGGAGGCCTGTGTAGCTGTCGCCGATTGATCCACCCGCCTTCTGCGGCTCTACGTCTGCCGGGCCGGTCAGGTACATCATGCCGGATTCAGCCTGTGCTATCGGGTCATAGCCGGCGACCAGTTTGAAGGGGCTGGTATGACCATATCCAGAGATTGAGCAATAGATCAGCCGCGGATTGACCTCTGCCATTGCGGCATAATGCAGGCCATATCGCTCCATCACATCAGGGCGAAAGTTCTCCACGAGTATATCTGCCTTTTCGGCCAGTGCGCGGCAGACGTCCTGGCCCGCTTCGGTCGTGATATCGATTTCGATACTCTTCTTGTTGCGATTAAGGCCAACAAAGCCCGGCGCATCCTTCTTCCATCCAGCCGGCCGGTAATGGCGCATATCGTCACCGACGCCAGGGACCTCTACTTTAATGACCAGAGCGCCAAGATCGCCCAATATCTGGGTCAAAAACGGACCTGCAATAACCCGTGAGAAATCCAAGACCGTAAGGCCAGCGAGTGGGCCGGATTGAGTATCTGTCGACATTGGTGCTTCCCTTGTTTCAGTGGATAGCCTATGCGCAAGCATCAATCACGCCTAGCGCCATAAACTTGAGGTCGGTGATGACAACGCTGCTTGCCCGGAATGCCGATATTCTCGTCACCATGGATGTCGCCCGCCGCGAAATTCAAGGCGGAGGCTTCTTCGCACGAAACGGCGTGATTGAAGCGGTTGGGTCTAGTGCAGATTTGCCTGAAACTGCCGACAAGGTCATCGACTTATCCGGCCTGATCGCTACACCGGGTTTGATCAACACACACCATCACTTCTACCAGAACCTTACCCGCGCAGTGCCTGCAGGGCAGAATGCAACCCTGTTTGGCTGGCTCCATGCGCATTACCCAATTTGGGCACGGATGGGGCCAGACGCTATTCGCATTTCAGCTTTGGTCGCCCTTGCCGAATTGGCGTTAACGGGCTGCGTCTGCTCGTCCGACCATCTGTATATGTTCCCGAATGGCGCCCGGCTGGACGATGAGATTGAAGCAGCCCAGATGATCGGCGCTCGCCTGCACGCCGCCCGTGGCGCCATGAGCATTGGCGAGAGTGATGGCGGATTGCCGCCAGACAGTCTGGTTGAAAATGAAGCCGCCATTCTGAAAGACAGCCTGAGAGCTATCCAGACTTGGCATGATCCTAACCCAGGCGCGATGATCCGCGTCGCCGTCGCCCCCTGCTCGCCATTCTCTGTCAGCCAAGGCTTGATGCGGGACGCAGCAATGCTCGCCCGGGACCAGGGTGTGATGATGCACACGCACTTGGCTGAGAATGACGATGATGTGGCGTATTCCCTCGACAAGTTTGGCTGCAGCCCGGGAGACTATGCAGCCGACGTCGGTTGGGTCGGTGATGATGTGTGGCATGCCCATTGCGTCAAGCTGGATGCCCGTGAGATTGCGCTTTTCGCAGAACACGGCGTCAGCGTCGCCCATTGCCCATGCTCAAATATGCGGCTTGGCAGCGGCATTGCTCCAATCGGTGCGATGCTGCGGGCGGGCGTCAATGTAGGATTAGGCGTTGATGGCTCTGCATCCAATGATTCAGGCCATCTGATGAATGAAGCACGGCAGGCAATGCTGTTGCAGCGGGTTGCCCATGGCGGCGATGCGATGAGTGCCCGCACAGCTCTCGAGTTGGCCACACGCGGTGGTGCCAAGGCGCTTGGGCGGGATGACTTGGGCGCGATCGAAATTGGCAAACGCGCCGATTTTGCGGCCTTCAAGGCGTCAGAGCTCGCACTTTCTGGGGCTTGGGACCGGGTGGCCGGATTACTGCTTGCTGGCCCGCTACAGGCTTGGCACACGGTCATTGAAGGCAAGTTTGTCGTGCATGAAGGCCAAATCACAACCATCGACTTGCCGAGCGTTCTAGCGGCTCACCACCAGATATCTGTCGACCTTATGAACGGCTAGCGTAGGCCATTGGGGCGTTTATGCCATCTCGCCGATAACATAAGCTGGGGAAAGAGGGATCAACGATGAGGCGGAGCATTTGCTCTTTTAGAACAAAGCCCTGCCCCATCGCCGTTGCATCCCTGCGATAGTCGAACGTTATTTCGGCAATGCGCCGTCAACGCCTTCTACGTAGAAATTCATGCCAGCTAGATCGCCATCGCTCGCGGTCTCACCCGCTTTCAGCCAAGGCGTGCCGTCCTGCTTGTTGATCGGGCCTGTAAAGGAGTGGCGCTTACCAGCGACGATATCGTCGACAGCTTGCTGTGCCATTGCTTTCACGTCAGCCGGGATTTTGTCGGAGAATGCGGCAATACCGACCATGCCCTGTTTGATGCCATCCCACGTATCCTGGCTTTTCCAGGTTCCGTCCATGGCAGCTTTAACCCGTTCGATGTAGTACGGTGCCCAATCGTCGATGATTGAGGTCAATTGTGCATTCGGGCCGAACTTGATCATGTCTGAAGCTTGACCAAACGCATGGATCCCACGTTCTTCTGCGATCTGCATGGCAGCCGGGGAATCGGTGTGTTGCATCAGGATATCGGCACCTTGGTCGATCAAGGCTTTGGCAGCGTCAGCTTCCTTACCTGGATCGAACCAAGTGTTGACCCAAACGATCTTCATCTTCACGTCTGGATTGACACTCTTCGCCGCCAGATAGGCAGCATTGATGCCACGAACGACTTCTGGAATTGGAAACGAGGCGATGTACCCGATCGTGTTGGATTTGGTCATTTTACCGGCGATCAACCCAATAACCGTGCGGCCTTCATAGAAACGCGCGGAATATGTGGAGACGTTTTTTGCCCGTTTGAAGCCGGTCGCGTGCTCAAATTTCACCTTCGGGAAGGTTTTAGCGACTTTGAGCGTTGGATTCATGAAACCGAATGACGTTGTAAAAATCATGTCATGGCCACTGCGGGCCAACTGTTGGATCACCCGGGTCGCATCTGGACCTTCAGAAACGTTCTCGACATAGGTGGTTTTTACCTTGTCGCCGAATGCTTTTTCGACGGCTAAGCGGCCCTGCTCGTGTTCATAGGTCCAGCCATGGTCGCCGACTGGGCCAACATAGACGAAGCCGATTTTCATCGGATCGTCGGCCAGCGCCGCGCCGCCTACAAAGGCCGCGACCGAAAAGGCCGCCAGCTTGGAAATCATTCGCTTCATAAAGTCGCCTCCGTTTTTGATTCTTGCGAGTCGTTTGATATCAGGATGATGCATAAAACGAGCGGCCAAGACAGGCCGGTGCGTTCAATTTTGCACGGGCTTTATCGTAGGAAATCACCGTGAGCACCAGAATTGTTACCAGATAGGGCAGCATCGAGAGATATTGCGCCGCAATTTCGATGCCCAACCCTTGAACATGTAGCTGAATAAGCGTCACCCCGCCAAACAGATAGGCCCCCATCAGGGCCCGTGCGGGACGCCAAGCAGAGAACACAACGATTGCCAGCGCAATCCATCCACGTCCAGCGGTCATGTTTTCCACCCAAAGCGGTGTTTGCACGATGGATAGATATGCACCGCCAAGCCCCGCGCATGCCCCACCAAACGCAATCGCCGCCATGCGAACCATTACAACACGGTACCCAATGGCGTGGGCCGCGTCATGATTGTCACCAACAGCTTTCAGGATTAGCCCGGCGCGCGTGCGGTTCAAAAACAGGGTGACGCCAATGACCATCACCACTGATAGATAAACCAGCGGATCATGCACGAATAAGATTGGGCCAATGAACGGGATGTCGGACAGCAGCGGAATTGGCAGTACAGGCAAAGCTGGCGTCGTTTCGCCGGAATAGCCCTGGCCGATGAGAGCAGCAACGCCGAGGCCAAAAATCGTGAGTGCTAGGCCCGTCGCCACCTGATTAGACATCAAGAACTGCGTCAACAGCCCGAATACAGTCGCAGCAAGCGCCCCCGCCAGTGCCGCCCCCATAATCCCAGCAAAGTATGACCCACTGTCCAAGGTGATCGCGAACCCGGCGACAGCACCCATAATCATCATGCCCTCCACTCCGAGATTGAGGACACCGGAGCGCTCCGTCACCACCTCACCCAATGCGGCGAACACCAATGGGGTTGAGGCGACGATTACGCCCTGCAGGATGGCTTGCAATAGGTCCATCAGCTCATCCTTCCGCCGTCTGCGTGCTGGGCTTGATCCGTCGAAGCCGGTAGCGCGCAAAAACATCGATCCCAAGAAGGGAGAATAGGAACATCCCTTGGAATACGCCGGTGATAGCGCTTGGCAGGTTCATCTCGATCTGCGCCGTTTCACCGCCAATATAGGTCAACGCCATAACAAACCCTGCGATCAGAATGCCGACCGGCTGCAAGCGCCCAAGGAACGCCACGATGATCGCCGTGAAGCCGTAACCAACCGGCAGTGCTGGAACGAGTTGCCCCACAGGCCCTGCCGCTTCAAACACGCCCGCCAGGCCAGCTAAGCCGCCCGATAACAGCAGGCTGAACCAGATGACGCGGTTCTCTACAAATCCGCCAAACCGTGCCGCCCTAGGGGCTTGGCCCATAACTTTCACCTGGAACCCGAAGATGTGCCGACCAAGGGCGAACCAGGCAATGCCCACTACAGCAAGTGCCACCAAGAACCCGATATGGGCGCGCGTGCCTTCAAACAGGATTGGGAGGGTGGCGGAGTCATGGAACAGGCGGCTCTCCGGGAAGTTCATGCCTTCGGGGTCTTTCAAAGCACCATGAACCAAGACACTCAAAAGCAGTACGGCGACATAACTCAACATCAGTGTGACGAGAATTTCATTGGCGTTGAAGCGGGTCCGTAACAGGGCTGGGATCGCTGCCCAGGCCATACCTGCGAGTGCGCCTGTTATGCACATTAACGGCAGGACCCAATATCCAGCGACATCATACAGCGCCAATGCTGTCGCGCCGCCTGCAAGCGCGCCAAGTGTGAACTGCCCTTCTGCACCAATATTCCAAACACCGGCCCTGAAGCCAAACGACAAGCCAATTGCTATCAAGATCAGCGGCGTTGCCTTAACAATCATCTCAGAGATTGAAAACCAATCACCAAGCGGCTGAATAAAGAACAGCCGCATAGACTCAATTGGGTGTTTGCCGAGCGCAGCGAAGATCAATGTGCCCGCACATGCGGTCACGAGCACCGCGAGCGCGGGTGCCAGATAGGCCATAGCCGGCGAAACATCCTTGCGGGGTTCAAGCCTGATCATGACGCAGCACCAGTCAGCGCTTGCTGTTGCGCGCCGCCCATCAAGATGCCGATTTCTTCCACGGTTATGCTGTCAGTTGGTTGCGGGGCAGATAAACGGCCCCCTGCAATCACAGCAAACGTGGTTGAGACCGTCATGAGTTCATCCAGGTCCTGCGAAATCAACAGGACAGCAGCCCCATTGCTAGCGAGTTCCTGGATAGCGCGATGAATCGAGGCGGCGGCAGCAGCGTCAACGCCCCATGTTGGTTGCAGGATGGCCAGCACTCTTGGCTCCTGCAGGATTTCCCGCCCGATGATGAATTTCTGCAAATTCCCGCCGGACAAGGTGCGCGCATGTTTATCCGCACCAGATGTGCGGACATCAAATGTCGAAATAATCTTAGCGGCGAACGCTTTCGCAGCGCTCAACCTCAGCATGCCGCCGTGAACCATTCCCTGACTGGACCGTGCGGACAGAAGGGTGTTTTCCCAAAGCGACATATCGGGCGCGGCGCCATGGCCAAGCCGCTCCTCCGGCGCTGCGCAGAAGGCAAACCCGCGCCGGTCCGTTGGGCCGACATCTCCAACCGGCTCCTGATCCAGCAAGATTGCATCACTTCGGGTCGTGCGCTCGCCACTGAGCGCATCCAGAAGCTCACCCTGCCCGTTACCTGCAACGCCGGCGATCCCCAAAATTTCGCCGGCCCGGACTGTGAAAGAAATATCGTGCAGGGAGACACCGAAAGGATCATCGGCGGCAAGTGAAAGATTGTTTACGGTTAACCGCGCAGCGCCGAAGTCTGCAGCTGATTTCTTTGGCAGCGCCAATTCCATGCCGACCATCATTTCGGCCAGGCTGCGCGCCGTCGCCTCTGAGGGATCGCAATGGCCAACGACCTTGCCACCGCGCAGTACCGTTGCCTTATCGCAATGAGCGCGGATTTCCTCAAGTTTATGGGAGATGTAGAGGATCGAGCAGCCATCGGCGACCAAAGTGCGGAGCGTCCTGAAAAGGTCTTCCACTTCCTGCGGCGTCAGCACAGACGTTGGCTCGTCCATTATCAGCAGACGCGGGTTTTGGAGAAGGCATCGCACGATTTCGACACGCTGGCGTTCACCGACAGAAAGGGAACCGACCGTCCGTTCAGGATCAAGTGAGAGGCCGTAGGCATCTGATACTTTGACGATCTTATCGTTCAGATCACGACCGACATCAGCAGCATTCATGCCAAGCGCTACATTCTCGCCGACCGTCAGCGCCTCAAACAGCGAGAAATGCTGAAACACCATACCAACGCCGCGGGCGCGCGCATCAGAAGGCCGGTTTGGCGTATAGGTCTCACCGTCCAGTCGCATCGCCCCGGCATCGGGCCGCATAACGCCGTAGATCATTTTGACGAGTGTTGACTTACCTGCACCATTTTCCCCCAACAGAGCATGCATTTCACCGGGTGCTATCGAAAATGCAACATCATCATTCGCGATCACTCCAGGAAATCGCTTGGTGACGCCAGTGAGCTCAAGACGAGGCGCAGTCATCGAAGGGTATTCCCTGTCTCACCCAACAGAGCACAGCTTTGGCTCAATGCCTGATCTCCCATATTGGGCGTAGCGAGTGCCGCCAACGTTTGCCTGTGGAAATCAGGCAGCATCAGGCCCAGAAATTCAATAGCGAAACATGGGCAAGCGATCATTGCGTCTGGCATTTCGCACCCCGGAGGCGATATACAGATTCTTTGCAAGTCGTTCCCAAGATGATCAGATTAAGAAAAGCAGCAGCGCTGACTTTATCACCGCCCGAGAGATAGCAAAATCGATAGCGTGAGAATAGGTCATGGCAACCTTGATCAATCAGAGCCTCGCCATAGCCCTAGGCTAAAAATCGAGCTTAGCCTTCACAGTTCACCGCAAACCCATCGATGCCATTTAAAGAAATGCTACGGCACCAAAGCGTCTAGAGCATATGCGGATAAAATTGAACCAATCTGGGCCTATTTCAGAATATCTTCGGTGCCGATTTCATTCGCATTTACGCCAATAAGCACCACCGCACCTGAAATACCCAATTCAAAGCGTGCGCCGCTGGCCATATCACTCAAGATGGCTTGAACGGCGGCAAAGTCTGCGAATTCATGGGCTGACAGGTCCAGCTTGTCAGCCGTGACATTAAAGTCAGTAATGAAATCCATCTCATCACCTAAGCCGTGGACAAAGGTATCTGAGCCTTGCTGGCCTGTTAAAACATCCCGACCAGCGCCGCCCCGAATCACATCGTCACCGCTATTGCCGAAGATGCGATCGTTCCCCGTACCGCCCGAAATATTGTCGTTGCCAACAAGGTGTCAATCGCGGAGTAAAAAGGGGCCAGTTCCCGGTAGAATATAGGTCCATCTTGCTGGTTCAGGATGGCCCCTTGGCCTGCGTCAGCTATAGCTGACGCAGGCCAAGGGGCGCTGTCTAAATGGCGATTTTATGGCTG
>CALLKY010000148.1 GCA_938083135.1 uncultured Alphaproteobacteria bacterium | reverse complement strand
TCCCTAGCCAGCACTTTCACCTCTATCTCAAAGAGTGCGAATGGCGCTTCAATCACAGGCCCACCGAAAACCTCTTGAAAGTATTACGCAAGTGGGCAAACCTCTGAACCGAAACCCTTAGATAGGCCAGCCCCAAGATTTTTTTGTTTCAGTCGTGTCGCCAACGTCTTTCCATTTGAATTCTGCGTAGACGCCGGGCATCGGTGCATAGCCGCGCTTACCCCAAAATACATCATGGGGGCGATACCCAGGGGGCTGGAGTTCTGGTGGGCGAACGACAGAGCAAAAGCAGGACCACCGGCGGCCAAGGGTGCGGGCATGGGCTTCCCGATGGTCAAAGAACGCATGGCCCGCGCCCTGGCCGCGATAGGGCTGAAGCAGCACGCTCTCTGCGCAATAGAACATTTCACCAAGGGCGTATCCGGCGTCCTCAAAGGGGGCAGCGAATTCCGCAGCATGGTCTTCCATCGGCGTGCCGGTCGCTGCACCTACAAGCGTCTCACCATCCCAAGCGCCAATGACGATTGCGTTGCTGCTATCCCGATATTTAGCGATGTAGTCGCGCTCAGACTCCATGTCGCCGTCATAGAGGTAGGGGAAATCCCGAAATACCACGATGCGGAGCCGGGCCACGGCATCCAGTGAAGCTTCGACCTCTGACGGCGGAATGCGGGCGATCCTAAGTGACATGGCAGATTATTCCGCTGCACCCTTCTTGCGCGCCTCATGCTTTTCGATCTCATTCATCACGGCTTTTTCTGCCTTGCCAATGAACATGGGCCTGTTATCCCGGCTGTAGTCGTAGGAATAGCGGCGAAGATCATTGGAGCCTTGGAAGTGTGGGATGACTTGGCGCGCGATCAGGTCATAGGAGCGCTTCGTCTCCTCCCAATCGGCCCAATTGTGTGCCAGTTGCATCAAGCAGCCGAACCCGCCAGCGCCGTCCCAAAGCGTTTCCAGATATTCGATGGCGTCATCAGGCGTACCGATAACGGCCATGCGGCCTTCGGTCAGGTATTCTGCGGCATCGGTGATGTCATCCGGGACAATGGGAAACGTCGCGATTTCGCCAAAATATTTGGCCCAGCGATCAATGCCCCATTTGACGTTCTCAAAGGCTTTGTCGCGGGTTTCAGCGATATGCATCAGCGTGACGATGCGCCAGTTCTTGCGGTCCAGCATTTTTCCATTCTCTGCCGCTGCGGTCTCTGCAACGCCCCAGTTGCTCGCATGAGCTTTCAGCGCATCATCAGACGTGCCGCCGATGGAGAGCATGCCAAGCCCGTGCTTGCCTGCCGCCAATGCACCGACGGGGGAGCGGGCAGAAGCAACAGCCATCTCCATATGGGGCCGCGTATAACCCGGAAGCTGCAAGCGTGCCTCACGGAGATTGAACCAATCGGTCTCCATGGTGACTTGCTCGCCGCGCATTAGCGGAACGATGGCCTCTAGGGCTTCATTCAGCATGCGGCGCTGGTTTTCGGGGTCGATGCCCATACGGAAAGCGTCACCGACCAACGCGCCCGGTCCGACACCAAACATCGCCCGTCCGCGCGCTTGGTAATCCAGCTGTGTCATCCGGCTCGCGACGGTGTAGGGGTTATGATACGGCAGCGAGATCACGCCCGTCCCAAGGCGGATATGCCGGGTGCGTTCAATCGCCTGGGCAATGAACATCTCCGGATTAGCGATGATTTCAAATCCGCCAGAATGGTGCTCACCCACCCACGCTTCATCATAGCCCAGCATGTCGATGTGCTGGAGCAGCTGCATATCCCGTTCCATACACAGCAAGGGGCTTTCTTCCATTGGATGGAAGGGGGCCAGAAAAATACCGAACTTCAGATAGCGTTCAGCCAGGGCTTGTCCATTAGCAGACATGGGGCGACTCCTCGGGCGCATTGACGCGTGGGAAAAGAAATTTGCAGTTTCATCCTATTCCAACACGGTACCCACTTGCGAGCCACCCGGATTATCGGTATGAAAGCGCCTCTTAAATACGGGCGGTTAGCTCAGCGGTAGAGCACTGTGTTGACATCGCAGTGGCCACAAGTTCGATCCTTGTACCGCCCACCATTTCCTTTTCGCGGATGCGAAAAGCTTAGATCACAGTAATGCTCTCATTCGATCGGCAGGCTTTTGCAAAGCAAACGCCGAGAGGTCGCGTGGTATCTGGGTCTCAAAATTTCAGAACATGCAGCATCAACCACTGCTCCGGACGTTCCCGGACTGCGGCTTCTAGTAAGCGATCAAGGTCGCTAACGCTCGCAGCAACGTCGCCTGATGTATCAGCCCGCTCGAATGATACCCGATATTTGGCACCCTTCAGTCTCTGGCATTTGGCGAATACAAGCGGCGCGTTCGAACGGTGCGCCAAGCGTGCTGTCAGATAGATATTCCGGTCCAGCTTGATATCTCGCCCAAGCGCAGGCGCGTTGACCACGCCGGCAACATATTCGTCGATATAGATCACCACCGCACCGCCGCCATCCAGATGCCGGATCGCGCGCCGCATGGGTGCTGCGTCAGGGGCGAGGCTGATCCAACCGATCCCGTGTCGCTGTCGCATCATGATGTTATGACGCACAGAATTGGATAGCGGCTGGTAGGTGCCAGCGACGGTATGCCCGGCCATCATGACTGCGTGGCTGATGGTTTCCCAATTGCCCACATGGCAGCCCGCGATAACGACAGGCGATCCTGGCGGCGGCAAAGCATCGGCACCTTCAACTTCGATCAGGCCACCATAGCGCAATGTTTTGTACCGGGAGAATTCGGTTAGGATGCGGCCCAAATGGTCCCACATACCAGCCACGGTGCGTTTTAAATCCGCGTCGGAGAGATCGGGGCGGAACTTCGCCAGATTTTTCAAGCTAAGGGCGGTAGCGGATTTTCTGAAATACCGCCCGGATATCCTGCCAAGTACAGCGCCTGCGCCAGACGCCACGGCCATTGGCATGATGCTCAACCCTTTGAAAATTAGAAGTTCCGACCATTGTGATAGTCGTGTTTTAAGGCGCTTACGATCTGTCATATAGCATGTTCCAAATGGCTAGGCCGGTGCTAACCACCTGATTTTCTAAAGATGCGCCTTCCATTGAAGGTCATGTTCTTTACCAGGGCAAAGCCAGGCGCGCCAACGGAAAGCTGCAGGCTACCTCATTCAATTCGGCGGAATTTCACGGCAGTGCCGTAAGCAAGGATTTCGGCCGCACCTTTGGCCACCATGGATGTGGCAAACCGCATGCCAATGATAGCGTCGGCTCCCATTTCCTGGGCATGGGCGATCATCCGGTCATTGGCCTGTTCGCGAGCCTCAGACATCAGTTTTGTGTACTCGATCAATTCGCCGCCAAACAAGTTCCGCAGACCAGCCAGTATATCTGTCCCGACATGTTTGGCGCGGATGACATTGCCCTTCGCAACGCCAAGCGCCTCAACAACTTCAACTCCCGGAATAATGTGAGAGGTAGTAACTAGAGCAGATTCCCATCATTCTGGTTCATAGCCTGCAGCTGTGAAGTAGCTCCTGCAGTCGTTTGGCGTGAGGTCGTCGATGGCGTCTCGGATGGCGTCCCAGAGATCTGGGAGATTACGGGCGGCGGCTTTTCTGAG
>CALLKY010000147.1 GCA_938083135.1 uncultured Alphaproteobacteria bacterium | reverse complement strand
CTCAGAAAAGCCTCCGCCCGCACTGTCCATCGCCTCTGGAACGCCATTCGAGACGCTATCGACGCTATAACGACAAAGGATGCCCGAAGCTTCTTCACTGCATGCGGCTATGAACCGGAATGATCCAAATCCGCTCTAGATCAATCACCGTCGTCGCCATGTGCCGCTCCTGCTTTCCAGAAGCCTTAATAGACAACCGATTGAGAATACTGGCAACACAACTTTGACCGCCAAGTGCGATGCAACCATCACACTTTCGGCACTAAGTGTACTCATTCTTATCCGCTGGGCTGTGCACTCTGCGCCGTCAACGCTGCTGCTGCTGCCCTAAGACTTTGACGGAAGCCAGCTGCCGTTTCGACACTCGCAGCTTCGGGCAAGAGAGCTGGCGTCATGAGCGAAAATGCAATTACGCCGATCCGCGCTGCCCCCGCATCCAGTGGTGCCAATGCATGGGCTTGGCGGACTTTGACGGTTGGTTTTTCCGGGTCCTCATAGAACTCAGATGCAATCTCGAGGATTGGTTGTGCCGCGCCCTCAATGGTATTGACCTCCGGCTCACTGGCACCTGCCTGTACAATCATATGCGCCATGACACGTTCTGCTGCCGCCTGCATGCGGCCCGCGAAGTCCGTATCAGCTTCAAGCGCATTATGGATGACGGCGTGAACGACAAGACGTGCACTGCCATCGGGCGCTTTGAGGGCGACCCCGGCATCGTCTTGTGCCGCACCTTCTAGCGCCCATCCAGGCGGGCACATAACACTACCGAGGGCGCCGACCGAAACCGGCACCCAATCCCCAAATGCATCTTCAGGTGTTTGCTCATTCACAGCTTTAGCGCGGCCCCATACGAATGGCACCGTCAAGGCGGATAACTTCGCCGTTCAGGTAGTCGTTGCGGACGATTTCCATTGCGAGCGAGCCGTATTCCGACGGATGCCCTGTCCGTTTAGGGAACGGCACCTGATCGCCAAGCATCTTCAGCGTGTCGTCCGGCAGGCCCATCAGAAGCGGCGTGAGCATTATGCCCGGCGCGATCGTGCAGACCCGGATGCCATGAGATGACAGGTCCCGTGCGGACTGGATCGTCAAGCCAATGATCCCGCCCTTGGAGGCCGTATAGGCTGCCTGCCCGATTTGCCCTTCATAGCCCGCAACACTCGCCGTGTTGACGATGACACCCTTGATACCATCTTCCCCGCCATCCAAGGTCGACATATCGGATGCCGCCAGACGCAGGGTATTGAAGGTTCCGACAAGGTTGACCTCAATGATTTTGCGGAAATGGTCCAGGTCCATCGGGTTGCCCTTACGGTCAATAATCCGTACGGACCCGCCAATCCCAGCACAATTGATGCAGACGCGTGCGACGCCATGCGCTTCACGGGCTTTCGCCATCGCCGCCGTTACGGAATCAGGGCTGGTAACATCGCATTCAGCCGCCAGTGCGCCGATTTCACTTGCGGTCTGCTCCGCCAATTCACCATTGCGGTCCAGCAAGGTCACTTTTGCACCGGCTTCAACCAACTTTTCAGCTGTCGCGCGGCCCAAACCTGATGCGCCGCCCGTCACGAGGGCGGCAACGCCTTTAACATCCATAATTCATAGTCCTCACGTTATGCTGGCGCATCGACCAGGCGGGTTTTGAAATCTGCAGGCAGAACGACTTCCAGAAGCTCAAGATCGTCAGAATGCTCAATTTCGCGATGGCGAATGCCGGGCGGTTGATGCACACAATCACCCGGCTTCACCGTGACAACGCCATGGCCTTCATATTCGAACTTCGCCCAGCCCTTCAGCACGTAATACATCTGGAATTCAACGTCATGCACATGCCATTTCGGCTCTGCATGCCCGCCTTCTTTGGCGCGAACGACATGGGCAATAACTTTGCCAGCCGTCGCATCGTTCATTTTCAGGTCCCGGTATTCAAAGAAGGCACGTAAGCCGCCTTCAAAATCATCCTCATCCGCCTTGGATACTACGAAATCCATTGTGATCCCTCCCGCTAGGTGTGTTTCAGATAGAGGTAAGCGCGGTGGCGCATTGGATGCAAGCGCTGGCGTAGACTCTTATCTTTGCACAAAGCGCAAAGCATTCGGTTTTCACACTGCTTGCAGCGACCGCACGGCTCAGCCACATTGCCGCCATGCGAGACAACCACTCGAATTCAGGCAAAGACAGGCCAGAGCCACTGCCGCGATGGGCTTATGTCAGCGGCGGTATACTGCTGCTTGTCACTGCCTTAGCGGCACCGTTTTACAGCAATGCGATGGCAGGACTGATGTGGGCTGGCGAATCGATTAAAGCACTGTGCGGCTGGTAAGCCGAAACGCGGATACAGGAAATACGCTATGACTGATAACTCTCGCGACACCTTAACGCCTGTCCGCGTCTATCGCCCTGAAGGTGGCGTTACCGAATATTCAGGACCAGTGCGGCAGGCCCCAGCATTTACGCCGCCGCGTCAGCAGCAGACTTATCAACCGCAGCCAGCAGCAGCCATTCCGGCTGCTGCTGGCGTGGTATCACAAGCGGTGCCCGCAGCGCCTGAACAGACTTACGCTCCGATTGACGCGCCGGCGGGGCCGACATACTGGGTGCCGCCGCTGGCGTTGATGATTGTTGCAGGCGCGCTGGTGGCGCTTCTATCCATGGGCATCCGCAGTATCGTGCCGCTATGGCAAACACCGATGTTGACCGATCTGGCCTGGACCAGCACGCAGTTTTCTATTGCGATTGCGACGCAAAACCTGCTTTGGGGCCTGTTCTCCCCCGTATTTGGCGGTTTGGCTGATAAATTTGGCTCGCATAAAGTGCTGATTTTCGGTGCGGTGCTGCAGGCGGGCGGGCTTTGGGTCATGTCTATGGCGTCGACCCCTGCTACGTTCTTCCTATCTGCTGGATTGATGCTCGGCATCGCCCAAAGTGCTGCAGGCATGGGAATCGTGCTGGGTGCGATTGGCAAGGTCGTGAAGGAGGAACATCGCACAACTGCGTTCGGCGTTATCACCGCAGCGTCCTCCGCCGGTATGATTGTGTTGACGCCGATTGGGCGGGCGCTTTTGGAAAACCTCACATGGTCTGAAGCGTTTGTATGGGTCTCCATCCTGTCATTGCCGATGATCGTGCTGGCCTTCCTGATCCGCAGCGGTCGGAACGCGGACAATCTATCGACGGCAGGTGTGGCTAATCAGACCATCGGTGGTGCACTTACCGAGGCACTGAGCCACAAGGGCTATATTCTGCTGACAATTGGCTTCTTCGTTTGCGGATTTCACGTCACGTTTATCGGCGTGCATTTGCCGAAATACCTAAATGACTTGGGGCTGGGCTGGCAGTTGGGTGCAGAGGCGCTGATGATCATTGGCGTCTTCAATGTAGCAGCCTGTTTGGCCGTCGGGCCGCTTGCTGGAAAGTTCAGCAAACGCGGCATCCTGGCAATGATCTATCTTGGCCGTGCCGCCGTGTTCCTAGGCTTTCTGATGCTGCCACCGTCCGAAGTCACCGTGTACGTATTCGCGGCTACGCTAGGCGTGCTCTGGCTTTCGACAGTTCCGCCAACACAAGGTTTGGTCGCACAAATGTTCGGCACAAAATATATGACCATGCTGTTCGGTGTTGTGTTCCTAAGCCACCAGCTTGGCAGTTTCCTTGGTGTCACATTGGGCGCTGCTGCGTTTGATTATCTGGGCTCTTATGACCTTGTCTGGTATGCCTGTGTGGTATTGGGCTTGATCGCCGCTTTGTTCCATATTTTCATAGACGAACGCCCGGTCACCCGCATGCAGCCAGACGCGCCACAGCCAGCCGAATAGGAATACCAAAATGGTCGAAGCTACAAACGCCGATTGGAAGGATCAGCTTTATGATTCTATCAAGGCGCTGAACATTACGCAGGTCGTCTACGTGCCGGACGCTGGCCACGCTAAGCTGATTGACCGTTGCCTGGCTGATCCTGAGATCGACTGTTTTCCGCTGGTGAACGAATTTGAATCTGTAGGCATTTGTGTTGGTGCTTGGGCTGGCGGTAGGCGGTCCTGCGCGCTAATGCAGTCAAGCGGTGTTGGCAATCTTGTGAACGCTTTGGGGCTCGTCCATTCGGTTGGTGCGCCTTTCTTCGCCATCGCGACCATGCGTGGCGAATGGGGTGAATTTAACGGCTGGCAGACGCCGATGGGGCAAGCGATCCCAAAAATCCTTGATGCCGCCAATGTCGTCGTGAACCGGGCTGAGACATCTGCGGATGTCATTCCTGTCACTGAAGCAAGCGGACGGTTGGCCTTCAATTCCTACCTCCCCGTCTTTTCCCTGATCTCCCAGCGCGCCACTGGCGCCAAAGTATTTTAGGGGGCCGAAGCCATGGCAAACGAAACACAAAACCGTCTGGAACGCCGCGGCGCTGTCCATCGCCTACTGCAGGACCGCGACCCGAACCTGCTGATCGTTGCTGGTCTTGGCTCCGCGATCTGGGATGCGGAAACTGCTGGCGAAACGCCGCTCAATCTGTATCTGCTGGGTGCCATGGGATGTGCGGTATCAACGGCCCTTGGTCTCGCGACAGCGCAGCCGGAGAAACGGGTTATCGCCCTGGTCGGTGATGCAGAGCTCGGAATGGGCCTATACGCGCTAGCTACAGTCGGCTGGCGGAAACCCGAAAACCTGACGATCGTGTGCCTCGACAATGGTCGTTTTGGCGAAACTGGCGGTCAAGTTAGCCATTCCGGCGTGAACCTTGATCTCGCAGGTGTTGCGACTGCCGCTGGCATTCCGACCATCCGCCGCGTCAATGATGATGCTGGCGTGGATGAGCTCCGTTCGATCATCATGGACGGCCCAGGGCCTGCATTTGGATTGGTTGAGATCACGGCTGATATGCCGCCGGTCGCCATGCCAATCCGGAATGGTGCCATCGCCCTCGCCCGCTTCCGCGAGGCGCTGCTGGGTCATGATGCGTTGAAGGAATAGAGCGCGCTCTAATTCCGGAGCGTGGCGCTAACACGGCGGAACTGCAGGCCACCAACCTTCAGCGCACGGGTTCCCGCCATCCAGCGGGTGCTTTCAAGCAGTGCAGGGCCAAGCTCATCAAGCGGGTAGGCTCCTTCTGCAACGCCTTTTAGGAATCCCTCCCAAGCACCGCGGACATGATTGCGGAACGGGACCTTCAGGTCTTCGTCTACATGAATTTCGAAGCCTAAGTTGATTAGAATTTCTTTGAACTCGGTGACCGTGATCATGAATGTTGGGCCTGGCTGCAGCCCTGTCCATTTCTTTAACGCACGCACATCACCGCGTTCTTCCGAGACGAAATAGTCCGCTAGCAATAAACGGGCACCTGGGGCCAGGAGGTTTGAAAGTACATCCAGCACCTTGCCGATATTCGCGACCTGCGTGACAGTCGAATGCATGACGACACAGTGGATACTATTCTTCCGAATGCCCTCAAACTCTGGCTTACGCAGATTCAGTGCATGGAATTTGGTTTGGGGCTGGCCTATCTAAGGGTTTCGGTTCAGAGGTTTGCCCACTTGCGTAATACTTTCAAGAGGTTTTCGGTGGGCCTGTGATTGAAGCGCCATTCGCACTCTTTGAGATAGAGGTGAAAGTGCTGGCTAGGGACGC
>CALLKY010000146.1 GCA_938083135.1 uncultured Alphaproteobacteria bacterium | reverse complement strand
ACAGCCATAAAATCGCCATTTAGACAGCGCCCCTTGGCCTGCGTCAGCTATAGCTGACGCAGGCCAAGGGGCCATCCTGAACCAGCAAGATGGACCTATATTCTACCGGGAACTGGCCCCTTTTTACTCCGCGATTGACAGACGTGCGCGGGATCAAATTCACGCAAACCTGGGTCCGCACCTATGATGGTGAATATGAGAAGCTCGACCAGCTTCGCCAGTTGACGGATGCAGGCAAGCTAACCTTGCGCGTTGCGGGGACAGTTGCACCTAAAGACGCGGCTATGGCCCACGCAGCGCTGGAAGCTGGCGGCAGTCGTGGCCGATGGGTGATTATGTTCGACGAAACCAACTAGGCTGCATTCAGCTGGAGTAAATCTGGCTCGCGGTCATCGCGCGTTTGTGTAAGCGCCGGAGGAACCGACATGCTCGGGCTGATGCAGGATGCGCCTCTACTCACCAGCCAAACACTGGCCTATGCCGCTCGTGTTTTTCCGGATGTTGAAATCGTCACGGCCGATAATGGCCGCATCGCACACCGGACGACCTACGGGGCGGCAGACGCCCGCGCGCGCCGCCTTGCTGCATCGCTGAAGCAGCTTGGCCTTGCGGATGAAGACATATTTCTCGGTGCGCTCGCCTGGAATACATGGCGGTTGTTTGAGGTGATGCACGCCGTTCCTGGTGCGGGCGGAGTACTGCACACAGCCAATCCGCGCCTGCACGAAACCCATCTTGCCTACACGATCAATCACTGTGGCGATCGGGCGGTGTTTGTTGATCTGGACTGCCTGCCCCTTGCGGAAGCAATTGCGCCGGATTGCCCAAGCGTTCGCCACTGGATCATTTTGGCGGACAAGGCTGATATGCCAGCCACATCCTTGCCCGGCGCCCTGTGCTACGAGGACTTGATTGAGGCGGGCGACAGGGCCTTCGCATGGCCAGACTTTGACGAGCGCCGCGCATCAACGCTGTGTTTTACCTCCGCGACTACGGGGGAGCCGAAAGGCGTGCTCTACAGCCATCGTGGCACAGTGCTGAACGTGATGACGATCGCAGGCAAAAATGGCTGGAATTTGGGCAAGGGCGATTGTGTGCTTTGCGCGGCCCCATTCTTTCACTGCAACGGGTGGGGCATGCCCTATATGGCACCGCTGGCGGGCGCAAAAATGGTTCTGCCGGGTCGCGTGGTGAGCCCCCAAGCGATGCTTGACCTGATCCGCGCTGAAGGCGTCACGCATTCCGGTGGTGTGCCAACTGTATTGATGGACTTGCTGGCCCAGGTTGAGAGCGATGGCGGTGACTTCGGACCCCTGCAGCAGTTATGGACGGGTGCTACTGCCCCGCCGGAATCACTTTTGCGCCGGTTAGAAGCGTTTGGGCCAAAGGTTGTGCATGCCTTTGGTATGACCGAAACGACACAGGCGCTGACTGTCGCCGTTCCTAACCCTAATGATTCTGATGCCGCGCGCCGGGCAGAACAAATGACCCAAGGTCAGCCCATTTTCCTGACGGATGTGCGGGCTGTTAGCGAGGACGGTTTAGTTCTGCCGGCAGATGGTGAGAGTGTCGGGCTTTTGCAGGTCCGCGGGCCATCCGTCGCTGCGGCCTATTTCAAACGGCCGGACCTGACGCCGGTAACGGCGGATGGTTGGCTCGACACGGGCGATATCGGCTCTGTCGGTCCAGAAGGGCATATGCGCATTAGTGACCGGGCGAAGGATGCCATCAAGTCTGGCGGTGAGTGGATCAGTTCTGTCGTGTTAGAGAACATCGCAGCAGGCTGCCCGGGCGTGGCGGAGGCCTGTTGTATTGGCGTCAAGCACCCGCGCTGGCAGGAGCGCCCATTGCTGCTGATCGTCCGTGCGGCCGGAAGCGATGTCGACGCGGCGGCTGTGCGCCTATTTCTTGCAGGCAAAATTGCTAAATGGTGGATGCCAAACGCAGTCCGCTTCGTGGATAGCCTGCCGCGCAATGGCGTGGGCAAAGTGCTGAAGGCCGCGCTGCGGGAACAATATCAGGCTGTACTGCTCCCTGACCTTGGTGAGGGAGAGGCTTAGTCCGGGACCACGAGCTCACGCGGTAGCTTGAAGCGCATGGTTTCGTCAGCGATGCGGGTTTCTTCCACGGTGACATCAAACCGTGCGCGCGCCGCTTCAATCACTTCCTGCACCAATTGTTCCGGGGCTGATGCACCGGCGGAAAGGCCAACGGTCTGAACGCCGTCGAACCATGCCCAATCGATATCTGGCGCGCGGGCAATCAGCCTGGCTTCTGCTGCGCCAGAAAGCCTTGCGACCTCAACCAACCGGTTTGAGTTGGAGGAATTCGCTGCGCCCACGACCAGAAAGAGCTCTGTATCCGTCGCGGCTGATTTGACGGCAGCTTGGCGGTTCGTGGTCGCATAGCAGATGTCCTCCTGCTTCGGCCCGGCGATATCGGGGAAGCGGCGGGTCAGTGTGGCGATGATTTCGCTGGTGTCGTCCACCGATAGCGTCGTCTGGCTGGCGAAAGCGAGCGATGCCCCCTCGGGCGGGGTGACAGTTTCAGCATCCTCAACAGTCTCAACCAGTGTCATGGCACCGTCGGGTAATTGCCCAAGCGTGCCAATGACCTCCGGGTGTCCGGCATGGCCGATCAGCATAATGTGGCGATCCTGCGCGTTGTGGCGCTCTGCTTCGCGGTGGACCTTGCTGACAAGTGGGCAGGTCGCGTCCACATAAATCATGTTGCGGGCCTGGGCTTCAGCCGGAACCGATTTCGGCACGCCATGGGCGGAGAAAATGACTGGGCGATCCGGTGGGCATTCCTCAATTTCGTCCACGAAAACCGCGCCCATATCAGCCAGCCTGTCCACCACGAACCGGTTATGCACAATCTCATGGCGCACATAGACAGGTGCGCCCCAGCGCTCCAGGGCGCGCTCAACAATTTCGATGGCGCGGTCAACGCCCGCACAGAAGCCGCGAGGGCCAGCGAGGCGGATGGTCAATGGCGGCAGGTTAGCCATGGCGGGTGCGCTTTCAATGTGAGTCGTATTTAGGAAGTGGGCGGGTTCTGATTGCGGCGTCGGCTCCCTAAATATAGGGTGCGCTCGTGGTTATCCAGGCTCGGGGGCTTTATGGAAACGCTTTCTAGGCGCAATCGTTGGGCTCATGGCCTGAGAAGCGCAGTTTTTATGGGCGCAATGGCGCTTGGCCTCGCGGCCTGCGGCGAATCGATCAATCCATTTTCGAAGGATGTGATTGAGGTCGGCTGCCCGGCTATCGGTGCTTTGAAGGAAGCAGAGGAGCTGACCCGCTTCCGCGATGGCCCTGGCCGTGACCTGACGGATGTGCGCTTTGAAGCGCGTATTGGCCGCACGGTCGGAAAATGCAAAGTCACCCAAAGCAAGCTTTTGGCGGAAGTAAACGCTGGGATCGAGCTCTTCGCCGAGCGTGGCCCTGCGCTGGATCGTGCGGTGGAACCGCTGGAATATTTCATCGCCATCCAAGCGCCGAATGGTGAGATCGCGACCCGTCAATCCTTCACCGTGGATGTTGATTTCAGCAAAGGCCTGCAGGAAATCCGCAAGGTCGATTATTTGACCTTCGAAATCCCGAACGCCACCGCCGCAAATTTGCGTGGTTACAAGGTATATTTCGGCATTCAGATGACAAAGCCTGAATGGGACTACGCACTGCAGGCACGCAGTGGGCGGCGTTAATCCAAGCCAATCACTCAGCCTGAATAATCGGCGTCACTAACTTTCTCGAACCATTCTGTACCACCGCCATTGTCATCGGTTTCTGACATGGCTAAGTGCGTGAAGATGCGGTCTGGCGCTGCGCCGTGCCAATGGCGGACATTCGGCGGAATGATGGCTGTATCGCCAGGGCAGAGTTCCACAACCGGCTCCCCTTCGATCTGCACACGGCCAACACCGTAGACGACCCAAAGTGTTTGTCCGACGGGATGTTGGTGCCATGCAGTGCGCGCGCCCGGCGTAAAGGTGACGTTCGTTGCCCGCATGCGGGAAGGCGCTTGGCCAACCAGGACAGCATCCTGGTAGACTGTGCCGGTGAACATCTCTGCTGGGGCTTGCTTGGTGCCGCGGTCTTCAGCGCGATGGAGTTTGAGCTTCAAGGGATCGCCTCCTGAATATATGTGTAACGCAATGCTACACTCAGAAGGCGGCTCGTATAGGCCTAAATCTTGGCGAAACGCTGTATCATCCGGGGCAGCCAACGGCGGAACACCAGCGGCGCGTCCGTCACCGCAAGGCAGATGCAGGGGCCATTTGGGCCGGATACAGGGGTGTGGTCCACCGTCTCATCGGCGACTTCTATATCGCCCGCGTGGAATTCTTCATCGCCATCGGCAAAGCTTCCGGCCAGCACCAACGTTAATTCCAGTCCCTGATGTGTGTGCTGCGGCACATCCTCACCGGGCGGGATGTAAAGAAGGCGCGCGCGGGTTTCGTCACCCGTCTCAATCAGATACTGGCGAATGCCGCCGCCAAGCGGGCTCCACTTAACTGCATCCAGCTCACAGCCTAGATAGCGGCGGAGTGGTGCTGGCGTGTTTGATCCCGCTACAACGTTCAACGGTTGCTCTGCCACGGCGCTTTCGGCGCGGGCCATGCAGGCTTCGAATGCGCCAGCGTCCATAGGCTCCGGCGGCATGCCTTCCAATGCCGCTGTGCCAATGGCTTCAAGCGCTGCATCGCGCTGGCGGCAGCTGGTGCAATAGGTCAAATGGCTTGCGACAGCCAGCGACCAGCCCTCCGCCAGGGACCCGGCGGCATAGGCTAGCAGCAGATCGTCAGGGAGATGGTGGTGCGTTTCCATCAGCTTTCTCCGTGGGCGTTGCGATCAAGCAGTGTGTCCAGCCGCGCCAAAGCCAGGCGGATGCGGGATTTCACGGTGCCGATCGGCAATTGTAATTTTTCAGCGATAGCGGGGTGCGGGTCTTCCTCAAAGAAAGACAGCATAATGACCTCACGTTGCTTCTCAGGCAGTTCTGCCAACGCGCTTCTGACAGCTGCGATATCCTGTTGTTTAGAGGCTTGATGGTCCGGCGCAGGTTCGGCTGCTGGCACTAAGAGCGGATCATTGGGATCAAGTTCCGGGCGCTGGCGCCGTCGGATGCGGTCAATCATCTGATTACGCGCGATCCGGAATATCCAGGTGGAAGCGCTCGCCTTTGCAGGGTCAAACAGCCCTGCTTTCCGCCACAGCAGTGCCAAGGTTTCCTGGGCGATGTCCTCAGCCTGGCTGGGGCTAGAGCCTTGTCGCAGCAGGTAAGATTTCACCCGGGGGGCGAAGTGCACGAATAAACGGCTAAACGCGTCCCGGTCGCCGGTCTCTGCGACTGCTAACAGTAGAGCCTCCCAGGATTGTTCAGTGGCGCCGGCGGCGTCGCTCATGAGGTGTCAGTCTTTCTTGTTCGACTTGGTGTGTACGGCCCCAGTCCTGGTTCAGATCAGTCTAACGGAAAAACTATCTGCGTGATTTTCTCGGATGTTTTCTGATCTGCGGGCTACGCCGCGCCGTAAACAGCACTGAAACCAACCAGGGCTTTCTCAATGCCTCTCGATGCGCTCAAAGATCACACCGGCCAACGTCGGGCTGCAGTTATTGGTGCCGGAATTTCCGGGCTGGGCGCTGCCTATGCGCTATCGAAAACCCATGCCGTGACGGTATTTGAGGCTGAGCCACGCCTTGGCGGCCATGCGCGCACGCTGGAAGCTGGCCGGGATCAGACGGTTCCTGTCGATACGGGCTTCATCGTCTTTAACTACCGCAATTATCCGCTGCTGACGGGCCTGTTCGCTGAGCTTGATACGCCGGTGAAGAAAAGCGATATGGCCTTCGCTGCCAGCATAGATGGCGGTCGCGTTGAGTATGGGCTGCATTCAACGCCTGCGATTTTTGCCCAGAAAAGCAATCTCGTGCGGCCCGGTTTCTGGCGGATGCTTGCAGATATTCCGCGCTTCAATCGGGGCGTCAAGGCGCTGGCGGATGAACCGGGCCTAACGCTGGGCGACGCGTTTGATCGTCTGAACATGGGCCAGTGGCACCAGCAATATTTCCTGCTGCCGCTTTCAGGTGCCGTATGGAGTGCATCGCCAGAGCAGATGTTGGATTTTCCGCTGGCGACATTTGTCCGTTTCTTCGAAAACCATGGCTTGCTGACAATCAATGACCAGCCGCAATGGCATACGGTTGATGGCGGCAGTCGCGTTTATGTGGCGCAATTGGCGGCGGCGATCCTGGCCAATGGTGGGGAAATCCGAACGGGCGCGCGCATTGAACGCGTCAGCCGGAATAATGGCACGGTGAAGGTGAAGCCTGCCGGGCAAGAGGGCCAATCTTTCGATGATGTGGTTTTCGCCTGCCACTCCGACCAGGCACTGGCGCTGATGGACGACCCAGACGCGGATGAGCAGCGCATTCTGGGTGCCATGCGGTACGCTCCGAACACAGTGATCCTGCACGATGACCCAAGCGTTATGCCGAAGCGTCGGGTGTGCTGGGCCAGTTGGAACTATCAGGGCAAGGCGAACATTACCGATCCAGACATGACAGTGACCTATTGGATGAACCGCCTGCAGGGCATCCCTGACGAGATACCGCTTTTCGTCACTTTGAACCCATCAACGCCAATCCGGGATGAGTACGTGTTCGACGAAACAGTGCTTAGCCACCCGATGTTTGACCAGCCCGCGATTGATGCGCAAGCGGCCCTGCCCGGTATCCAAGGCAGGCGGAATACTTGGTTTTGCGGTGCCTATTCCCGCTACGGCTTCCATGAAGATGGTCTGTTGAGTGCGGTCACTGTC
Organism: uncultured Alphaproteobacteria bacterium; assembly: GCA_938083135.1. Taxonomy (GTDB): domain Bacteria; phylum Pseudomonadota; class Alphaproteobacteria; order Bin95; family Bin95; genus VMCJ01. The sequence goes on along the minus strand of CALLKY010000146.1, from coordinate 24,524 downwards.
GCCCGGGCGATGGGTGCCGCACCGGCATGGGCATAGCGGCATGAGTGTATCAACGTGGCCAGATGTCGGAGCAGCTTTGCTGACCGGCAGCACCTATCACGCGCGTCGGGGCGAACTGCGCAATGCATTCCGGTATGACGTGGATTATGTGCTCTGCCGTGTCCATCCAGCCCCTTGGCGCGGGGGTAAACTCATGGGGCGGAAACGCCCGGCATTCGCTGTTGTTCGGGATGCGGATCATGGTCGGGGTGGGGCGGATATGGCCGCCTGGGCGCTGGAGCAGGCGCGCGCGCTTGGCGCACCCGAAAGCGCACTCCATACAGTTTGGCTGTTAACGCAGCCGCGCACGTTGGGGTTTCTGTTTAACCCGGTCAGCTTCTGGTTCTTCCAGGATGCTAATGGTGCGACGCGCGCTGTATTGGCGGAGGTCAACAACACCTTCGGCGACAGGCATTCTTATCTCTGCTTCTTGCCTGATTTCACGCCGATAGGGCCCGATGACGCCATCACGGCCCAGAAAGTTTTTCATGTCTCCCCGTTTCAAGAGGTCGAAGGCACGTATCGGTTCACGTTCGATCTGAAAGACGACGCGGTCGATATCCGTATCGATCATCGCCGGGAAGGTGGTCACGGCGTGATCGCTACGCTGGCGGGACCGCTGGTACCGGTTACGACCAGGCGTGTGCTTGGCGTCATTCTGCGCCGGCCATTGGGGGCGCTTCGTGTATTCGCGTTGATCCATTGGCAGGCCATCAAGCTCAAACTCAAGGGTGCGCCATATCGTGTGCGCCCACTTCCCCCGAAAGAGGAAGTCTCTCGATGACAGACACGCAAACGCTCGCCCACGATTCAGCGGAAATCACACTGCCGAAGGCACCTTCGCGGCCTTTAAGCTCTGCGGTTGGCGCACGCTTCTTTAAGGCCTGTGAGCAGATCAAAGTTGGCACACTGCATGTGACGGCACCCGATGGCCAACGCCGCCATTTTGGCTCTGGATTGCCCGAAGTGCATTTCCATATCCATGATTGGGCGGCCATCGCTGCTGTCGCCGCCAGGGGCGATATCGGTTTGGGTGAGGCCTATATCAACGGGTTATGGGATTGCCCTGATATTGACGCCATGACGCAGCTGGCACTGCTGAACGAGGACGCATTTTCTGGCCACCTACATGGCTCATTCCTGAACCGCGCGATTTTCCTGCTGACGGACCGGATGATGCGCCGGAATTCGAAACGCGGCAGTGCCAAGAATATTCAGGCGCATTATGATGTGGGCAATGATTTCTACAGCCTTTGGCTGGACGAAAGCATGACCTATTCGAGTGCGCTGTTTGATCAGCCGGGCCTCACCTTAGAAGACGCGCAGGCGCGGAAATATCAGCGGCTGTTGGATGTCACAGCGCGGCCCGGTGGTGGTGGTAAAACGCTGGAGATCGGTTGCGGCTGGGGTGGGTTCGCTGCCGCAGCACTGGCTGATGGCCGGGACGTTACCGCAATCACGATATCGCCGTCACAAAAGGCCTATGCCGATGCGCGGCTTGGCGGCAAGGCTGATATCCAGCTTTGCGATTACCGGGATATTGAAGGCCAATTCGACGCCATCGTCTCCATTGAGATGATCGAAGCCGTCGGCGAGCGCTATTGGCCCACATATTTTGAGACTCTGAAGCGTTGCCTGGCACCAGAAGGCAAAGCGGCTGTCCAGGCGATCATCGTCGAGGACAAATTGTTCCCGGATTATCGCAAGCGCTCAGACTTCATCCGGCACTACACATTCCCAGGCGGCATGTTGCTGGCACCAGGACCGATGGCCGAGGCGGCAAAAAATGCGGGCCTCGCCGTCAACAATGTCTTCCGGTTCGGACTGGATTATGCCGAAACACTGCGCCGCTGGACGGCGGCCTTCGAAGAAGCCGCCCCGCAGGTCCGCGCGCTTGGCTACCCAGAAACCTTCCTGCGGAGCTGGCGTTTCTATCTGGCGATCTGCACTGCTGCGTTTCAGACGGCGCGGACAGATGTCATTCATATGGAGTTTAGCCATGCGTAAGGCCGTATTCGCGCTCGCTGCCCTTCTGGCTCTCCCCGCTCAAGCGAATGATGCTCAAGCCTCCCCGGTTGAGATTGAGCCGTCCTTACGACAGGTCGGGCAGGCCGAGTTCCGCTACCTGTTCTGGGATATTTTCGATGCGAGCTTGTATGCCGCTGGCCAGACATTTTCTTGGCAAGCGCCGTTCGCCCTCTCGCTTGAATATCGCCGGGATTTCAGTGCGGAGGATTTGACCAAGGAAACCATCAAGTCCTTGGACCGGCTGACAGACTGGCCGCAGGCTGAGCTTGCAAGCTTCCGCTCAACGCTCGCTCCCTGCATGGCGAATGTGCGTGATGGCGACCGTTTCACGGCTGTCAGCCCGGACGCGGATACTGCAGTCCTGTTCCTCAACGGCAAAGAACGTTGCCGCCTGGAAAAGCCCAATATTCGCCGTGATTACTTCAGCATCTGGCTGAGCCTGGATAGCGATTTCCCAGAAGAAACCCGCAAACTGCTCGGCACCCCGAGCCCGTGATGACTGCTGCTGAATCCGCGCCGGTGGGTAAAGCGCAGAGGGTTCTCCTGCGCTACAGCATGTTCGGCGCGGCTTTGGCGTTTGCTGGGCCGCCAATCTATATCCACACCCCCCGTCTTTATGCCGATCAGCATGGGCTGGGGCTGGCGGCGGTTGGGGCCATCCTGCTGGGCTTGCGCATTCTGGATTTCGGCCAGGACCCGCTGCTGGGCTGGTGGATTTCCCGAACGAAAATGGCGAAGCGCACCATCGCTTTGATTTTCGCAAGCGCGCTCGGTATTGGCGCTCTGGCATTGTTTGCGCCAGACCCAATCTTTGATGGCCGCATATGGCTGGCGCTCAGTTTGGCCGTGGTGTTCACCGGCTTCAGTGGGCTGCAAATCTTGTTCTACAGCGCAGGCGTTAGCTTAGCGGAGCAGAGCGGAAATACCCTCACCCATGATCGCATTGCAGGATGGCGTGAAGCTGGCGTACTCACCGGTATCTGCGCGGCCTGCGTGGCCCCCCTAGCGCTTGGGGCCGTGTTTGGCGAGGCTGTTGGGTTCACGGCATTTGCCATCGTGTTCTGTCTGTTTCTGGCTTACGCGGTCTATCGGATGCGCGATGTGTGGCCGGTTGGCGGTGCCATAAACCAAGAAGCGCCGCCGATTTCCGGGCTCCGTCGCATCTTCCAGGATAGCGGTGTGCGCAGGCTGCTTTTGATCGGACTGCTGAACGCGCTGCCAGGGGGGCTGACGGCGACGCTCTTCCTGTTTTTTGTCGAGGACAAGCTGCAGGCGGGCGACCATGCAGGTCCGATGCTGTTGCTGTTCTTCACCTCTGCTGGTCTGGCAGCACCACTTTGGTCGAAGGCTGCCGCCAAGTTTGGGCCGAAGCCAGCAATGCTTTGCGGCATGCTGGCAGCGATCTTTGCCTTCCTTTGGGCGTTGACGTTAGGGGCTGGTGATTGGATGGCGTTCTACGTGATCTCAGCCGCGTCTGGCGCAGCGCTTGGGGCGGACATGACGCTTCTCCCTGCCATGCTGTCCCGACGTTTATCCGCGACTGGGCTTGATAGCGCCCAAGCCTTTGGTGTTTGGGGCTTCATCAATAAGGCGTCGCTTGCCGTTGCTGCGGGTGTAGCGCTGCCGTTGATCGGCTATGCGGGCTTCGCGCCAGGGCCTGGGAATTCCGAAGTGGCGCTAAGCGCGCTCGCCATCGCTTATGCCGGTGCACCCTGTGCCCTCAAAGCCATCGCCGCCGGACTTTTGTTTATGACGCCAATTTCGAAGGAGGCTTGAGCCATGGCCGCATTAGGCTACATCGCCGCCGGGTTTGCACTCTGCCTGGCACTTGTCCTCGCCAAAGACCACTTTTGGAGCTTCCGCGCCCAGAGCCTCAGTGATTATGCAGGCGAAGCGCCTGAATTTGACGTGCGCACATCGCTTGGCGGCGTCTTTCTGGCTGATGGTGTGATCTATGATTACTCAGGCCGAGTGAACGCCCGGTTCCGCGCCAACATTACCGGTAAGTTCAACGAGGTTGGCGGCGTGATGGATGAGGAATTCTTCTACGCAGGCAAGGCAGAACCGCAGCGCCGCCAATGGCGAATCACTTTCACTGGCCCCAAGACTTTCACGGCAGAAGCCGATGATATTGTGGGCACGGCGCTCGGTGAGGCGTCCGGCAATGCGTTGCGCTTCACCTATAAACTGCGCCTGCCCGAACGGTTGGGCGGGCATGTGCTTGATGTCGTGGATTGGCTCTATCTGATGGAGGACGGAACAATCGTAAACCGATCCGACATGCGCAAATTCGGCGTCCGCGCGGCTGAACTCATCGCCATATTTCACCGAACGGAGGAATAAGCCCATGGCGACGTCATTTGCTGGCAAAACCTATTGGCTCGTTGGCGCATCAGAAGGCCTTGGCCGATCCTTGGCGCTGAAACTGGCGGGCGCTGGCGCAAGGCTATGCCTTTCCGCCCGCAGTGAAGACCGCCTGCAGGACCTCGCGGCGGAAATCGGTGGCGATACAGTGGTCGCACCTTTGGACGCGCGGGATACGGATAGCGTCGCCGCTGCATTCGAGACCCTTCCGAGGCTGGATGGCGTGATCTACAACGCCGGTGTTTATGAGCCCACCACTGCCCAGGATTGGGACGCAGATGCTGTCGAGGCCATGTGCGATATCAATTTCACCGGTGCTGCCCGGGTGATGGGCAAAGCGGTTCCGGCATTGGTCGGGCAGGGCGCCGGGCATATCGTAATTGTCGGCTCGCTGGCTGCGTTTGGCGGGCTGCCGGGTGCTATTGGGTATGCTGCCAGCAAAGCGGGTGCAGCCAGCTTGGCGGAATGTATTCGGGTGGATTTACCAGCGCCGGATTTCAATGTGCAGCTCATGAATCCCGGCTTCATTAAGACCCGGCTGACGGATAAGAATGATTTTGAGATGCCGCATCTGATGATGCCGGATGAGGCGGCGGACTATGTGTTTAAAGCAATGCAGGGTTCGCGCTTCCGCACCAGTTTCCCACCCGCTTTCGCCCGTCGGTTCCGGCTCGCTGGCCTGTTCCCGGATTGGCTCTACTTCAAGCTCGTCCGCTGAAGGTTATTGTTGCGGCATGATGTGCGGCGAATCTTTCAGCAAGCCTTCAGGCTTTGGCTCAAACCGGTAAATTTGGCGAAGATGCACTTCGTCCGGTCCATCGAAAATACGGAGAGCTCTGGCCCATGCGAACGCGTCCGCGATAGGCGTATCCGCGCCGCCGCCCATAGCGCCGAATACTTGGATCGCACGGTCAGCAATCCGCTGATATGTCTCCGCCACAGCAACTTTGATGATGGAGACATCCTGGCGGGCAGCCTTCCAGTCCGATTGGTCAAGCGCCCAGGCGCATTTCCAAGTCAGCAGGCGCGCCTGATTTAGCTCCATGCGGGACCGGGCAATCATGTGCTGGATCGCGTCATATTCAGCGATGGCTTGCCCAAACGCATGGCGTTCCTGGGCGCGCTGTAACATCAGCTCGATCAACGTCTCGCAATGACCGATGGCGCGCATACAGTGATGCACACGCGCCGGGCCAAGCCGCACCTGGCCAAGCCGGAAGCCATCGCCCTCGCTGCCAAGTAGGTTTGCCGCTGGAACGCGGACATCCTCATATGCAATTTCATATGCGCCAGCGCCGGGCTCCACAAATCCTAGAAAAGTCGATGGCCGGATGATGCGGATACCGGGCGTGCTTGCGGGCACGATAATGACGCTCTGGCGGCGACCGGCGCGTGCTTCGGGGTCAGTCACGCCCATGACCAAATGAACATCCGCCGCCTTGCCGTCGGAGATGTACCATTTCCGTCCGGAAATCACGTAGTCCCCGCCGTCGCGCCGGATGGTCGTTGCGATATTACCGGCGTCGGAGGATGCGACCGCCGGTTCCGTCATGGCGAAGGCGGATTGGGTCTGGCCTTCCAATAACGGGTCCAGGAATGCGCGGCGTTGATCGGGTGTGGCGGCGTCTGCCAGCATGATCATGTTCGGCACATCAGGCGGGTGGCAATTGAACGCTTTTGATGCGCCCATAACCCGGCCCATGATTTCCGCCAATGGCGCGAACTGGCTGTTTGTCAGCCGTGTTCCAGGGGTATCATCCGGCAGGTTTGGGATCGCCAGATTCCACAAGCCTGCCGCTTTCGCCTTTGCCTGAAGATCACCGATGAACGGCGGGTATTCGCCTGCCAGCCCTGCTTCTCGCCAAGGCCGGGCGCGCGGCAGAATCTCCGCTGCCATGAAGGCTTCAAGCTGGTCGATCAGCGCTTGCGTTTCGGGCGGGTGGGCGAAATCCATGGGGTGCGCCTTATGCCGGTTTGAAGATGGCGACGCCGTCGTCATTGGTCGCGACAGCGCCATCTACGCCGAGGTAATCCCGCTTGGTCATTTCCTCCAACAGTGCTGTGTCATCTGGCGTGTTGGCGATGAACCGGGTTCCATCAGGCTGGCGACCGAACAGGATCGCGTAGCTGGGGCCCTTGCGGTCGTGCATGACCTCATAGGTCTCAATGGTCGCTTTGCCCGACGGGGCTTCTGTCGTCGCTGGGCCTTTATCGGCGTCGATCTTGGCTTGATAGACTTTGGGATCCTTAGGTTTGAAGGGCTTCTCCGTCGGGGTGGTGGAATAGATCCCGGCAGACTGCTTGGTCACGTAATTACCGTTGGCCGTGATCATGCCGTAGCTGCCAGGCTTAGAGCGGACCTTCTGCATCATCTCAGCAATAGAATGCGTGACGTAATTATTGCCAGGGCCGCCAAAGTAGGGAAGGCCACCGGTCACCGTTAGCCCGCGCGCATCATCTTCCGCGATGCCCATTTCCTGGCAGGCGATCTCAACCGCACTTGGGAAGCAGCTATAGAGGTCCAGGAACGTCAGATCGTCCAGGCCCATGCCCGCCATCTCAAAGGTTTCCTCGGCCACGATGCGCATGGCGGGGGACGAATGGAAGTTCTTACGGTCACTGATATACCAGTGATCGTAGGCATCAGCCGTGCCGTGCAAGTAGACCCATTTATTCTCGGGAATACCCAACGCCTTCGCCTTGGCGACACTCGTCAAGATAACGGCGGCGGATTGGTCGATAAAGGCGTTGGCATTCATCAACTTGGTATAGGGGAAGCCGATATATGGGTTGGTGGCGCTTGGCGTCGCGATCTGTTCTGCGGTGAAGCCATCCCGCCGGTCCGCTAAGGGGTTAGCGGCAGCGACCTTGGCGAAGCCTTCGAACAGGCGGCCCATGGCTTGCGCGTGCTCATCAATCGTGCGGCCCTTGTGGCCTCGGATTGCGGTTTCGAACAGCGGATAGGCGAAGATTGCGCCCGCCATGCGGTGGCGTTCTTCAACGTCATTCCAGCCTTGTGTTCCTACACCCCAGGTCTCGGGCGCGCCGCCAGCATCCTCATTCCAGTCCAGATCAATACCGGCGCGCTGGGCGGCTTTCTGGGTTGATAGGGCCTCGCCGCCGATCACCATGGCGGTCTCAACCTCACCCCGCGTCACCATTTCGGAAAGGCGATTGATCGACCATTGCGGCATGTTTCCGCCTGCATAGGTGTAGATCAGCCGCTTAGCGTTATCCGCGCCGATGCGGTTTGCCAGTGACTTTGGCTGATTGCTGGGCCCACCGAATGGAGACCTAAACCGCCAGCTGGTATCCGCGAACGCACGCAGCTGCACGATGGTGTCGAGGGATGAAAGCAGCGCTGTGCCTGCCTCGCTGTCCTCAGCGGCGGCGCGGGCGGATGCGGCGATCAGGTCAATCGGTGCCAGCGCCTGTTTGGGGTCTTCTTCCCGCTGCGTGATCTGGCCAGCGCCGACCATGATCGGAATACGGCTCTCATCCATCTTCAATACATCCTTTAGAATTCACTCTCTGTATCATGTTGCCATGGCAGCGCGGTTGATTGAAGCTTCGTAGGTCTGCAGTGGGAGTAGAACGATTGCGTATTGAAATGAGTGATGGTGCAAAATCACTGGGAGCACCCGCCGCTCCTAGGTCTCCTCGCCCCCCAACGGGGGGAGAGGGGAGGGTGAGGGGGGCCTTAGCCAGACTGAAACGGTTCGAGCAGCAATTTGAGGCCGTTCTCCCGCTATTAATGCGCTTCGTTCTGGTCAAACGCTTGGTTCTGGGATTGACGCCCCCCTCACCCTGTCCCTCTCCCCCCGTTGGGGGGCGAGGAGAATGCGTGGCGGCGCGTTGCTCTAATGTCGATGCAGGCCTGTGGGGAGTGGTATCATGAGCCGTATTGGCGACGCCCCTAAACGCCGTGAAGATCAGCGCTTCGTCACTGGCACCGGGGCCTATCTGGATGACATGGCGTTCGATGGCTTGTCCCACGCCGCCTTTGTGCGCAGTCCCCACGCCCATGCCCGTATCAGCGAAATCGATACAACTGCTGCCAAGGCAATGCCTGGCGTGCTGGCCGTTCTGACGGCAGAAGATGCCACCGCTGACGGCCTGAGGCCGCTCGTCCCGTTCGTTACAGCCAACACCGTGACGGATGAACCGCTGGCATGGGATGCGCAGCCTTTACTGGCTGCACATACCGTTCGCTTCGTCGGCGAACCTATTGCGATGGTCGTCGCAGAGACGAAAATCCAGGCTTTGGATGCGGCAGAAGCTGTGGCCGCCTCCTACGAAACTTTGCCTGCCGTAATCGATGGCCGTGCGGCACTGGTGGCAGGTGCGGTAGAAATTTCCACCGATATTCCGGGCAATCTGTGCATGGACTGGCGGCATGGCGATCAGGCTGCACTTGAACGCGCGGAAGCGGCTGGTGCCAGCACTGTGTCAATCGGCCTGATGAACCATCGCATCGTCACCAATCCAATGGAGCCGCGCGGTGGGGTTGGTGTGTTTGATGCTGGAACGGGTCGTTACACACTGCACGTTTCTAGCCAGAATATTCATATCAACCGGGACCATATCGCGGCGGCGCTAGGCGTCGGGCGAGAGGCTGTGCGCTGGCTAGCCCCCGATGTTGGCGGCGGGTTTGGTGCCAAGAATTTCGCCTATGTCGAGCAGGCTCTGTTGCTTTGGGCAGCTCGGCGGGCAGGGCGCCCCGTTAAGTGGATCGCCAGCCGTAGTGAAGTCTTCCTGGCGGATCATCAAGCGCGTGATCATTGGGCGGAAGCGTCGCTGGCCATCATGCCGGACGGGCGGTTTGCGGCTCTTGCTGTCGATAGCATCGCCAATCTTGGTGCCTATATGGCGGGCAGTGCGGGCGGGGTGCAAACCAATCAGTATGCGCATCTGCCAGGCACAATTTACACCATTCCTGATGTCGGTCTGAGAGTGCGGTCCGTGGTCACGAATACTGCGCCAATTGGGGTAACGCGCGGGCCAGGTTTTGGCGAGATGAACAATATCATGGAGCGTGTGATTGATGTGGCGGCCGCCAAGCTTGGCATGGACGCCATGGATCTTCGCCGTAAAAACCTGATCATGCCTTCTGCCATGCCCGCCACCAATCCGCTTGGGGGAACCGTGGACAGTGGCGATTTCCCCAAAGCGTTTGAAGCCGCACTGAAGGCTGCGGATTATGGCGGATTGCCTGCTAGAAAATCCGCAACAGTGGCACCATTGATGCGGGGCTTTGGGATTGCAAACCACATCAAGGCGACGGGCGGGGTGCCGGATGAGAATATTGAGATTCTATTTCGGGCTGATGGCGGCGTTGATCTGATCACAGGCACCCAAACTATTGGCCAAGGCCATGAGACGACGTTCCCACAATTAGTCGCGGAGCGGCTGGGCGTGCCGAGCGATGTTGTTACGATGCGCCACGGCGATACGGACGCGATCATCAATGGCGGCGGCCATGGCAGTTCCCGGGCAACATATATGGCTGGCACCGCAATCTGGCGCGCGGCGGAGGAGATTGAGGCCAAAGGCAAGATCGTTGCGGCGGATATGTTGGAAGCAGCAGCGACGGACATCACGTTTGCTGAAGGCCAATTCACTGTCGCCGGTACGGACAGGCGTATCGGCATTCTGGATGTGGCGAAAGCAGCGCGGGAGGCCGGAACGCCGCTCGATACCTTCCATGCCTTCACCCGGGACGCGATGACATACCCGTGCGGCGCCCATGCAGCGGAAGTGACGGTGGACCAAGATACCGGCGTCGTGCGCCTGGTGAATTATACGGCAGTCGATGATTACGGCGTGCTGGTCAATCCAATGGTCGCATCAGGCCAGGTGCATGGTGCGATTGCCCAAGGTGTGGGCCAGGCGTTGCTGGAGCACGCCGTCTATGACGAAGACGGGCAACTGCTCGCAGGGTCATTCATGGACTACGCCATGCCGCGCGCGGATGACCTACCAAGCTTCACCCTGGATTTCAGCCCAACGCCCTGCACAACAAATCCGCTGGGCGTGAAGGGGTGCGGGGAAGCAGGGGCGATTGCGGGCTATCCAGCCGTAACGCTGGCCATTCTGGACGCATTGAAGCCGCTCGACGTCGAAGGATGGGACGGCCCCGCCACGCCAGAAACGATCTGGCGGGCGATCCAAGCGGCGCGTTCAGCCTGATAAAGGAGCGCTATAAACCGCGCATCGCCCGTTTGGACCAGCGGACCTGATAGAGATCGAACCGTCGGTCCGCCAAATTACGGGTCGTGCCGCTGTGGCGGCTGGTCAGCAGGTCTGAGAGCGCCAGGTCCGCCATGGCGATGGTTTCTGTGTTGGGCGCGGTGTCAGCAGCAACGCCGTCCCGTGCGAACTGGAAGTCGGACGGAGTGAGGATGCAGCTTTCGGCATAATGCACGTCCATCGCGTCCACATTTGGCAAGTTGCCGACAACGCCGGACAGGACCATGTAACACTGGTTTTCAATGGCACGGGCATGGCAGCAGTAGCGCACACGCAGGTATCCGCGCCGTTCATCTGTGCAGAACGGTACGAACATCATCAAGGCACCCTGGTCTGCCAAGCTGCGCGCGAGTTCTGGGAATTCGCTGTCGTAGCAAATCATGACACCGATTGGGCCGCAGTCCGTTGGGATAACGGCAGCCCGGTCCCCGCCTTTGATGTTCCACCATTCCCGTTCAGATGGGGTGGGGTGCAGCTTGTCCTGGGCGTATACAGCACCATCGCGCAGGAAGACGAAGCAGGTGTTTCGAAGCTCCCCGTCATCCGCCATGGTGATGTGCGAGCCGCCGATAATATTGATGTTGTAGGACACGGCCAGCTTGGTCATGAACGCCTTATAGCGATCCGTATATTCGGTGATCTTCTTGATGGATTCGTGCGGTGGGCGCTTTTCGGTTTCCAGCGACAGAAGCTGCGTGGTGAAAAGCTCCGGGAAGGTCACGAAATCGGCTTTGTAGTCAGAAGCGACATCGACGAAATATTCGATCTGTTCCTCAAACTCCTCAATCTTCGAGATTTTGCGCATCTAGAATTGTACGGTCGCCACACGGACGCGTCCCGGCAAGCGCCTGTCCGGGCGGGTCGTGCGCGATGCGGACATGGTCTCCGCCAGTGGGTTGGTCCAACGCATGTGAACGGCATGGCCGCCAGATTGTTTGTCGTCTGGTAGATAGCCTTCCAGAACGCCAAGCGCCTCAAAATCCTGTTTGAACTGGAAATTGATAACCTGGTCGCGGATCTCCATGTCCTGAACGGCGCGCAGATAGTCCGCTGGAACGGGATAGTCCTTCCGGCGGCGCTGATAGCCTGGCATGCGGCCGCCGAACACGATGCTCTTCAGTTCCATCAACCGGCAGAGCTCACGCCGCGCCCGGTAAAACCGTTGCCCAATGCGAAGGCGGCGGTATGCGGGATCAACGCACACTTCGATGCCGTACAACACGTCACCGTCTGGATTATGGCGCGAGCCAAAGCCACCGCCGGTAATTTCGTCCCAGGTGTGCTGCCTTAGCGCCAGCGCTTCTTCGATAATGCTGGTAGCGCAATACCCAACGATCTTGCCCTCATATTCAGCAACAAATACGCCTTCGGGGAAGTTGTTGATCTGGCCCAGGATCTGGGACGCAGTGTAGGCGTCCTCGGGCGGGTAAACGCGCGCAGAAAGGCTTGAAATTTCTTGCGCCTCATTGAGCTGCGCGACGCGTATTGCAAGTTTGGCTGATGCTTCGCGCATGGAAAGGCCTTTGCTGGAGCGAATATGATCCCTGGTTTATAGGCGGATCAGCGGCGCTGATCAGTGGCCGCCGCCTAAATTTCCGGTGCGGATAGAATAATTGACCGCCAAGCCATAGTCCGGGTCATCATCTGCATCCAAAATGAGCTGGCCCGCACGGTTCAATAGCGCATGGCAATCCCGCGAAAGATGGCGGAGTTGCAGGGTTTTTCCAAGCGCCTCATAGCGGGCGGCAAGCGCATCAATCGCTTGCAATGCAGATTGATCAACCACGCGACTATTGGCGAAGTCCACAGTGACCGCTGTTGGATCACCGGCGGGGTCAAACAACTCGCCGAACCCGTCTGCAGAGCCAAAGAACAGGGGGCCTTCGATCTGATAGACCTTGGCACCTTCCGGTGTGGTTCGGGTGATGGCGTGGATGCGCTTTGCGTTATTCCAGGCATAAGCTAGGGCTGAAACGATGACACCGACGACCACGGCAATCGCCAAGTCCGTCATTACCGTTACGATTGTGACGAGGCCCATCACAAGGGCGTCCGTTAAAGGAATACGGCGCAGGATCGTCAGGCTTTGCCAGGCGAAGGTGCCAATGACGACCATGAACATGACGCCGACCAGTGCGGCCAGTGGAATTTGCTCGATCAGACTGGAAGCAAACAGGATGAACATCAGCAGGAACAGCGCTGCCGTCACACCAGAAACGCGGGTGCGCCCGCCGGATTTCACATTGATCATCGACTGGCCGATCATGGCGCAACCGCCCATGCCGCCAAAGAACCCGGTCACGGTATTGGCGACGCCCTGGGCGATACATTCCTGGGACGCGCCGCCACGCTTTTCTGTGATTTCACCCACGAGGTTTAGGGTCAGCAAGCTTTCAATCAGGCCAATTGCGGCCAAGATCAACGCATAAGGGAATATGATCTTCAGGGTTTCAAGGGTGAGCGGCACGGTTGGGATACCAAACTCCGGCAGTCCGCCCTTGATTGAGGCGAGGTCGCCAACGCGGGGCACGTCAATCCCAAACGCAATGACGATGCCAGCAACAATAGCAATCCCTGCGAGAGGTGCTGGAATTGCGTTGGTCAATTTCGGCATGCCCCAGATGATCGCCATAGTGAGCGCCACAAGGCCCAGCATGATGACGAGCGGCAGGCCCGTCATCCATTGCGGCTCGCCGCCTGTGTCACCTGCGGGAATTTGGAATTGGGTGAGCTGCGCCATGAAAATGACGATCGCGAGCCCGTTCACAAAGCCCAGCATGACGGGGTGCGGCACAAGCCGGATAAATTTACCAAGCCGGAACACGCCCGCGAGCAATTGCAGAATGCCCATCAGCACAACAGTTGCGAATAGATATTGGACGCCATGGTCCGCCACCAACGCCACCATCACGACGGCAAGCGCACCGGTTGCACCCGAGATCATGCCGGGCCGGCCGCCGATCAAAGCCGTGATCAGGCCAACAATGAAGGCTGCATAAAGCCCGACCAGCGGATGTACGCCTGCCACGAATGAGAAGGCGACAGCCTCTGGCACCAGCGCCAAGGCGACGGTAAGGCCTGACAAAACTTCGGTTTTGATGCGCCCTGCCGTGAACCCAGCACCATCCGATGCGGCACCAGAGGCGAGCGAAATCCGGCCTGCAATTGCGGCGAGGGTAGGTTTGGTCACAAAAAGGGCATCCAACATGTCATAAAAATGCGCGCTAAATTATTCATAAACCAATAATGCTGCACTGCGAAACAATTCCCTTGCGACGCAAGCGCACTGTTGCGCGACAGGAATCGCACGAATCTGCGCTGTTCGGTAATCGCTTTAGGGAATATTAGCGTCGTGGCGGCTATGAATATGATGATCCGCCGCGCTTCGTTCATGGAGAACAGCCTTTGCCTACTATTCTGATCATCGACGACAACGAAGAAATCCGCACGCTCTGGACAGAGGTGTTGGAGGAAGAAGGCCATGAGGTCATTCAGGCGGAGTCCGGCGTCGTCGGCGTCAAGATTGCCCAAACGCGGGGGCTTGATGTCATCGTCACAGATATCATGATGCCGGATAAAGACGGATTGGAGACCATTATGGAAATCCAGTCTCACAACCCGACCGCAAAAATTATAGCGGTATCGGGCGGCGGCAGCATGCTGAAGGAATCATTCCTACCCGTCGCGGGCGCACTGGGTGCAGTGATTACCCTGCAGAAGCCGGTCGATATCAATGAATTTTGCGCATCAGTATCGACAGTCGCGGCCGCCTAGTTCGACTAACTCAGCTGCGGCTCGATTTTCTGAAGCTCCCTCCTTTAAGTTGATAGAATCGGACGGCCATCTCCCTGATTGTCAAGGGCAGCAGGCAAGGGCGTAGGCCTTCTCGGCTAAGAGGCGCTGTTGCAGGAAGTCAGGAAAATGAGCCATATATCAAAGTGGTAGGTGCGAATAAGGCCGCCAAAGAGTGAACTGTTAGCACTCGCCCCGCACGAGTGCTAATTTTTTGCTTGAATGAGTCACGCTGATTGCTTACTTGTGTCGCATCCGACGGGCCTCGCAGCTTTTTTGGGGCGGCCCGGTGGGCATTCAACAGATAAATCACTTTGAGGAGGGCTATCCATGGCCATGAAGTTTCGGCCTCTGCACGACCGCGTGCTCGTGCGTCGCGTGACGCAAGACGAGAAAAGCGCTGGCGGCATCATTATTCCTGAAACCGCTCAGGAAAAGCCACAAGAAGGCGAAATCGTCGCTGCAGGCGCTGGCCGCATCAGCGATGATGGCGCAGTGCACGCGCTTGACGTGAAAGCAGGCGACAAAATCCTGTTCGGCAAATGGTCTGGCACGGAAGTAAAGATCGACGGCGAAGAGCTGCTGATCATGAAGGAAAGCGACGTTCTGGGCATCGTCGGCTAACGCTGACGGAGCAAAAGGGGTTGGCTAACGCTGACGGCTTTTGAACGACGAATACCCGAATTTCGGGCCAAGGCGGTTCTCGTCTTTCTGGCCCGCACTCAAGTTAAAGGAAAAATACCATGGCAGCGAAAGAAGTTCGCTTCGGCTCTGACGCGCGCGACCGCATGCTCAAAGGCGTGAACACGCTTGCAGACGCGGTTAAAGTCACCCTCGGCCCTAAAGGCCGTAACGTTGTGATCGATAAGGCGTTCGGCGCCCCCCGCATCACGAAAGACGGCGTCACCGTCGCCAAAGAAATCGAGCTTTCTGACAAGTTCGAAAACATGGGCGCACAGATGGTTCGCGAAGTCGCGTCCCGTACCAATGACGAAGCTGGCGACGGCACCACCACTGCTACCGTTCTGGCTCAGGCGATTGTCCGCGAAGGCGCTAAGTCCGTCGCAGCCGGCATGAACCCGATGGATCTGAAGCGCGGCATCGACCAAGCTGTCGAAGCTGTTGTTGAAAACCTGAAGAAGCGCTCCAAGAAGGTCAAAGACTCTTCCGAGATTTCTCAGGTCGGCACGATCTCTGCTAACGGCGAAGCCGCCATTGGCCAGATGATTGCTGAAGCGATGCAGAAGGTTGGCAACGAAGGCGTTATCACCGTCGAAGAAGCCAAAAGCCTCGAAACTGAACTCGATGTCGTTGAAGGCATGCAGTTCGACCGTGGTTACCTTTCCCCGTACTTCATCACCAATGCTGACAAGATGATCTGCGAGCAGGAAAGCCCATACATCCTGCTGCACGAGAAGAAGCTTTCTTCTCTGCAGGCGATGCTGCCGGTTCTGGAAGCTGTTGTGCAGTCCAGCCGTCCGCTTCTGATTGTTGCTGAAGACATCGAAGGCGAAGCGCTCGCGACCCTCGTGGTCAATAAGCTGCGCGGCGGCCTGAAGATTGCTGCAGTGAAGGCTCCTGGCTTCGGCGATCGTCGTAAAGCCATGCTCGAAGACATGGCTGTCCTGACGGGCGGCACGGTCATCAGCGAAGATGTTGGCATCAAACTTGAGAACGTCACCCTCGACATGCTCGGCACCGCCAAGCGCGTTTCCATCGACAAAGACAACACGACAATCGTCGATGGCGCTGGCAAGAAGGGTGATATCAAAGCCCGCTGCGGCCAGATCCGTCAGCAGATTGACCAGACCACTTCCGATTACGACCGTGAAAAGCTGCAGGAGCGTCTGGCAAAGCTCGCCGGTGGCGTTGCAGTCATCCGCGTCGGTGGTGCTTCTGAAGTTGAAGTGAAAGAGCGTAAAGACCGCGTCGACGACGCCCTGAACGCAACCCGCGCTGCTGTCGAAGAAGGTATCGTTCCTGGCGGCGGGTCCGCTCTGGTCTATGCCGTTCGTTCCTTGGACAAGCTTAAGGGTGACAATGACGACCAGACTGTTGGCATCAACATCGTTCGCCGCGCGCTGGAGGCTCCTTGCCGCCAGATTGCATCGAACGCTGGTGCAGATGCATCCGTCATCGTCGGCAAGCTGCGTGAAAGCAAGTCCGAGACCTTCGGCTACAACGCGTCTAACGACACGTTCGTCGATCTGGTCAAGGAAGGCATCATCGACCCGACCAAGGTTGTGCGTCATGCACTGCAGGATGCGGCTTCTGTCGCCTCACTGCTGATCACGACCGAAGCCATGGTTGCCGAAAAGCCAGAGCCTAAGGGCGCAGCAGGCGGCGGCATGCCCGACATGGGTGGCATGGGCGGTATGGGCGGCATGGGCGGCATGGACTTCTAAGTCCGGCCGACCACGACGCTATTCCGGATTGGGCCGCAGGGAAGAAATTCCCTGCGGCCTTTTCTTTTGCGCACGATATGCCCGGTAAGCCAGCGATAACAAGAACGCTGCTCATCTTGAGAACAAGTGTCTCGCGGCTCAGATTTAGGGGAGAGAGATAGCCACATGGGCACGCGTGCTCGCGGTTCTTCTGATCCAACTCCTCGCCCCCCAACGGGGGAGAGGCTGGGTGAGGGGGCGCTTGCATAAGCCCTAACCGTTAGCAGAGGAAGGCTGTGTCAGCAGCGCCATCTCTGTTGGCCGAGAGCGCCCCCCTCACCCTCCCCTCTCCCCCCGTTGGGGGGGGCGAGGAGACCTGGCGGCGGGGAGCTTGGGAGTTTGTGGTTGAAGCCTTGAAACTGGAGCGCACGCCATGACCGATATCCATATTCTGCACGAAAATGCTGAATGGCTACCGCCGTTCCGCGCCGCATTCGAAGCGCTCGGCCTGGATCCGATTGAGCATGATCTGGACAAAGGTGTTCTGGATTTGAACACTCCTCCAGCGCCCGGCGTCTATTACAATCGTATGAGCGCCTCATCCCTGACGCGCGGCCACGCGCACGCCCCGGCAATGACGGCGGCGCTGCTGGATCAGGCCGTGCTGGCGGGATATACGGTCATCAATGGCCCGAATGCGTTGCGTCTGGAGATGAGCAAGGCCGCGCAGTATGCAGCACTTTCGGCCCATAAAGTGCCCACGCCGCGCACGATTGCAGCTATCGGTGCGGACCAGATTGAAGCGGCGGCGGAAGCATTCGGCGAAGCACCGTTCATCCTGAAGCCAAACCGGGGCGGCAAAGGGCTTGGCGTTTCGCTGATCCAAGATCTGGACGATCTTCGTGCCCGGTTGCCTGAATTGCAGGCCAGCCCGAATGCGGATGACGTATGGCTGATACAGGAATATCTACCGGGTTCAGACGGCTCGATCACCCGCATGGAATTCATTGGCGGCAAGCTACATTATGCGGTGCGTGTGAACACCGGTGGCGCGTTCGAGCTATGCCCGGCGGAAGCCTGCGCCATTGGCGATGCGCCGCCGATGTTCGAGATCATTGAAGGTTTTGAAAGCCCGCTGCTTGGCCGCCTGGAAGCGTTTCTTGCGGCCAATGATGTGCAGATCGCCGGTATCGAATTCACACTTGACCAGAATGGCCAACCGGTCGTCTACGATGTGAATACCAACACCAATTATAACCCGGCCGCTGAAGCTCGGGCCGGCGTCGAGCCCGGCCCTAGCGCTGTGGCAGTGTATCTGGCCGATCTGGCGGCGGCACCGAACCTCTCTGTCGCGGCCTAGAGCAGGACACTAAAGGCCTTTGATAGCACCGGCGCGGACCTTCTCTGGGCGGCGCATAGCCAGCAAGCGCTTGGCGTCATCGGTTGCCCCTTGTTTCAGCAAGGTTCCGAGGAGCGCATATTCAAGCAGGTCACGCTGGGCGCGACTGCCGCCGATGCGTTCGTGGCTCGCCATCACGGCAGTCAGGTGCTTGGTGGCGTCTGCCCAGCGTTCCGCCGCTATTGCTCCGAATGCGTCCGCCAGGGTCTGTACGACGTCCGCCGCTGGCCCCTTGGCGTCTGTCCGGATGCGATTAAGGGCATCCATATTGCCCGCCATGGCGTGGGCGAGTGCCGCGTGGACATCACCGAAAGCAATGCCGGGATTTGGGAAAACATCTGTGGCGTAGCGGCTGACTTCCGCCCAACGGCTTTTCGGGACTTCGACGCCAGCCAATTCCGCCCGATATAGCAATGATGCCATATCAGTCATGATATTCAGCGCCGGGCCCCAGGCTTTGCCGGGTGCCACATCCCGATCCAGCACCTCCCACATCTGGTCAATATCGCCATGCTCCATCGCCCATAGGGCGACATGCCAGGAGATGTGGCAGTGCAGCGCGCCGCCCTTGTCGTAGTCCTGCATCCAATCCTTCATGAAGGCGGCACCGGCCTGCGTTTCCCCCGCTTCGTAATAGACATGGGCGCGAATGTGGGCAGCATTGGCGTTTTTAGGGTTTAGCGCCAGGGCGCGTTCTAGATTGGCCTCGGCATTCTTAGTTTGCCCTGCCTCGACCTGTGAAAAGCCGTGTTGGCAAAGGAACCACCAGTCCTCACCGTAGTGGGGGGCGAGGGAGGTTGTGAAGGCGAGCTGTTCGGCTTCCCGGCCCGGTTGGCCGCTAAAGCCGATCATGCCGAACACGCCCATACAGGTTTGCGCGATCATGGCGTCGCGGGGATGGTCCAGCAGATGGGCGCGGATGGCTTTGTAAGCGCCCGGGCCGTCGCCACTGAGCAGCAGGGAGAAAGCATTGAAATGGCCAACTTCCCGCGCGGTCATGGCCCCTGCGTTATCTTTCACGACGCTAAAGGCTTCCGCTGCATCTTTGCCCCTGCCGACAGCTTGGCGGACACGGGCGAGGCCCAGATGGGCCAATGTAAAATCCGGGTCTGCTGCAACGGCTTGCTGAAACGCGCCCTCGGCACCGGCTTGCGCTGCCAGGAACCGGTCAACGCCGTCAATATAGGCGTCCCTCGCAGTGGCGGAACTGGTGGAGAGATCATTGCCATAACGGTCTTGCAGCATGGGGCATCCTTTATTGATCGCTGTCAGGCGTCCCAGTCTTCTACCTGAAGGCCATGGTCGCTGACCACCTCTGCCAATGCGGCATGCGGATTGACCGCAACACCATGGGCCGCCCATGTGAGCAGCGGCAGATCGGTTACGTGGTCGCTATAGGCGGTAGAGTGTTCTGGCGCTGTATCGCCAAGCAGCATTTGCACCCGGCGCAATTTTTCATCGCCATAGCAATTCAGGCCGTCAAACTCAGCGGCGAGCTTACCATCCCTGGTCCAGGCGGACCGGGTTGCGACAATGTCATCGAAGCCCAACGCCTTGCCAAAAGGGGCAGCAACCAAATCCACTGCCGCCGTCGCCAGCACCAGCCTGTCACCTGCTGATTTGTGGCGGTCGATGACAGTCTTCGCATTCTGGCGGAGCGCTGCCTCTGCCCAATGCTTTGCGAAATCGGCACCCATGGCTTCGGTGGCTGTGCGATCCAGGCCGCCCAATACAGCGCGCCACATCTCAGCCTTTACATCATCCCGATGGCGAAGGCCGAGCAGGAGCATTAGGCCCAAAAATAGAAGCCGGGGCGCATGTAGAAAGCGCAAAGGCCTGCGCCGTGCCACAAATAGAATGAACGGCGTGTAGCTGGAGCGGACAGTGAGCGTCTTATCCAAATCAAAGATCGCCACACCGCCTTTGCTGTCACCCACGATCTAACCGCCTTGCAAATATGAGCGGATGGGCCGCCCCTGGCGCTGCATCAGCGCAGCTTGCCCAAGCCGGAAGAAATGCACGCCCATACAGATCGCGACCCAGGCTGCGACAGCGATGATGCCATAATCCGGCACGCCCAGAATGGCACTGACCATCAAAATAAACAGGTTCGGATTGCGCCTGGCTGTTATCGAGCGGAAGGCGAAGTCGAACGGGCGCCAGATATGGCCTTCGATCTTGAACAGCCAGAGGAACGCCCCCTCATAAATCCGCTGCACCACATAGCCGATCACGATCACCCAGAGTGCTAGATCATACATCTCAACAAACTCTGGCCCTCGCGTGGCGGCCAGTCCGCCAGCGCCTACGGCCCAGGCCCACCACCAGAAGGGTGGGTGGATCAGGTCAATGCCGTGATCGTAGACGTTTCCGAACTTGGATGAATTCATGGTGACGCGAGCAAGCTTGCCGTCCACCGTATCCAAAAAAGTCATCATCCAGGCGAGCGGCACGGCGATCAGCCACTGGCCCTGGCAAAAGCCCCACATCGCCAGAAACATCAGGATCAGGCTGACGGTTGTCACTTGGTTGGGGGTCAATCCCCAACTGGCGCACCAGCGTGTGACATGGCGGGCGGGCCAGGGCCACACGAACTTGGTCACGAAATCTGTCGCCCCTTTGTAGGAGGCACCGAAAGTCAGGCGCTCCAGCAGATCATTCGGCGCATCGCCAAGGCGCTCCGCGAAGGGTACGGCTTGCTTTCGCAATACATGGTCATACGATCCACCGATGGCCTCTGCATTGCCGTAGGATAGGCCCGGAGGGGGTGCATCAGGGGCGACATCCGCAGACAGCAATGCCTCTGCCGCTTCTGCAGCAGCACGGCCTAGAACCATGGCAGCCAGGGCTACACTGCCGGGCGCATTGCGAGACGGTGCGGTTAGGACCGTTCCGGGTTTTTGAATGAGGGCAGTGGCCAAGCGTTGCTCGATCACAGCATCTGCGCGCACTAAGAACGCGGGTTCATCTGCCTTCAGTTGATGCAGGGCCTTGATCTCCCCCGCACCGGCGCGGGCGGCCATGCGACCAAGCCGGGTCGCGGCAGGCTGGCTCCAAAGCCGCAGACGGGTGTCGCCGATGATAACGGTTGCAGGCAAGGCCATGGGCTGGCGCCCTCACTCAAGCAATTCGGAAGATGGATCGCATGCGGCCTAACAGATCATCGCGCCAATCGCTATGGCTCTCTTGCTCAATATTGGAATTGATTGCGGCGTCGCCCGCCTGTCGACGACTGGCTACGACAACCGCAATGGCTTCTGCAGCCTCTGGCCGCGCCTGCAAAACTGGCTGAAGCGCTTGGCGATCAATCCGCATCAGAACTGCACTGGTGACGGCGGTGACTGTGGCGCTCCGCGCCTCGCCAGTCAGCAAGGACATCTCACCAATTACGTCGCCGGCCTTCAGGCGTCCAAGCACGGTGGGCTGGCGTTCGCCATGTTGAACTGTGGCCTTCAACACGCCTTCGAGTACAACGAACAGGCTGTCGCCTGCAGCAGCCTGCTTCAGCAATTCGGTGCCGGGGTCTAAATGGGTTCGTGCGGCTTGGTCCGCCAGTGTTTGCCGCTCATCCTGGGAAAGTGGAGCGAAAACGGCGATTGCGGATAGCCAATCCAGCGCGGCCTCGGCCATCGCAGTTCTATCAGCGCTAATTTCCCCCACCCAAGTCTCCCGGGGCCGGCGGGGCAGGCGGAGACCTGCAACGCGGATATTGCGCAGAATGTTCTTTTGAATCTCCATCCGCACGTCACCTCGGGCCAGCCGGTCTGGCGTCCAAAAGCGCAGCTCAAATTCAATGCCGTCAGCGCTGATATCAGTGATCCTGGCCTCCGGTTCGCGCGGCAAATTTGCTGAGGCCTCAACGGCCTTTGCAGCGGATATAAGAATGCGTTCCGCTTGATCTGGATTGATATCTTCGCTGAACCGCACGCGTGTGGAGGCTCTGAGGAAAGGCTGTGGCTTGCTCAAGTTCAAGAAAAGCCCTGACACCAGCTTGGAATTTGGCACGATCAGGGTGAACTCTTCGCGGGTCAGCAAGCGGGTTGACCACCAACCCATTTCGATCACCAATCCATCACGGCCATCGGGCATGCGCAGCCAATCATTGATCTGGAAGGGTTGTTCGAACGCGATCACCACGCCGTAGAAAATATCGGCGATGACGCCCCGGATAGCAAAGCCAATAATGGCCAGAACGACGCTTGAGGTCGTCAATATTGTTGCGGAGACGCCTTCATAGTGGACCGTAGATGCGACCACTGCCCCAGTCGTCAACGCCAGAACCGTTGTCATTGTATGTGCGAGGCGGGGGGATGCATGGCCAGATCGGCGTGGCAACAGGGCCTGCCACACAATGGCGTCAATCAGCCGTGCCGCTGTCCAAGAGCCAAGAACAATCGCCGCTGCACCCAGCGCCCGAGCGGCTGCAGCAGGATCGGTGCCGAACAGACGTTCAGCCAGGTCGACAAGCACACCTGTCGTGAGGTCAACGGCGACAAACGCCGTTAGCATCAATGGAATAACAACCCGCCCCCAACGGACAGGCCAAGGCTTGGTCTGCGCCGCCCGGCTCACTGGTTAAGCTAACAGTTTCTGGACGATCCTGTCCCGCCAGTCCTGGGCTAATTGGTCCAGTTCAGCATCCGTCCGGTCCTGGATTGGATGCGGCACGAAAATCATTGCGGGATCAAAGCCAAGTGCCTCGCCCTGGGCCGCAGCCGCATCAATGAATTCGGTCGTCGCGATACCAACGGCTGGAATGCCGCGGGCCTCTAAGTCTGCTACATCATGCGTACAGCACGTTGTGCAGGAGCCTCAATCAGCAAGGCCTTCGACCATAAGATCACAGTCTTCCGCGATTTCCTGGCGGAGTGCTGTTGGTGCTGGCTTCGTGAATGTCGGCTTCTGGTAATGCTTGACCTGGATACCCTCAGCGCTGAGCGCCGCGCCCAGGCGTTGCATAAACAAGTCACCACGTGGCTTGGAAATATCGAGCAGGCCAACCGTCAGCCCGTCAACGGCGGACGGTCGCGCCGCCGCCGGTTTTGCCGATGGCGCGCGTTCCGCCGTCGGATCAAGGATAATCGTCATTATTTTCCCCCATTCAGCCCAGCATCAGACTGGGGCGTGGAATAGAGCACAAGCCTAGCGCAAGCAGCACCGCTTGTCACAAGTATCAGGATCAGCCGAATGGACTTGGCGGCTTGGGCCATGCGCCGTCGTCCGCATCGACCCCGTGGGCGGCAAGTGCATTTTGCGGCATGGGGCGCCGATTCATGCGTTCAATACTGACGGAGAACTCGTCTAACCGCAGCACTGCTTGGATGAATTTCTCAAATTCAATTGGCTTCGTCATGTAGGTATTAGCTTGCAAGTTATACATATCGACGATGTCACTATCGGCGTCAGACGTCGTCATGATGATGACGGGAATCGATTTCAACAGAACGTCACGCTTGATGACGGAAAGCACTTGCTTGCCGTTGATTTTGGGCATGTTCAGGTCGAGCAAGATTAGGTCCGGGCGGCGTTGGTCTTCAAAGCCAGGGCCGCGTTGAAGATAGTGCAGCGCCTCTTCACCATCACTGACAGCTTCCAGATGGACAGCCAGATGCGCGCTCTCGAAGGCAAGTTTCGTTAGATGGACGTCCGCCGGATTATCTTCAACCAGCAAGACCCGGATTGGATTGACCTCGAGCAGCCTGTCCAAATCGATAAGCTTCTTCATTTTGCTCTCCCGGAATATCCGGCATTGTGAAGTAGAACGTTGAGCCGACGCCAAGTATGGATTCGACCCAGATGCGACCGCCAAAGCCTTCAACGATCCGTTTTGCGATGGCCAGGCCAATGCCTGCGCCAGGGTATTCGTCCCTTAGGTGAAGCCGCTGGAACATGTCGAAGATTTGATCCTGGTACTCCAGTGCGATTCCAATGCCATTGTCCTCAATTGCAATTACCCATTCCCCCGGCCCACGTTCCACTGACATACGCACCATTGGTCGTTGGCCATTATTGTATTTGACAGCGTTGTCCATGAGGTGGCGAACAAGCTGCGTTATCCGCGCCCTATCACCCATGACAGTTGGCAGAGTGTCCGCCAAGATTTCCACGCTGGCTTCAGATATTTCTTTGCTTAGAGCGGATTGAGCGGCAATTGAATCATTAGGGATTCCGTTTGGCGTTATTTTGTGATTCATCATGAGGGCTGGTGAAGGAGGCCAGCCTGCATGGCCAAAGCCCTCTCTGTCGATCTTCGCCGTCGCGTCGTAGAT